>NZ_BAAAQN010000007.1:0-250032 GCF_039531695.1 Catenulispora yoronensis
AGAAGGGCCGGGGTGTCGATCGCGTCGCGGGTCAGACCCGAGGCCGCAGTGCCCAGACCATCATGACTGACTGTCGCGTCGGCGGGCGTAGCCAATCGCGCCGCCCAGGCGGTGTCAAGGCTCGCATCAGCCAGGGCACGGCACCTGAAGGGTCGCCTTGATACCGCCTGGGCGGTGTGATTCCTTCAGGCGACGATGCGACGGAAAGACCGGAACCGAAACCGGAACCACCGACCAAGGCCGCGCCAACCCGCCCGGCCCCACTCTTTCCAGAGCGAGGCCCTCCCCGGAGGGGCCGCCGGAGGCGCAGTTGACCTTGACTGGCTCTTGAACTGGCCTTTGACCTTGGGTTTCCCCACCCCCGCAACAGCTCTCGGAGCCTGACCCCACCCCCACCCAACGACCGCCACCGACCAGTCAGCACCATGGCCGAAGGTCGTCAAAAAAGCCTTTCACCCCGCCTCCGGCCCATCGTGCCGCGCACTGCTCCGCCAATCGGCAACCCGCACCAAAGCCTCAAGAAAAGCAAGCCGAAACGGTCCAACATCAGCACGATCTCGCAGCGCCCGAGCCTGCGCCGACCACAATCCACCGCTCTCGGGCCGGAAGTCCGCTGTCCTCAGTTCCTGCGCCGGAAAGGTCTCGCCGCTCGACAACGTGACTGCCGGCGTCCGGTCGCCGTCGACGACACCCAGGATCGCCAGCGCCTCATCCTCATACGCTGTCGCTGAGATCCGCACCATGCCGTGGTGCGCGGCGGCCAGGTACGTCACAAGTTGATGATCAACCGACTCGCCATGCCAATGACCACCATGAGCCAGCATCAAAGCGCTGACCAACTCATGTCGAAAGTGCGGCCGCCGGGACCGACCAGTGCTGAACGGCGACTTCGACTTGGCGAGCAGCCCATCCGGCGCGTCGCCCCCACCGGCGCGCAACAACTCCTGGAACACCTCGTGGCACTTGCCGAGATCGTGATAGCGCGCCGCCAGAAAAACAGCTTCCTGATACCTCTCGGGCACATCCACGCCACCGACACCGCCCACCTCACCCGCACCACTCATCCCGCCCATCCCGCCCACCCCACCCATCTCACCCACACCACCCACCAGCGCCTCAACCAGCAACCGCGCCTCTTCCTCCGTCTCAGCAAGATGCTGATCAAGAGTGACCCACACAACACAGACATACCTCGGCGGCTCCGGACCCACCACCACCGGCTGAACCGGCTCAGCACTCTCCGGTGACCAACCCTCATCAGCCAGATAGCCGCCGCACCGCGCATCCAACAACATCACCACACCAGGCTTCAGATCCTCGGCCCTCGCACGACGCCACACATAGTCGCCACCCCCATCACCCGCAGCCCGCACCCAAGCCCGACCATCCAGCACCGAACCCAGCTCATCCAACGGAACGGGACACAACTCCTCACGCCCCGCCTCAGGCTCCTCCTCCGAAGGCCCGCCAGCCTCCCACTCCCGCCACGCAACCAACGCCATACGATCCGCGGGTTCGCAGACCCAACCAGCCACATCCAGATCCGAAGAATCAACAGCAGTGTCGAACAGCGCCAGCAGATCAGACTCATCCCACTCCCCAACCACCTCAACCGCCTCAACCCCTCCGACCTCCACCTCCACCGCCACCGCCACCTCGCGCTCGCCCTCCTCCCTCAGCAAAGTACGCGGCACAAAATCAATCGCTGCCTCCAACGCACGCGTCCCCACAACAATCCGATCGACCTCCCGCTCCCCCAACTCAGCCACCCGATCACGTCGATCAGCAGCACGAAAATAGGGATGAACGAGCACAACGTCCCGCTCCGGCGCACCCACCCGCAGCGCACGATAAAGCGCACGGGCCCGAGCCACCGACCCGACAACAACAGCAGTCTGAGTCCCCGCGACATGCGCAGCCACAACGTCCCGAGCCAGATCCCCAACCTCCCCAACACCCCCGACATCCCTAACATCCCTGACATCGCCAACAACATCCCCGACATCCACAACGCCCCCACCAGCCACAGCCTCACCCGACGACATCCACAGACTCGCGGTAGGCGCGACCGTACCCATCGCATCCCGCATCCGCTGCAACCGAACACTCGTCGCCAACCCAGGACCAAGCCGCTCCACACCATCAAAAACCCACTGCGCATCATTGTTCAGCAGGCCATACTCCACCGGCGCTATCCGCCGCGAGCCAGCAAAGCCACGCATCAGAGCCCTGCTCAACAACAGATCGTGCGTACCCACCAAGATCGCGGTCCGCTCCGGATGCCGCATCCAGCCACCACTCCGGACGGCTCCGGCCAGCAAATACACTCCAACCTCGTCGCCAACGCCAAGCCCAAACCCAGCCCCAGCCCCAAACCCCTCACCACCCTCCCACTCCGCCCCCCACTCCCCCAACCGCCGCAACCACCCCTCAATCCGCCCAACCGCCCGCTCCGGAAGGCTATGCGCCGGCAGCACATACACCAACCTCCGCGGCGTCGACTCCGGCGTACCAACCACCCGCCGAAAAAGCCAGGGCAACACACCGGCAGCAGTCGTGTCCGCCCCAGCAGCCATCCTCAACTCTGTGGGAAGACCCTGCGCCGCCATGGCAGCCTGCACGGCATCAGGAGCCCGGCCGGTCGCTGCATAGAAGAACTCTTCGAACCCGCCAGCCACCCCAGACTCCCTCCGCGTCCGCGACCCGACCCTAGCGCAGAATCCGACACCGTCTAACTGTCTAGTGGCCAACTACTAGGGCCCGTCTGATGTTGTGATCTGATGGGCCGATCGGGTCGCTGATCATGCTGGGGCTAGTAGAACGCTGATGTGACGCGGCGTGAGCTGGACGATGATGAGTGGGGCTTGATCGGGCCGTTTTTGCCGATCGGGCGGTTCGGTCCGTATCCGCAGCGGTTGCGTGAGCAGTTCGAGGGCGTGATCTGGCGGTTCCGTACCGGAGGCCAGTGGTGGGAGATGCCGGCCGAGTTTGGCCGGTGGCAGACGGTGTACGACGCGTTCGCCCGGTGGCGCCAGGCGGGGGTGTTCGCGGCGCTGATGGACGGGATGATCGCCGAGGCCGCGGCGCGGGGGCAGGTGGACTTGTCGCTGGTCAGCGTGGATTCCATGGTGGCCCGCGCACATCAGGACGCGGCCGGGATGGTGGTGGATCCGGCGGTGCTGACGGCGCTGGAGCAGGCCGCGGCAGCCGAAAAGGGGCGGGCGGTACCGGACAACCGCGCTGACCGGCGATGAGCAGGCGCTGCAGGCTGAACAGGACGAGCGTCGGCGCGTGCGACGGCGGCGCCGAGCCCGGCTGACGGCGGCGGCTCCGGGGCACTCACGCGGCGGCCTGACCTGCAAGGTTCGCCTGGCCGCCGACCAGCGCTGTCGTCCGTTGGCGTTTCTGCTCACGCTCGGGCAGGCCGCCGACAGCCCGCGGTTCGTCGCCGTACTGGAGCAGGTCAAGGTGCGCGGCCCGATCGGACGCCCCCGCACCCGCCCCGGTGCCGTCGCCGCCGAACAGTACCGGGACCGCAACACCGTGGAGCGCTGCATCAACAAGATCAAAGCATGGTGCGGCCTGGCCACCCGATACGACAAGACACCCGACAGCTACATGGCGGGGCTCCAGCTACGCGGATCGCTGATCTGGATCCGCAGCCTCCGCCCCGCCACATGACCACAACCACAGACAGGCCCTAGCCGCATCCCAGTAATCAGCTGACACAGCTGACGCGTCTGGCGCAGCTGACGGCCTAAGACAACGCCCCTTCCCACCACGCCGAGCCAAGCATCACTCCCCCAAAACCCCAATCTCCTTACGAAAAACCACAACCTCAGCACTGAACCCCATCCGCTCCTCATAAAACGGCACAGACATCGGATTGTTCGCCTCAGTCTCCAACAACACAACCTCCGCCCCCCGCTCACGCCCCCACTCCTCAGCAGCCCGCATCAACGCCGAGCCAACACCAGCCCGTCGATGCGACCCCGCAACGCCCAGGTTGTCGATATGCAGCCGTCGCCGACCCAAATCAGTCTGGACCTGCCGCACAGCGGTCTCACTCGGCTCATGAAGCACAGCAGTCAGCGTCCCGATCACAACACCGTCGACCTCCGCGACCAACGACAACAGCTCCTGACTGTCCTGATAAAAAGCCATCCGCTCATCAAGCCACTCCGCCAAGCCCTCTGCGGTCGGCACCTGGAACGTATGCGGATTCATCTCCGAATACAGAGCGCCGAGTTCTCGCCAAAGGTGGGCACAAGCCTCGCCATCACCTGGGCGAGACCTTCTGATCGAGACGTCAGTCATTCATCAAGACTGCCGCACCGCTCACACCGAACGCGACCTCACTAACCCGGCCAGCACTGGATCCCAAGCTTGACCCAGCCCTCACCAGCACCAGCTCCGCCGCCGCCCGAAATCCGTCAGTCAAGCCAGACAATGACCGCATCGCCACCGGCAGCCGCAGCACGAAAGAAGACCGCGAGCCGACCGTAGTAATCCCTGGCCCACTCCAACTCGCCGCGCTGCTCCCAGCCCATCGGGTAGACCTTCGCCTCGGCCAACTCGCCAACCTCGACCCCGCGAAGCAGATCGTCATAGGACACGCGCTCCAACTCCAACGCCGCCGCCCGCACGCGCTCCACCGACAGGAACCGTGGCGGCCCGTAACCCCAGTCCTCGTCCTCGGCGAACTGCTCCTCGCCATGCACCACGTCGACCGGAAACCCGAACCGGCGCAGCAGAAACCCCAGCAAGTTCCAGGTCTTATAAGTGCTGAAGTGCCTGGCATCCGCCGCGGTCGGCGCATCATCCTCCTGGGCGTCCATCACCAACTCCGCCAACTCCAGCGCCCACTCCGGATCCCTCACCGCCCTGTCCAGCTCGGACGGCGTCACCCTCAAGTACTCCCCGATCATGCTCACGGCGCCCACCATAGACATCGGCGGCGACAAGCCGGGACGACAGCCCTACCTCACACCCTCACCACCATATTCACCGGCATCGACATCAGCGGACTGATCCGCACCTGCGTCCCCGGATGCGGCGCGTGGATGATCTTCCCGTCCCCCACATACATCCCAATATGATTCCGCCCCGAGTAGTAGATCACCAGGTCACCTGGCTGGATGTCGGACAGTGGCACCCGCTGGCCCGCCTCCGCCTGCTCCGACGACGTCCGCGGCAGCTCGACGCCGGCCTGACGCCACACCCGTTGAATCAGACCGCTGCAATCGAACGCGTCGGGGCCCTCGGCGCCGAACACGTACGGCTTCCCAAGGTCCGCGTAAGCCGCCGCGATCGCAGTGCGTGCCCGGGACGACGCCGGCAGGGCCGGGTGCGCCAGCGTCGCCGGATCGACGCTCTCGCCGGTGAACCCGCTGCTGTCCGGTCCCAAGTCCGCGGCCGCGACGGCACGGCGCTGCGAGGCCGACAGGGTGCCGAGGAGGGCCTGCGCCCGGCGGAGCTGGTCGTTGACCGCTTGGCGGCTCCGGGACGCGGTGTCGCGGGTGCGGCTCAGGTCGGCGAGTTGGTCGGCGGCGGCGCTTTGGAGTTCGATCAGGCGGCGCTGGCTCTCCACCGCCTCGGCGATCCGGCCGCGCTGCTCGTCGCTGAGGCGGGCCGCCATGGCGGCGTTGCCGAGGAAGGTGTCCGGGTGGTCGGCGAGCATCAGGGCCAGGCGCTGGTCGACGCCGCCGGCGCGGTACTGGTCGGCGGCGATGGCTCCCAGGGCGGAGCGCTGGTGGACGTAGTCGGCGCCGACCTGTTGGAGCTCCGATTCGGAGTGTTGGACGGCGATCGTCAGGTGCGCCGCCTGCTCCTGTGCCGCGTCGTAGGCCTGCGTCAGCTCGGAGGCCTGGCGGTAGAGCGCGGCGATCTGGGCCTTCACGGTCGCGGTCTCGCGGCCGTCGGGGGCCGGGCCCGGCTTCCGGGGCGCCGGGACGGCCGCCGCCGTGGCGACGACGCCCGCGGCCGCCGCGACGGCGGTCAGCGCGGCCACCGCGACCGTGCGCCCGCGCGCCGACAGCGCCGGACGGGCACAGGAGGATCGGCTCCGCTTCGTACTGTGATGCGCCATTCTGTGGTGACCTCCGCATCCGGGCACACCCGGCGATATCGGCAGAACAGCGCACGAACCTAGTCCGGCCGGACCGTCCCCGGCAAGACTCCGACACTCGAATAGACGATTAGGCGAACGACCGGACGTCCGGGTACTGATCCCCACCTGCGGCGACGCGACGCACGACCGCAAACGGTCGCAAACCACTGCAAACGACCGCACTCGGCCTCACTCGGCCTCACACGGCCTCACTCGGCCGCGCACAGCAACCCGACACAACGCCGAACAGCACCCCGGCCAGCGCTCCGGACAGCAGAGTCGCCGGCGCTACGCGCGGCCCAGCCCGGCACCCAGCCCAACGCCCTGGAAACGCCCTAAAAACCCCCTAGAACCGCGCCATCCGATTCAACAACATCGAAGCCGGCACCGGCCGCGCCCCCGACCGCCGCACCCCCTCCGCGACCTCCCGGTCCGAGGACACCACCACCACCGGCCGCCCGGCCGGCTCCGCGGCCACCAGCCGGCGGATCAGCTCGTCGGCGATCTCCCCCGGCGCCGAGAACAGCACGCGCACGCCCCGCGGCTGCGTCAGCCGCACCGGGCCGTCCAGCGCCGCGCCGTCGAACACGCACGTGACCTCGGCCCCGGTGCGCGCCGCCAGCGCCGCCAGGCCGCCCACCAGCCGGACCCGCTGCTCGGCCAGCGACAGCGTCGGGTAGCCGCTCTTGGTGACGTTGTAGCCGTCCACCACCAGGTGCACCATCGGCAGCGTCAGCAGCTGGTCCAGCAGCGCCGGGTCGTCCTTGGCCCGGCCCTGCATCGACATGTCGGAGGGGGCCAGCGTGTCCGGCGCGGAGGCGGCGACGGTGTCGGCCGGCCGGTCCTGGGTCGGGGGCAGCGCCAGCTCGCGCTCCAGACCCTTCACGGACCCGGCCAGCGTGTCCAGCAGCAGCCGCAGCCGCATGTCGCCCTCGGAGCGCCCGGAGCGGGCCGAGCGGCGGGCGGCGTCCAGCGCCGACTCGGCGGCCGCCAGGCGGGTCCGCAGCCGCCGTACCTCGGCCTCCCCGGCCGAGGCCGCGGAGCCGGACGCCGAGCGCTCCGCCTCCAGCGCCGCCTCGGCGGAGCGGGCCGCGGCCAGCGCGCGCCGCATGTCGGCCTCCAGCTGCCGGACCTTGCGCCGCAGCTGGTCGCCCTCGCGACGGGCCTCGTCCTGGACCACGCGCAGGGCGTCGGAGGCCTGCCGCGCCACCTCGCGCAGCTCGGCCACCTCGGCGTTGAGCCGCGCCACCTCGCTCTCGGCGGCCTCCCCGGCGGCGGTCCGCGCGCCCTGGGCGACCGCGTCCAGCGCGTCCTTGACGATCCCGGTCCAGCCCTGCGGGCGCAGCAGGTAGGCGACGGCGGCGATCTCGTGCGGGTCGGCGGCGGCCGGCACCACGCCGGCGAACAGCGATTCGGACAGGTCCGGGGCGGTGTCGCGGACCCGCTCGGCGACCCGGGCACGGAAGGCCCCGTCGCTCTCCAGGGCGGCGGCCATCGGGATCGCGGCGGCCTTGGCGCGCTTCGCCGGGGCGAACTTGGCGAACGGCTTCAGGGGCGCCGGGATCTCGGCCGCCGGCAGCTTGCCGAGGGCATCGGAGGCGATCTCGACCACGCGCTGGCGGACGGAGTCGGGCAGGGTCACGGTCAGGCGTTCGCCTTCCGCTGCACTCACCTGCCCCACTCCCTTTGTCCGACGTTCACCTTGCACATCTGTCGACGGCACCGGCCGACACCATCCGCCCGCGGCATCCGCCGGCACCCGCCGGCGCCACCGACCGCCACCGACCGGCACCGACCGGCACCAACCGGCACCGACCAGCACCGACCAGCACCGACCAGCACCACCGACAACGCCCGCCGACGCGGTACCGATACCGATACCCGGACCCGCGCACACGCCGACACCGATCCGGGTCCCGGTTCGGCACCGATTCGGCACCGATTCCGATCTCGATCCGCCGACCCTATCGGCCCGAGCTCAGCCCGGCGCGCCAAGGACCCGCTTCCTAACTCAAAGGTAGGCCCTCGGAGCCGCGTTTCGGATCTCCGGATTCGGATCTCCCTCGCGCGCCGCTGTGAGCCATCGCGGCGCGCCATGGGCCATGATGCAACAGTGGTGATCCCGATTCACGACAAGAACCCGGTCTCCCGGGCCCCCGTCGTCACCTACGGTCTGATCATCGCGAACGTCGTGGTGTTCCTCCTGGGGCCCATCGCCTTCGCCGGCCCGGACCCCGACGCCGGCCGCAAGGCCAGGGAGAACGCGTACCTCTACCACTACGGCGCGATCCCGTCGCAGCTGCTCGGCGGCGCGCACGGCGGCCACGGCGCGCCGGTGTGGCCGGCCTTCACGGCGATATTCGTCCACGCGGGGTGGATCCACCTGCTGGGCAACATGCTGTTCCTGTACATCTTCGGCAACAACGTCGAGGACCAGTTCGGCCGGGTGCACTATCTGCTTTTCTACATCGTGGGCGGCGCGCTGAGCACCTACGCCTTCGCGTGGGCCAATCCGACCGCCAACGCGCCCCTGGTGGGCGCCTCCGGGGCGATCGCGGCCGTGCTGGGCGCTTACGCCTTCCTGTTCCCGCAGGCCCGTGTGACGCTGCTCCTGCCGTTTCTGTGGTTCCTGCCGCTGCGGGTGCCGGCCTGGCTGGTGCTCGGGTTCTGGTTCGTCATGCAGCTGCCCGAGTTCCAGCAGACGATCGGCGTCTCCAGCTCCAGCGACGTGGCCTACTACGCGCACGTCTCCGGGTTCGTCCTGGGGTTGGTGTACGCGGCGCTGGTGATCGGCCGGGGCCGCGGTCCCGACGATCCGCTGCGGCTGCGGCAAAAGGCGGAGTCGGAGGGTTCCGGGACGCCCCCGCTGGCCCCGGACTACCGGTCCGCCGATCCGGACGATCCCTACGGCCAATACCATCGCTAAATCGTCGCGCGAGAAGGAGTTCCTGTGATCACAGCCATCGTTCTGATCAAGACGGATGTCGACGCCATCCCCGAGGTCGCCGAGAAGATCTCGCAGCTGGCCGGGGTGAGTGAGGTCTACTCGGTGACCGGCGAGTACGACCTGATCGCCATGGTGCGGGTGCGCGAGCACGAGCAGCTGGCCGACGTGATCCCGGGCGGCGTGAACAAGGTGGCCGGGGTGAGCCACACGGTGACCCATGTGTCGTTCCGCACATACAGCGCCCTGGACCTGGAGGCGGCCTTCTCGCTGGGCCTGGACTGAACCGGCCGGGCCTGCGCCGGGCCCCGCCCCACACCCGGGCCCCCACACACGCCGAGCCCCGCTTCCGGAATCCGGAAGCGGGGCTTATGACGCCACGTCATTGTGTCTGTGCAGTTGGTGACCTTCTCGGCCTGGACTCAGGCGTCGGGGTCCTCGTCGATCAGGAAGCCGCGCATCGGGGACGGCTGGGACGGCACCGAGGGCTGGCCCAGGCCGTTGCCCGCGCCCATGAACGGCGGCTGCTGGCCGCCCATCGGGGGCGGCGGCGGCATCTGCGGCCGGATCGGGGCCATGGTCTGGGTCAGCGCGGCGGCGTTGGAGCCGGCGCCCTGCGACTGGTAGGAGCCGGTGGAGCCCAGGCCCTGGCCGTTCATCCCGGCCGGGGCCGGCGGCGCCATCTGCGACATGCCGGCCGGCAGCGAGGCCTGCATCGGCATCTGCGGGGCCGGCGGCGGCGGGGGCGGCGGGGTCAGGCCGGAGGCGCCGAGCTGCGGACGCGGCGCGGAGCCGGCCAGGTCGTCGCCGCCGGAGGCCTCCAGCTGGCGCATCTGGCCGTCGAGGTAGCTCTTGAGCCGCTGGCGGTACTCGCGCTCGAAGGCGCGCAGGTCGTCGACCTTGCGCTCCAGGGCGGCGCGGGCGGTCTCCAGCGAGCCCATCGCCACGCGGTGCTTCTCCTGCGCGTCGCGCTCCAGGGCGTCGGCCTTGCCGCGGGCCTCGCGCTCCAGGCCGTCGGCCCGGCTGCGGGCCTCGCCGACGATCTTGTTGGCCTCGTTGCGGGCCTCGGCGATCGCCTGGTCGGCGGTCTGCTGCGCCAGCGCCAGGACGCGCGCCGCGGAGTCCCCGCCGGGGGCCTGGAACTGCGGCGCCTGGGGCACCGGCAGCGGAGCCGGCAACGGCGCCGGGAGCGGAGCCGGAACCGGGGCGGGCGCGGGTATCGGGGTCGGCTCCCGCCGCATCGGCACGGGCGCGGCCGCCGCCGAGGCCGCGGCCCGGGTCGCGGCGGCCAGCTTGGCGCGCAGCTCCTCGTTCTCGCGGATCAAGCGGGTCAGCTCGGCCTCGACCTCGTCGAGGAAGGCGTCCACCTCTTCCTCGTCGTAGCCCTCACGCAGGCGTACGGTCGTGAACTGCTTGTTGTGGACGTCCTCGGGAGTCAACGGCATCTTTCATTCACCTCAGGCGTGGCGTGGTCGTCGGCATTCGCACAGACATTACCCGGTCACAGCGTAGCCGCGACCCGGATCAGCAGTAAGACGATGATCCCCAGGATCATGAACGCCACGTCAAACCCCATCCCGCCGAGCCGGAGCGGCGGGATGTAACGCCGCAGCAGCTTCAGGGGAGGATCCGTGACCGTGTACGCCGTCTCCACGACGACCAGCATGACACCCCGCGGCTCCCATGACCGGGCGAATACCAAAACCCAGCCGATGATCAGGCGGACGATCATGCACAGCGCGAAAAGGTAGAGCACCCACAGGAGCAACGCCCCCACAACGCTCATAGCGCTCTCCCCTTCCCACCTTCATCCGGCGCCCCGCCGCGTGCGGTGTCGTCACCATCCGCGGGACGCCGGAGGACCCGAAGTACTCGCCTCGCGGCGTCAGCTCTGGTTGAAGAACCCGCCCTCGGCGATCCGGGCCTTGTCCTCGGCCGTCACGTCGACATTAGCAGGCGACAGCAGGAACACCTTCTGAGTCACCCGCTCCATGTTGCCGCGCAGGCCGAAGATCAGGCCGGCCGCGAAGTCCACCAGGCGCTTGGCGTCGGCGTCCTCCATCTCGGTGAGGTTCATGATCACCGGCACCCCCTCGCGGAAGTGCTCGCCGATCGTGCGGGCCTCGTTGTAGGTCCGCGGGTGCAGCGTGGTGATGCGGTAGGACGCTTCGCGGTCCGCCGACCGGTCCATCGGGACGCTGTACATCACCGGTCCACCTCTCTCGGCTCGGTCGGCTCGCGGGGACCGCTCGGAGCGGTCCGGCATCACCGTCACGTTGGAAGGCGCCGCGAACGCGCGGCGGTCGTTCTGCGCGACGACGAGCGCACCGGCGGACGTGTCCTCCGGCTCGCGGCGGGGCTCGACCGGCGCCGCCGCGGCGTGCTCGGTCTGCTCCGGCTCGTACTCGTCCTCGTAGTCGTCGTAGTACCGCTCGTCCTCGAACCGCTGTTCGTCAGTGAGCCCGAGGTAGACCGCTGCTCTGCGCATCATGCCGGCCATGGTGTTCGCCTCCGGACTGGGCCTGTTACGGCTGTCTTGCATCTGTCAACGTAAATAGGTGCCGCGGAGGTTTCCCGATCGCGGTCGATGAGTGTGCGAGGCGTGCGGTCTTCGTCGTATCCGATGTTCGATAGATGCGACGTTACCGGAATCACGGTCTGATACCGAGTATCGCGCTGCCGATGCGCACGTGTGTCGCGCCCGCCGCCACCGCTTCCGCCAGATCCCCACTCATCCCCGCCGAGATCATGGTGGCTGATGGGTGTGCTGATCGCAAGCTCGTTGCGAGCTCGCCCAGCCGCGCGAAAGCCCGTCCCGGATCCTCGCCCAGCGGCGCGACCGCCATGAGTCCGCCCAGCGTGAGCCCGGGGGCCCCGGCGATCGCCTCGGCCAGCGGGAGGACCTCGTGCGGGAGGGCGCCGCCGCGCGCGGTATTCGCTTCCACGGGCTCTGCGTTACCCAGGTCGACCTGCACCAAACAAGTCAACTCTTTGTCATATCGCAAAGCGCTTTTGGAAAGTGCGGAGACCAGTCGCGCGCGGTCCACGGAATGCACGAAATCCGCGTACGCGGCGACGGATCCGGCCTTGTTGGTCTGCAACTGTCCGATGAAATGCCAGCGCAGGCCCAGGCCCGCCGTCGCCTCGGCCTTCGGGGCGGCCTCCTGGTCGCGGTTCTCGCCCACGTCCAGCACGCCCAGCTCGGCCAGGATCCGGACGTCGGAGGCCGGATAGGTCTTGGTCACCGCGATCAGGGTCACCTCGGACGGGTCGCGATCGGCCTTGCGCGCGGCCGCCGCGATGTCCTCGCGGACCACGGCCAGATTCGAGCGGATCTGCTCCAGCCGGCTCTGCTCGCCCATGGTCGCTCAGTCCAGCCAGACGAAGCCGGCGAAGCGCCCGGTGGTGCCCTCGCCGCGGAAGGAGTAGTAGTCCGCGGACTCCTGGGTGCAGATCCGCAGCCGCACCGACTCCTTCAGGTCGATCCCGGCCGCCTCCAGCTGCGCCCACACGCCCTCGGCGACGTCCAGCCCCGGCGTGCCCTGCCGGGTCACCGCGTGGCTGGCCGGGACCTTCTCGGCCACGTCCGCGCGCATCCGCTCGGGCACCTCGTAGCACAGCCCGCACACCGACGGGCCGGTGACGGCGACGATCCGCTCCGGCACCGCGCCCAGGCCCACCATCTTCTCCACGGTGGCCGCCACCACGCCGGCCTTCATCCCCGGCCGCCCGGCATGCGCGCCGCCGACCACGCCGGCCTCGGCGTCGGCCAGCAGCACCGGCACGCAGTCGGCGACCAGCACCGCCAGCGCCAGGTGCCGGCGGTCGGTGACCAGCGCGTCCACGTCGGGCGCCCGGCCCTGCCACTGCGCGGCGGCGTAGGCCACGTCGGCGCCGTGGATCTGGTTCATGTAGACCACGTTGCCGGGGTCGGCGAACCCCAGCTCGAAGGCCACCAGGGAGCGGTTGGCCGCGACCGCCTCGGGGTCGTCGCCGACGTGCCCGCCCAGGTTGGTCGCGGTGTAGGGGGCCTTGGAGACGCCGCCCCAGCGGTCGGAGAAGGCGAAGCGGGCGGTGCCGCCGTCGCCCACCGGACCGGTGTGCTGCCATATCGCCACGGGTGCCGGACCTACTTCAGGAAGTCGGGGATGTCGAGCTCGTCGGCCGGCAGCGGGGCCGGCTGCGGCGGGATCACCGTGACCGTCTGGGTGTCGGCCATCGGGTCGTGGGCCGGCGCTCCGGCCTCGGCCGGCTTGGGCAGGGTGCCCAGCACCTGCTCGCGCATGCCGTCCCGGACGCTGGTCTCGTCGTAGCGGTTCGCGGCGGCCGCCGCCGAGGACGTGGCGTGCGGCGCGCGGCGCTTGGCCGGCTCGCCGCCGTCGAAGCCGGCCGCGATCACGGTGACCCGGACCTCGTCGCCCAGGCCGTCGTCGATCACCGCGCCGAAGATGATGTTGGCCTCCGGGTGCGCGGCCTCGCTGACCAGCTGCGCGGCCTCGTTGATCTCGAACAGGCCGAGGTCGGAGCCGCCGGAGATGCTCAGCAGCACGCCGCGGGCGCCGTCGATGGAGGCCTCCAGCAGCGGGGAGGAGATGGCCATCTCGGCGGCGGCCACCGCGCGGTCGTCGCCGCGGGCCGAGCCGATGCCCATCAGCGCCGAGCCGGCCTCGCTCATCACCGACTTCACGTCCGCGAAGTCCAGGTTGATCAGGCCCGGGGTGGTGATCAGGTCGGTGATGCCCTGCACACCGGAGAGCAGCACCTGGTCGGCGGCCTTGAAGGCGTCCAGCACCGAGACGTTCTTGTCCGAGATCGACAGCAGCCGGTCGTTGGGGATGACGATCAGGGTGTCGACTTCCTCGCGCAGCGCCGCGATGCCGTCCTCGGCCTGGTTCGCCCGGCGCCGGCCCTCGAAGGTGAACGGCCGGGTCACCACACCGATGGTCAGCGCGCCGAGCTCGCGGGCGATCCGGGCCACCACCGGGGCCCCGCCGGTACCGGTGCCGCCGCCCTCGCCGGCGGTGACGAACACCATGTCCGCGCCCTTGAGGACTTCCTCGATCTCCTCGGCGTGGTCCTCGGCCGCCTTGCGCCCCACCTCCGGATTGGCGCCGGCCCCGAGGCCGCGGGTGAGCTCGCGGCCGACGTCCAGCTTGACGTCGGCGTCGCTCATCAGCAGAGCCTGGGCGTCGGTGTTGACGGCGATGAACTCGACGCCCTTCAGACCGACCTCGATCATCCGGTTGATGGCGTTGACGCCGCCGCCGCCGATGCCGGCGACCTTGATGACGGCCAGGTAGTTCTGCGGTGCTGCCACGTCCGACGGCCTCTCCGTGGTGTGCGGTGATCTGTATCCGGGCCGAAAACCCCGTGATCACCTTAGTCCCGCCCACACCGGCCGGTGACACGGCGGGGTCGTGCGACTGTGAAGTCTTTACAGGACATTAGGTCCCGCGACCTGTGAGGTTCAACGAACACGCCGAAACTGTCAGCAGGTTTTACTTCTCAGCGTAGTCCGACGACCCTTCGCGTGAGCCCGTCTTCCGATGAGGGGAATACGTATGTTGTCCGATAGCGCACTCCGATCTTAGCGGATTGCCGGTGCCGGACTCGAACCGTCACGAGAAGGCGGGGGCGTCCGGCGCGCTGACGTCATAGTGCCCGGCGTCGCGACCGATCAGCGCGGCCAGTATCCGTGCCTTGAGATCGGGCTGCTCCGGACCGCCCCACGCCACGGTCACCGCCTGCTGTTTCGCGGTGGAGGGCTTGAGCGTAAGGGTGATGGCATACGGCCCGGTCGCGGACACCGTCGTCACCCGCGACCGCAGCGGCTCCGGCAGCGCGGTCAGCGCGGCCAGCGCCCCGGCGACGGTGGCCGCGCGGTCCTTCGGGCGCGGATCGGCGAACTGCTCCAAGTGGATGACCGGCACCGCCGGGATCGCGGTCTGCACCGGCGCTGTGTCGAAGGCCACGCCGTCGGCGTCGACGATCACGAACGACCCGTCCGCGGCGGGCAGCGCGGCGGCCGGCACCCGCTCCAGGACCGTGATCGCGACGGTGTGCGGCAGGACCCGCTCGACCCAGGCGTTCTTGATCCGGGGCAGGGTCATCAGCCGGGCCTTGGCGGCTTTGGTGTCCACCCCCGCGACCGGTTCGTGCGGCGGGATCGCGGCGGCGGCCAGCACCTGCTGCTTGGTGAGGACCTTGACACCGGAGACACTGGTGGAGCGCACGTCGAAGACTTTGGTGTGCCAGAGCAGGCCGTATCCGGACAGGATCAGCAGCGCCAGCGCGACGGTGACCGTCACCGTCAGCCGCCGCCAGCGGCGCCGCTTGCGCAACCGGTCCAGATACCGCTCGACCAGGACCCTGCTGACCCGGTTCTGGTCGGTGCCGGTGGCGTTCATGGGCCCAGTTTCGCAGATGGGGCCTCCGGAGCCGGTCAGCCGTCGCCGCGCCTGAGCCTGCGGTAGTCGTCCTCCACCTTCTCCGGATCGGCGAAGTACGGGTCGTACCGGATTCCGGCCTTGCGGGAGGGCCGCCGGCGCAGAACCGTTTTGAGGTTGTTCATGAGCTTCGCTTTCAACTGATTGGACCCCGTTTAATGTGTTTCCTCTGCTTCCAAAACAACTGTAGGAAGAGATCGAACACGGCTACGATCCAATGCCGTGGCGGAATCACAGACCAATCTGGCCTGGGAGGCCCTGCTGGACTTGTCCGGCACCCGCCCCGGTCCGTTGCCCAACCGCCTGGCCGAGGCGGTCCGCGTCGCCATCCGGGCCGGCCGCCTGCCCCTGGGATCGGCGCTGCCGCCCAGCCGGGTGCTGTCCGCCGAGCTGCGGGTCTCCCGCTGGACCGTCACCCAGGCCTACAGCCAGCTGATCTCAGAGGGCTTTCTGGCCGGCCGCACCGGCTCGGCGACCCGGGTGAGCTGGTCCCCGGAACCGGACGAGCGCCGCCCGACCGGCTCGGGCCACTTCCCCGGCGCGCCGCGGGCGCACGCGCAGGCGGCCCGCTACGACTTCGCGCAGTGCACCCCGGACTTCCGCGCCTTCCCGCGCCGCAAATGGGTCCAGGCCATCCGCGTCGTCACCGAGACCGTCCCGTTCGACCAGCTCGGCTACGCGCCCGCCGGCGGCGAGCCGCGCCTGCGCACGGTGCTCGCCGAGCATCTGAACCGCCGCCGCGCCACCGCCGTGGACCCGACGCTGCTGACCATCTGCACCGGCGCCCGCCAGGGGATGGCCGCGCTGTGCCGGAGCCTGGCGGCGCAGGGCCACCGCCGCATCGCCGTCGAGGACCCCGGCTCCAGCGGCATCCTGGACCCGGCGCGCGCCGCCGGGCTGGAGCCGGTCCCGCTGCCGATTGACGACGACGGCGTGATCCCCGAGGCGCTGGCCGGGTTTCCGGACGTCCGCGTCGTCTCGGTGACGCCGGCCCATCAGGCGGTCAACGGCTCGGTGCTGTCCGAGGCGCGCCGCCGGTGGCTGGTCGAGTGGGCGGCCCGGGTCGACGGCCTGGTCATCGAGGACGACTACGATTCCGAGTTCGTCTACGAAGGCGTCTCGCCGCCGGCGATGCAGGGTCTGGATCCGCGCCGGGTGGCGCTGCTGGGCTCCATGAGCCGCACCATGACGCCGACGGTGAACGTCGGGTGGGCGGCGGTCCCCGCGCGCTGGGCCGCAGCGGTCCGGACCGAGTTGCAGATGACCACGGCGGCGCCGGCGCTGAACCAGCTGGCGCTCGCGCAGTTCATCGAGTCCGGAGCCTACGACCGTCATCTGCGCACCTCGCGGCAGCGGTTCCGGGCCCGCCGGGACGCCCTGCTGGCGGCGTTGGACGAGCAGCTGCCGGGGATCCGGATCAGGGGCCTGAGGTCGGGGTTGCACCTGCTGGTGGATCTGCCGCCGGGAGCCGACGCCGAGCGGATCATCGCGGCCGGGACGCGCCGGGGGGTCTCGATCTGCGACATGAATCTGTTGCGGTTGACCGGGGAGCCCAACCGGGAGCAGTTGCTGGTCGGCTACGCGAATCTCGACGACCGGGTGGTGGACGAGGGCGTGCGGGTGCTGGTCGAACTCGTTCACGAGTCGATGGCGGGCTCTAAGCAGGGCTGATCGCCTTCGAGGACCGCTTTCGAGAGGGCCGCCCTTGAAGACGGCCAGAAGACGGCCACGAGAACAGCCCGGCCATCCTGGCGAGGAGTGGCCGGGCTCTCGCGTATCTCGGCTATCTCGGCACTGGTGAGCGGTGAGCGGTGAGCGCCGTCGCGCCGCTACCCGAATCGGGAACTCGGCACCGGCCCGGGCGATCCCACGTATTCGCGCGGCGCTCCCAGCCAACTCTCGCCGACGCCGCCGACGAACTCCAGGAGCACCTCGTCGGTGTCCAGCGGGGTGGCGCCGTCCCCGGCGTCGACGTCCGCCGCCGCGGCCGCCAGCTCCGCCGCGATCTCGTCGGCCGGGCGCGGGTCCGGATCGGTGCGCACCGCCTGGCCGTCGACCATGCGGAGCTTGGAGCCCCACGGCGTCATCACCGACTGCCGCAGGAACCCGCAGACGTCGGCGGCGGCCAGCGGCGCGTCGGTCCAGTTCGTGGCCCGCTCGAACAGGACCTGCCCGGGCCGGCGCGCCCGCAGCGCGGCGAGCGTCTCCGGATCGGCCTCGTTGAGGTCGTAGGCGACGACCAGCGTGTCGCCGCGGTCCGGCTCGAACGGCACGGCCGGCAGCCCGAACCAGAGCGCCGCCGCCAGGCCGAGGATCCGGCTGTCCCGGTCCGGCAGCACCGACACGCTCCGCGGCCGCAGCCCTCGGGAGCGCAGCACCAGTGCGACGCGTCGCAGCACCTCCACGATGCTGCCGTAGGAGTCCCCGACCATGGCCCAGCGCCCGGTCATGCCGGCGTCGTAGCCCCACGGCGAGATGTTGATCAGGACCCCGCCGGTCAGGGCGAAGTGCCAGCCGCGCAGATCGCGCGGGCCCAGCGCCCCGTCCTGGACCCGGGCCGTCGCGGCCCGCACGAGCATCGCGCGCACCTTCTCCCGCGCCGGCACCCAGTCCGGCTCCTCCGGCAGCGGCAGCGCGGCGAACGCCTCCTCCGCCTGCACGAGGTCGCCGGCCAGGATCGTGTTGTAGGTCAGCTGGAACCGCGCCAGCCACGGCAGGTCGCCCTCGTGGGCCCGCAGCACCGCGACGGCCTCGCGGTGGCGGAACTCGCGCTCGTAGGCCGCCGCCAGCTCGGTGCGGATCGACACCACGGCCGGCTCCAGCTCCACCGCCGCGCTCAGCGGCCGGATCGCCAGGAAGGCGATGCCGCGCTCGATGCAGGTGTAGCCGAAGTCGAACAGGGCCCGGGCCCGGTCCTCGGCGTCCCCGCCGGCCTCGGCGCCCACCAGATCGGCCGCGGCCTCGGCCAGGTCGTCGAACCCGGAGCTGCGCGCGGCGGCGTGCAGCACCCGGGCCAGGTCGGCCAGCGGCAGCCGGTCCCCGGCGCCGCGCAGGTGTCGGATCAGGCCACTGATATCGTCCTCGGCCACCAGGGCCTCGGCCACCGCCAAGGGGTCGTCGGCGGGCTCGTCATCAGCGGATTCGTCGCCGCCCGCGGCGGCGTGGGAAGGGTTCTCGGGAGTCATCGCAGGTACCGTATCCGCCGATGCCCGGCCCTGCCCTGGGGTTTTACCGATTCTTGTCTCAATATCCGAGAATACGTACCCGGATTCACTCGGCGTGCGAACGCAATCGGCTTTCCGACCCGTCGATGATGCGAAAGGCAGCGCGGTCGCGGCATCCCGCCGCACGCCGCGCGCCAGTCCCACTACACGGAGGAAACCGCACGTGCGCAACCGCACCCGCCGCGTCCCGGCCGCTCTGGCCGCCGCCGCGGCACTCGGGCTGGGAGGGACCGTCGGCGCCGCGACCGCTCAGGCCGCTGCCGCGCCGAAGTCCCCGCAGGCCGTCCCGCTCTCGATTCCGCAGCTGACGTCACAGGTCAGCGTGCTTCCCAACGGCGACCGCGTGGCCGTCACCGGCGCCGGCAACAGCACTGGCACCGGCACCGGCCCCACCACCGCGGTCCTCGCGCCCGACGGGCGCACCGTCCCGGCGGCCGTCTTCGCGCCGAATCCCGCACACACCTACGTCATTCCGCTCTCGGTGCTGCGCTCGGGCCAGTTCGATCCGTCGCAGTACGACGTGCCCGCGCTGCACACGGCGAGTGCCAAGGCGAGCGCCGCGGGCGCCGCCAAGGCCGACGCCGTTCAGCCGGCCGCCGTAATCCCGCACTACCCGCTGCACATCCTGCAGATCAACACACTCGGCCTCGACGGCTCGGCCGCGAACGCTGTGACGTTCCTCACCAACGCCGACGACGTCACCCGCTGGTCGGTGCCGATCCCGGTGATCAACGGCGTCGACCGCGTGGCCGTCCCGTCCGGCCACTACATAGCGAACACCGTGTACTACGACTACGACCCGGCCACCGGCACGGACTCCTCGCGCGTCGTCACCGAGTCGAACCTCACGGTCGCCGAGACCGGCGTCACGACGCTCACCGCCGACGAGCGCACCGCCTCCTCGCTGGTGACCGCGAGCGCGCCGAAGCCGACCACCACAGACCTGGAGTTCCTGCGCTTCAGCGGCGTCGACCAGAACAGCCAGAGCGGCTCGTTCAGCCTCATGGGCAGCTCCCCGGTGTTCGTCTCCCCGACCGGCCCCTCGCAGGTCGGCCACTTCGAGTTCCAGCTTGTCGCCTGGGGCGGCGGGGGCCCGGCCGACGCCGCGCAGCCCTACCGGTACGACGTGATATTCCCGCCGTCGGACCACATCGACGCCGACCAGCGGCACACCGTCGACGCCGCCGCGCTCGAAACCGTCCACAACACGATCGACACCGACGGCGGCAACCCGCGGCGCCTGGGCGAGTACATGATGGGCCCGGCCATCGCGGGATTCGGCAGCTTCCAGGTCGGCCACGACTTCCCGGTCCCGGCGCGGCTCACCACGTACATCGGCGCCCCGGTCGGCGACATCTCCTGGACCCGCGCCGTCTTCCCGACGCTGCCCGCCGAGTCCGACCCCAACCCGTACTTCCTGGGGCTGGCGGCCGACCGGGACGTCTACACCGGCCCGGGCGAGCAGTGGCGCACCTGGGGCCACGGTCCGCTGACCGCGCAGGTCGGGCAGTTCCCGGACCCCACCTGGTGCCGCGCCTGCGCCGCCGGCGGCACCGTGGACCTGGGCCTGACCCCGCTGACCGACGACAACCCGGACAGCACTCCGCAGCTGATGGGCCCGGCGAACGTCCACACCACCGTCTACCGCGACGGCGCCGAGGTCTTCTCCCAGGACTACGCCTTCGGGGCCGAGCTCACCGACCAGCCACAGAAGCCGGGCGTCTACCGCCTCGTGTTCGACCTGGACGCGAGCAGCTTCCCGCTGACGCAGTCCACGGCCACCCACACCGACGTGACCGTGCCCTACGCCCCGAGCCGCGACGGCAAGCCGAACTCGAAGGCCACCCTCCCGGCCGGCAACTCGTGCATGGCCCAGGGCACCGGGACCACGCCCTGCACCGTGCTTCCGGTGCTGAACCTGGGCTACCACCTGGCGACAGACGCGACCAACACCTCGCACAGCCGGATCCAGACCCTCGACCTGGCGGTCGGCCACCAGAGCTACGGCGGCGTGGGCTCGACCGCGCGCGCCACCGGGGCGACCGTCTCCGTGTCCTACGACAAGGGTGCGACGTGGACCGCCGCGGCCGTGGTGCCGACGATCGGCAATCACTTCCTGGCGGTGTGGCCGAACGCGGCTGCCGCGGGCAGCACGCCGTGGCTGAAGGTGACGGCCACCGACGCGCTCGGCGGCTCGATCACGCAGACCGTCGCCAACGCCTACACCATCGGCTGAGGGGGATCAGGACCATGATTCGGATATCCGGTCACCGCGTGCTCGGTGTTCTCGGTGCGGCCGCTCTGGCCGTCGCTTCGTTGGCCGCGGTGGCGAGCCCGGCCAGTGCCGGTGGCGGGCCTGCGAACCCGGGCACTGGCACTGGCACTGGCACTCCGGCCGCCGTCACGGCTACTGGCACAGGCACCGTCGCCGCGCAGAGCAACGTGCGGGACGTCTGCGGCAAGCCCGCGCCCGGGCATGCCCGCTGCTTCGCAGAGATCCGCACCGACGTGCCCGCCGTGAAGCGCGCGGCGGCCAAGAACCCGGCGGCCAAGAACGCGGGCGCGGCGGCCCTCCCGGCCGGTCTCAGCCCCGCCGACCTGCACGCCGCCTACAAGCTGCCGACCACCGGCGGCGCGAACCAGACCGTGGCGATCGTCGACGCCGGCGACGACCCCACCGCCGAAGCCGACCTCGCCGTCTATCGCAGCACCTACGGCCTGCCGCCGTGCACCACCGCGAACGGCTGCTTCAAGAAGGTGAATCAGCGCGGTGCCTCAGCTCCGCTGCCGCAGGACGCGGGCTGGGGCGTGGAGATAGCCCTGGACCTGGACATGGTCTCGGCGGCCTGCCCGCAGTGCAAGATCCTGCTCGTCGAGGCGGACGACTCGATGGGCACGAACCTCGGCGCGGCGGTCGACGAGGCGGTCGCCCTCGGCGCGACCGAGGTCTCGAACAGCTACGGCCTCTTCGAGTCGAGCCAGACCCTCGGCAACGCGGTCCACTACGCGCATCCGGGCACGGCGATCGTGGCCTCGTCCGGCGACGACGGCTACGGACTGCCGAGCGAGCCGGCGGTCTACGGCAGCGTGGTCTCGGTCGGCGGCACGTCGCTGGCCAAGGCGGCGAACGCGCGCGGCTGGAGCGAGTCGGCGTGGTACCGCGCGGGCAGCGGCTGCTCGGCGTGGATCGACAAGCCGGCCTGGCAGACCGACGAGAACTGCCCGGGCCGGATGGTCTCGGACGTCTCGGCGGTCGCGGACCCGGAGACCGGGCCGGCCGTCTACACGGTGGCGCAGGGCGCGCCGGGCTGGATCGTCGTCGGCGGCACGAGCGCGTCCTCGCCGTTCGTCGCGGGCGTGATCGCGCTGGGCGGGCACCCGGCGAAGTTCGCCGACGCCTCGCCGTTCTACGGAGCGGCGGGCAAGACGGGGCTGTTCGACGTCGTGGCCGGGAACAACGGCGTCATACAGGACTGCGGCGGCGACTACCAGTGCAACGCGGTCGCCGGGTACGACGGCCCGACCGGCAACGGGACGCCGAACGGACTCTCGGCGTTCTAGTACTTTTACTGGACAGAGTGTCTCGAAAAAGCCAACCTTATCCGAGCAGCTTCAGCAGCCGCGGGCCGATCTCGGTCACGTCGCCGGCCCCGACGGTCACCACCAGGTCGCCGGGGCGGGCCAGCGCGGCCAGGCGCTCGGGGACCCGGTCGAAGTCGGGTTCGAAGACGCTGTTCTGCGGAGGCAGGCCGGTCTCGGCGGCGATGACGTCGCCGCCGACGCCGGGGATCGGCTGCTCGCCGTGCGCGTACACGTCGAGCACCAGCACCACGTCAGCGGCGCCGAGCGCGGGGCCGAACTCGTGCAGGAACGTGTTCGTGCGGAAGTAGCGGTGCGGCTGGAAGGCCGCGACGACGCGGCCCTCGCCGGCGAGTTCGCGGGCCGCGGACAGGATCGACGCGATCTCGGTGGGGTGGTGGCCGTAGTCGTCGTAGACGCGGACGCCCGAGGCCTCGCCGAGGAACTGCATGCGGCGGCGCGCGCCGGTGAAGGCCGCGACGCCTTCCAGGAACGGCTTGGCGTCGACGCCGAGCGCGAGCGCGACGCCGAGGGCGGCGGCGGCGTTGAGGGCGTTGTGGCGGGCCGGGACGCCGAGGGTGATCGGGCCGTGGGCGGTGGCTCCGGGGGTAGTAGCTCCGAGGGCAGTCGTACCGAGGGCGTCGGCGGCCACTATCAGCGTGAACGTCGGGAAGCCGCCGGTGCTGCTGACGTCGCTGACCCGGATCACCGCGTCCTCGCCGACGCCGTAGCTCAGCACCCGGACGCCGCGCGCGGCGGTGCGCTCGGCGATGGCGCGGGCGGCGGGGTCGTCGACGTGGATGACCAGGGTGCCGCCGGGCTCCAGGCGGTCGGCGAAGTCCTGGAACTCCGCGCGGACCTGCTCCACGTCGGCGAAGTGGTCGGGGTGGTCGAGCTCGATGTTGGTGATGACCGAGACGTCCGGGCGGTAGTGCGTGAAGGTGCCGTCGGACTCGTCGGCCTCGGCGATCAGCACGTCCCCGGCGCCGGCGTGGCCGGACTCGCCGGTGGTGCCGAGCTCGCCGCCGATGACGAAGGTCGGGTCCAGCCCGACGTGCCGCAGCGCGACGGCGATCATCGAGGTGGTGGTGGTCTTGCCATGGGTGCCGGCGACCGCGACCGAGCGCGAGCCGGGCATCAGCGCGGCCAGCGCCGAGGCGCGGTGCAGGAGCCGCAGGCCGCGAGCGCGGGCCTCGACGACCTCGACGTTGGTCTCGGGAATGTCGGTGGAGACCACGACGGTGTCGACGCCGTCCAGGTTCTCCGGCGCCTGCCCGATGGCGATGGCCGCGCCGAGCGCGCGCAGCGCCTGCACGGTGGCGGTGTCCTTGATGTCGCTGCCGCTGATCGGCAGGCCGCGCCCGAGCATGGCCCGGGCCAGCGGGGCCATGCCGACGCCGCCGATGCCGACGAAGTGGATGCGGCCCAGCTCGGCGGCCGGGACGACCTGCTCGGGGGCCGGGAAGCGGGGGGTGCGGCGGGTCATCGGCTCAGCCTTCCTCGGCAGCGGTCGGAGCGGAGGGCTCGGCTTCCTTGCTCGGCTCAGCCGCCTTGCTCGAAACGGAAGTCCCGACCGAGCCCGGCCGGGTCTTCCCCGCCGCCGCGTAGACCAGGTCGACGATCTTGTCGTCGGCGTCGCGGATCCCGAACCGGCCCGCGGCCTCGCTCATCGCGGTCAGGCGCCGGCTGTCCAGCAGCAGCGGCACGACGTTGGCGGCGAACCAGTCCGGGGTCAGCGCGGCGTCGTCGATCAGCAGGCCGCCGCCGGCCTCGACCACCGGCGCGGCGTTCAGCCGCTGCTCGCCGTTGCCGACCGGCAGCGGCACGTAGACCGAGGGCAGCCCGACCGCCGCCAGTTCGCTGCACGTCATCATTCCGCTGCGGGACAGCGCGAGGTCGGCGGCGGCGTAGGCGAGGTCCATGCGGTCGATGTAGGGGCGCGCGACGTACGGCGGCGCCGCCGGGTCCTCCGCTATGGCCACCTTGTTCTTGTCGCCGTAGGAGTGCAGCACCTGGACGCCCGCCTCGCGCAGCGCGCGGACCGAGGCCTCCATCGTCTCGTTGAGGCGGCGCGCGCCCTGCGAGCCGCCGAACACCAGCAGCGTCGGCAGGTCCGGGTCCAGGCCGAACTCGGCGCGGGCCTGCGCGCGCAGCGCGGCGCGGTCCAGGGTGGAGATGGCCGGGCGCAGCGGCATGCCGACGCAGGTGGCGCCGCGCATCGGGACCGCCGGGTTGCCGGTCAGCACGTGCGTGGTGAACCGCGCGCCGACCCGGTTGGCCAGGCCCGGGCGGATGTTGGCCTCGTGCACCACGATCGGCGTCCTGGCGCGGCGGGCGCCGAGGTAGGCCGGCAGCGCCACGTAGCCGCCGAAGCCGATGACGACGTCGGCGCCGACGTCGGTGATCACCTGCTGGGCGGCCTTGACCGTGCCGAGCAGCCGGGTGGGCAGGCTGAGCAGGGCGCCGGAGGGCTTGCGGGGCAGCGGGACGGCCGGGATCAGGCGCAGGTCGTAGCCGCGCGCCGGGATCAGCTTGGTGTCCAGGCCCTTCTCGGTGCCCAGCATCGTGACGCCGATCGACGGATCGGCCCGCCGCAGCGCGTCCGCGGTGTTCAGGGCGGGTTCGATATGCCCGGCGCTGCCGCCGCCGGCGATGACCACATGCACGCGGCCGATCCTATCGGTCGGCGGGGGTCCCGCCCGGACGCGGCTCGGCGGTCGTCCGCCCGCGCCCCGCCGGGCCGGGGCCGGCACCGCGCTCGGCCCGCGACCCGGCCGCCGCCGCGATCCCGGCCGGGTCCAGCGGCTCGGGGCGTCTTCGGGCGAACGACATCAGCATCCCGACCGCGGTCAGCGACGGCAGCAGCGACGATCCGCCGTAGGAGACGAACGGCAGCGGCACGCCGGCGATCGGCAGCACGCCGGTCACCGCCCCCAGGTTGATCATCATCTGGGCGGCCAGCCAGACCGTGACCGAGGCCGAGACCAGCCGGATGAACGGGTCCGGGGTGCGCAGCGCCATCCGGATGCCCGCGTAGGCCAGGGTGAGGAACAGCGCCAGCACGGTCAGCGTGCCGATCAGGCCGAGCTCCTCGCCGACGATGGCGAAGATCATGTCGGTCTGCACCTCCGGCAGCTGCCCCCAGCGCTGTTTACTGGCGCCCAGCCCGACGCCGAACCAGCCGCCGCTGGCCAGCGCCTGGAAGGAGTGGATGGCCTGGTAGCCGGTGCCACCGGGGTCGGCGTCCGGGGTCAGGAAGTTGGTGAAGCGCCGCACCCGCGAGGGCCGCATCACGATCGCCAGCGCCGCCAGTCCCACGGCCGAGGCCAGCAGGATCGAGAACAGCCGCCCCGGGGCCCCGGCCGTCCACAGCAGGCAGAACACGATGGCGACGATGATTATCGAGGTGCCCATGTCCCCGCCGATCATCACCAGCGCGATGATCAGCACCGCCCCCGGCACCAGCGGCACCAGCAGGTGGTCCCAGGTGGTGAGCAGCTTCTCCTTGCGCACCAGCAGGTCCGCGCCCCACAGCACCAGCGCCAGCTTGGCGAACTCGCTGGGCTGCACGGTCAGCGGCCCGATGATCAGCCAGTTCTTGTTGCCGTTGTGCGAGGACCCGACGGCCAGCACCAGCAGCAGCAGCAGCACGGTGCCGACCAGCGCCGGGTAGGCCAGCGCGCGGTAGGCCCGGGCCGGGAGCCGGGAGGCGGTCCACATCAGGCCCAGGCCCAGCGTCGCCGACACCGCCTGGTTCCGGATCGAGGACAGCATCGGCCGGCCGTTGACCAGGTTGTTGACGCTGGAGGCGGAGAACACCTCCAGCAGCCCGATGCCCAGCAGCAGCAGCACCGAGCCGACCAGCAGGTAGTAGGAGGTGAGTTCGAGGTCGAACAGGGACTTCAGGGTGGCGCGCCGGGCCCGCAGGGCGCGCATCGCGGTCCTCCACGGCGACGCCTGCGGACCCGCGGCCTGTTCACTCATGGTCCTTAGGGTAGCCAGCGGCCGCCGGACGGGCCGTCAGCTCCCCGGACGGCGGCGGGGTGTTCGAATGCGGAGGCCGCCGCCGCCCGGCGCGGCGCCGGGCCCGGGCACCCGCCGGACGAGGGCCCGCACGCCCGGAATCGGTGCGGACCGGACCACCGGGGCGGCCGTGAGCAGCCCAAACGATCAACGCACCCTGTCATCTCATCGCAGAGTTCGTATAAATTCTCCGACCATGACCTACGAGATCCCGCCCGAAGCCGAGCGACTCCATGCCGAGGGCCGCGCCGCAGGCGCCCGCGGCGACTACGAACACGCGCTGGCCCTGCTGGCCCAGGCCGCCGACCTGGCGCCGGACTGGCCTTATCCGCCCTACGACGCGGCGTTCACGCTGCTGCTGGCCGGCGACACCCGCGGCGCGCAGGCCATGTACGAACGCGTTGAGGCGCTCTCCCCGCGCGGCTTCTTCACCTGCCGCACCACTCTGGACATGCTGCGCCGCGAGCACGCCGGATGGCTGTCCCCCGGGTTCTCGCGCGCGTTCATGTCCCTGGAGTGGATGGCCGATCCGGCGGAGAAGAAGCGGATCCTGGTCGGTATAACCCGCCAGTTCCCGGACTTCCCTCCGGCGTGGATGGAGCTGGCGAACCTGGCCGCGAGCCCGGACGAGCGGATGCACGCGCTGGACCGCGGCCTGGAAGGCGGGCCGGATCCGGACACCAAGACCACGCTGCTGCTCAACAAGGCCGGGCTGCACGCCGCGAACGGCGACCTCGCCTCCGCGACGCGCGTCTACCGGATGCTCATCGACGACCCCGAGGTGACGCCGACCGGCGAGGCGTTCGCCCGCGCGTTCCTCCAGAACCAGCGTCGCGGGTGAGCGGTTCGCTCCCGCCTCAGTCCTCTGCCGGACCGCTTTCGCCCTCGGCGTCGACTTCGGCGTCGGCTTCGGCTTCGCTTCTGGCTTCGGCCTCGGCTTCGCTTCTGGCTTCGGCTTCGCTTCTGGCTTCGGCTTCCGCTTCCGCGTCGGTGCCAGACCCGGCGCCTGCTCCGTCCTCCTCCGCCACCGCCCCCGCCACCGCCAGCTTCGCCTTCAACTCCCGCACCGCCGCCGCGAACACGTCCCCGCGCTCGCCGTAGGACGTGAACATGTCCATGGACGCGCAGGCCGGCGCCAGCAGCACCGTGTCCCCGGACACCGCCATGCCGCGAGCCGCCGCGACCGCCTCGGCCACGACCTCCGCCGCGCGCTCCGGGCCGGGGCCGCCGAGGTCGACCACCGGCACCTCCGGCGCGCGCCGCCGCAGCGCCTCGGCGACCAGGTGCCGCTCGGCGCCGAACAGCACCGCGCCGCGCAGCCGTTTGGCGTGCCGCTCCACCAGGTCGTCGAAGTCCGCGCCCTTGGCCAGGCCGCCGGCCAGCCACACCACGTGGTCGTAGGCGCCGATCGAGGCGGAGGCGGCGTGCGGGTTGGTGGCCTTGGAGTCGTCGATGTAGTCGACGCCGTCGAGGGTGGCGACCCAGGCGATGCGGTGCGGCTCGGGCCGGAAGGCGCGCAGGCCGTCGCGGACCGCGCCGGGCTCCACGCCGTAGGCGCGGACCAGGGCGGCGGCGGCCAGGGCGTTGGCGACGTTGTGCGGGGCCTGCGGTTCGACGTCGTAGACGGTGCCCAGCTCGGCGGCGCTGGTACGCCGGTCGGCGACGAAGGCTCGGTCGGCCAGAATGCCGTCGACGACGCCCAGCATGGACAGCCCCGGGGCGCCGAGCGTGAAGCCGATGGCGCGGCAGCCCTCGACCACCTCGGCCTCCTCCACCAGCCGGACCGTCTCCAGGTCGGCGGCGTTGTAGACAGCCGCGACCTGGCAGTTCTCGTAGGCGCGGCCCTTGGCGGTGGTGTAGGCGGCGTAGGAGCCGTGCCAGTCCAGGTGGTCCGGCGCCAGGTTCAGCACCACGGCGGCCAGCGCCGAGATCGTCGAGCTCCAGTGCAGCTGGTAGCTGGACAGTTCGATGACGAGCACCTCGAACGGCTCGCCGGCCTCGCCGCCGGCCCCGGGCTGCCCCTTCAGCACGGCGTCCAGCACCGGGTAGCCGATGTTGCCGCAGGCGGCGACGTTCTTGCCGGCCTCCCTCAGCATCGCCTCGGCCATCCGCACCGTGGTGCTCTTGCCGTTGGTGCCGGTGACGACCAGCCACGGCGCGTAGCCGCCGTCGGGCAGCGGGGCGCGCAGCCGCCAGGCCAGCTCGGCGTCGCCCCAGATCGGGATCCCGGCGGCGTGGGCGGCGGCCACGATCGGCGCGCTCGGCGGCAGGCCGGGGGTGACGACCAGCAGTTCGGTGCCCGGCGGCAGCGTCTCGTCGTCGCCGAGGCGCAGCACCGCGCCCTGGGCCTCGGCCTGCGCGGCGCGGGCCGTGGTGGCCTCGTCGGCGTAGCGGTCGATCAGCGTCACCTTGGCCCCGCGGGCCAGCAGCGCGGCCGACGCCGACAGGCCGACGACCCGCGCTCCGACGACGGTGACGGCCACGTCGGTGAACTGCG
This sequence comes from Catenulispora yoronensis, assembly GCF_039531695.1. NCBI lineage: Bacteria > Bacillati > Actinomycetota > Actinomycetes > Catenulisporales > Catenulisporaceae > Catenulispora > Catenulispora yoronensis. Next base: position 28,823 of record NZ_BAAAQN010000007.1, read on the forward strand.
CGGGACCTGCGGCGAAATCGGTCATGACCAAAGCCTATTGGGTCGCCGACCCGATTGACTCCGCTCTCCCGGGAGCTATAGAACCTGCTCGCTCATCAGTTTCTTGCGGCGTGCCCGTCGCGGGTCCCTTGGGGGGAATCAGCACATGCGCTCTCGTCGCGTGACCATCTCGGCCGTGTCGACGCTGGCGGCCATGGCCGTCGGCACGGCCGGCCTGGTGTCCCTGACCGCCGGTTCGGCGCGGGCCACCGAGTCCGGCCAGAACGGGCTGCTCTCGTCCAACGCGTCCCCGAAGACCGTCGAGGAGCACGCCGACGGGACGGCGCTGTGGCGCTCCACCGGCACGCCGGTGGCGCAGGACGTCAGCTGGTCCTCCGACGGCTCGGCCGTGGTGTGGTCGCGCGTGGACGGCCTGTGCGGCGTCTACGTCAGCGCGCCGGATCTGACCGGCGCCTGGAACGTGCCGCACGGCGCCGGAGTCGGCTGCTACGGCCGCCACCCGGCGTTCTACGCGGGGAATCAGCGGCTGGTGTATCAGGGCCCGGGGCCCACCAGCGGCCTGGGCGTGGACTTCTCGGTCAGCCAGCTCTACACCACCGCCGCCGACGGCTCCGACGCCGCGAACAGCCACACCTACCTGCTGGGCGCCGACGACAGCGGGGCCAACGACACCTACCCGCGCGTGTCGGGCGATCTGATCTCCTTCACGCGGACGCCGCGCAGCACGAACCCCGACGACCTCGTCCCGCAGGTGTGGGTCCACAACGTCAAGACCGGCACGACGACGGAGGCCGTGGCCAACGCGGCGAACGCGGACATCTCGCCCGACGGCAAGACCCTCGTCTACACCCGGCCCGGTTCGCAGGACCTGTTCACGGCGAACATCGACGGCACCGGCGAGAAGCAGATCACCACCACCGGGGCGACGGTGGGCCACCAGACGCCGGTGTGGTCGCCGGACGGCACGAAGATCGCCTTCTCCGACGGCGCCGGCACCCTGCTGTTCGACGTCGCGACCGGCGCCGAGACCCCGGTGCCGGACAGCGGGACCCAGCCGGCCTGGCAGCCGGTCAACGCGCAGGCACCGAAGCCGCCGACCCCGCCGACCAGCCCGCCCACGACGCCGCCGAGCACGCCGCCCTCCACGCCCCCCACCACGCCGCCGACGACGCCGCCGACCAGCCCGCCGGGCACCCCGCCGCCGCACGTGCCGCTGGTCCAGCGGGTGGCCGGGGCGGACCGGTTCGACACCGGGGTGAAGACCTCGCGGCTGCTGTGGCCCGGCACCTCGGAGAACTCGCAGATCCACGCCCAGGCCGTGGTGCTGGCCACCGGGGCGTCGTTCCCGGACGCGCTGGCCGGCGGCCCGCTGGCGGCGGCCGCCGTGGGGCCGCTGCTGCTGACCGACTCCGCGACGCTGACGCCGGAGACCTCCGACGAGATCAGCAGGGTGCTGGTCAAGGGCGGCACGGTCTACGTGCTCGGCGGCACGTCGGCGATCAGCCAGCACGTCGTCGACACGCTGACCGGGCGCGGCTTCAACGTGGTCCGCCTCGGCGGGCAGGACCGGTTCTCGACCTCGCGCATGATCGCCGCCCAGGTGGAGCGCCTGGTGCCGGCGCAGCCCGGGGAGCCGTCCGCCGCGGTGGTCGCCACCGGCACCGGCTTCGCCGACGCCCTGTCCGCCGGCCCGCTCGCCGCCCTGGCCGGGGTCCCGATCGTGCTCTCCAACGGCGCCGTCCTGGACCCGGACACCCGCGCCTTCCTCGGCGGCAAGGCGGTGCTCCCGGTCGGCGGGCCCGCCTTCGCCGCCCTGGGGCTGACGCCGCACCCCGGCACCGCCTGCGAGGACCTGGCCGGCAGCGACCGCTACTCGACCAGCGCCGCCGTGGCGCGGTGCATCGCCTGGATCCGCGCGAGCGCCGCGATCGCGCCGAGCACCTTCACCGGCGTGGCCACCGGCACCAACTACGCCGACGCGCTCACCGGCGGGGCGCTGATGGGCGTGTTCGGCGACCCGCTGCTGCTGACCGACCCGGCGGTGCTGTCCGGGCCGGCGCGGGACATCCTGCTCGGCGAGCAGCGGACCGTCGGCCTGGTCGAGATCTTCGGCGGGACGAACGCGGTCTCGGCGCTCGTCGAGCGGCAGGTGGTCACCGTGCTCGCCGGGCGGGCGCTGGCGCCGATGGCGGGCACGGACGTCGGGGGCTCTGTCGCCGGCGGCCCCGGCGCGACGCTCGGCACTTCGACGCGGCCGGGCGCCCTGCGCGTCTTCCGGAGCACCACGGCCCCGATGCCGTAGCGCCGCCCGATCCGGCGCCCGATCCGCCGCCCGATCCGGCGCCGGTGCCGGACCCGCTCCGCCACCGGCGCCGCTTTCGGCCACGCACCGCCGCGGGCCTCAACCCGCAAGCCCCATCAGTGGTGTGATATCCGGATGGACGACCCCGCGCGCCGCCGCGATCTCAGAGCCCTGCCGAAGGCCGACCTGCACCTCCACACGGTCGGCGCGATGCGTCCGGACACCCTGCGCGACCTGGCCGCGGCCGCCGGCCATCCGCTGCTCGACCCGCGCGCCTTCACCGACTTCGCCGGTTTCCAGGCCGTGTACAGCGCCGCGTTCCACACCACGCAGACCGCGCTGCCGAACCTGCTCCGCCTGGTCCGCGAGCTCGTCGAGGACGCCGCCGCGTCCGGCGCCGTCTGGGTCCAGCCGCACTTCGACCCGCATGTCTACCACGCCCTGGGCGCCCCGGAGCGGATCCTCGACGCGGTCCTGGAGACCGCCCACACCACCGGCGGCCCCCTGGGCGTGGGCTTCGGCCTCACCATGACCCTGCGCCGCGGCCACGACACCGCCCACTCCGAACACCTCGCCGCCTTCGCGGTCCGCCACAGCGCCCACTACCGCTCCCTGGGCCTGGCCGGCGACGAATCGGCCCACCCCGCCACCCCCTACGCCCGCGCCTTCGCCATCGCCCGCGAAGGCGGCCTGACCGCCGCCCCCCACGCGGGCGAACTGGCGGGCCCGGAAAGCGTCCGCACCGCGATAGAAGCCCTCGGAGCCACCCGCATAGCCCACGGCGTCCGCGCCGCGACCGACCCCGACCTCCTGACCGAACTCGTCGAACGCGGCGTGAGCCTCGACATCTGCCCCACCTCCAACATCGCCCTGGGCATCGTCCCCTCCCCGGACGCCCACCCACTGCCCCAACTACTCGCCGCCGGCGTCCCCTGCACCCTCGGCACCGACGACCCCCTGATGTTCGGCGCGAGCCTCCTGGACGAATACGAGACGGCACGCACGGGCCTGGGCCTGAGCGACGCACAACTGGCGGCGGTGGCGGGGACGTCGGTGATGACCAGCGGGGCGCCGGCGGGGGTGGTGCGGGAGGCGATGGTGGGGATCGCGGCTTGGTTGCGGGCTTAGCGCGGCAGCCGCTCCGCCATCTCCACAAGGTCCTCATATCGCAGGACTCGATCACCCCACCCGGGCATCGGCACATGAAGGTCCCGCACCCACCGCGCCGGGACGCGGAAATCAGGATCGATGAGACCGATCACCTCGGGCAACGCGCCGATCGGGTCCTCACCGTCCAGCGCGAGTCGGACCAGCTCGTGGAGGATCGCAGTCCCCTCCCACGCCGCCGGATCTCCATGGGTCAGCTTCGCGATTTGGCGCGCGGCATCCATCGACGCCTCCCGGCCTTGCGCGGCGAAATACATGGCCCCAGCAGCGAATCAGCGACCAGGACAGCCATTTGCGTATCGTCCGTCGCCTCGCCGGGGTCCCAGCCGCCACCGCCCCGCATCTCGTCGGGCGCACCGCCCACCACGGCACCGACCGCCCGTGACCATCACTCGTCGCGGACCTCCGCCCCACTCATCATCGTTCGTCCGTACATTCTAATGACCAGCTCAGCCGCCCTCTCCAATACAAGTGGACCGCCGCCCCCGTGCCGACGGATGATCGACCCATGACGGATATCCGGGACTTGAACGCCGTCGCCGTGCGCGACAGCATCGACATTGTCAACAAGGTGCGGGTCGCGGACCTCGGTCGGCCGACGCCGTGCGCGGCGTGGACGCTCGCTGACCTGCTCGGTCATATGACGGTGCAGCATCGTGGCTTCGGGGCGGCGGCTCGGGGGGAGGGGGCGGATCTGCGGATCTGGGAGTTCGCGCCGGCCGGTGAGGATGCCGTGGAGCGGTATCGGGAGGCTTCCGAGTTCGTGTTGGGTGCTTTCGCAGAGGTCGATGACAGTCTCGACTCCGTCTTCGAGCTGCCCGAGTTCAAGGTGGACCCGCCGCGGTTCCCGGCCCGGATCGCGATCGGGTTCCACTTCATCGATTACGTGGTCCACGCGTGGGACGTCGCCGCGACGCTCGGCGTTCCCTTCACGCTGCGGCCCGAGTTGGCGGACGCCGCGGTGCGCGTGGCGTTGGCCGTGCCGAACGAGGACAACCGACTCGCCGCCGGGTCCTCCTTCGTTCCCGCGCTCGACAGTGCGGAGGACGCGTCGCCGCTCGACCGGGTGCTGCTGTACCTCGGCCGCACGCCGGATTGGCGCCCGCCCAGCGGCGAGTAGGGATCAAGGTAAGTAGAGACCCGCGCGGTAGAGATCCAGCCGAGCAGCGGCCTACCGCCCCACCGCGTAGCCCATCATCCCCCGCGGATTGGCCGCGCCGCGCAGCAGCCCGCGCTCCGGGTCGCGCCCGACCACGCACATCCGTCCCAGCGACCAGTCTCCCGACACCACCACCTCGTGCCCCCGGCCGCGGAGCCCCGCCAGCACGGCCTCGCCGAGCCGCGCCTCGGCGACCAGCCGTCCCGGATACGCCGGCCGGGGGTAGAACGACTCCGGGAAGTGGGAGCTGTGGAACGTCGGCGCGTCGATCGACGCCTGCAGATCCATGCCGCCCAGCAAGTGGTTCAGCAGGAACAGCAACTGCCACTGGTCCTGCTGATCCCCGCCCGGCGACCCGAGCGCCAGCACCGGCTCGTCCCCGCGCAGCACCAGCGTCGGGGACAGCGTGGTGCGCGGACGCCGCCCGGGTGTCAGGGTGCTGGGGAGGCCGTCCTGCAGCCAGGTCATCTGCAACCGCGTCCCCAGGCAGAACCCGAGCGACGGGATCACCGGCGAGGACTGCATCCAGCCACCGCTCGGCATGGCCGCGACCATGTTGCCCCATCGGTCGACGACGTCCACGTGCACGGTGTCGCCGCGCCCGGCGAGGCCACGTTCAGTGCCACGCTCGGCGCGCTCCCCCACCGCCACCGGCTCCCCCGTCGAAGCATCCCTCGGCACCGGCACCCACCCCGGCCGCACCGCCATCCGCGCCGCCCGCCCGTCCGGCGCACCGGGCCGCAGCTCCAGCGACGCCGTCTCCCCGATCAGCGCCCGCCGCGCATCGTTGTACTCCGCCGACAGCAACGTCGCCAACGGCACGTCGGCCGCGTCCCCGTACCAGGCCTCCCGGTCGGCGAAGGCCAGCTTCGCCCCCTCGACCACCCGGTGTGCGAACTCCGCCGTCCCCGGAACCAGATCCCGCTCCTGCCGCCGCAGCAACGCCAACTGCTGAAGCAGGACCGGCCCCTGCCCCCAAGCCGCCGTCTTGAACACCGTGTGTCCGGCGAACTCCAGCCCCACCGGCTCCTCATAAGAGGGCTGCCACGCCGCCATGTCAGCACCCGTGATCACCCCGGCGTGCTCCTCCCCCGAGGAGTCCCGCCACGCCGTCCGGGCGAAGGCGTCGACCGCCTCGGCCACGAAGCCCTGGCTCCACGCGGCCAGCGCCGCATCGATCCGCGCATCGCGCGAAGCGCTCGCGCTCCCGGCTTCGACAAGCCTCTGATACGTCGCCGCCAGCACCGGATTGCGGAATACCGACCCGGCTTCCGGCGCCGCGCCGCTCGGCAGATAGACCTCCGCCGACGTCGTCCAGTGCTCGCGGAACAGCGGCGCCACGTCGGCGATCGCCGCCGCCAGCGCAGGCGTCACCGGGTAGCCGTCCCGGGCATAGCCGATCGCGTACGCGAGCACGTCGGCGAGCTCCATCGTCCCGTGGTCACGCAACAGCGTCAGCCACGCCGGCACCGCCCCCGGCACCGCCGCCGCCAGCAACCCCGACCCCGGGACCAGATCCAGCCCCAGCGCCCCGAAGTGCCCCAGCGTCGCCCCGGCCGGCGCCACACCCTGCCCGCACAGCACCCGCGGCCGTTTGTCGTCGCCGCGTGCGAACAGCACCGGCAGATCGCCTCCGGCGCCGTTCTGCTGCGGCTCGACCACTTGCAGCACGAACCCGGCGGCCACCACCGCGTCGAAGGCGTTGCCGCCGCGCTCCAGGACGGCCATCCCGCTCGCGGACGCCAGCCAGTGCGTGCTGGAGACCATCCCGTAAGTGCCCTTGAGCTCCGGACGCGTGGTGAATGTCTGGTCGACGGTCATCGCCCCACCCTTTCTCCGGCCATTACCCTAAGCGCCGGACCGGCGGCGGCCAAGGGCGGCCAAGAGTGGACGAGGGCGGCCGAGGGGGACGAAGGGGACGCGCTCAGCGACCGCCCCGCGGCCGCAACGCGTCCGACACCAGCGCCCCCACCCGCGGCGCCTCCTCCGGCGCCACCGCCTGCACCGCCGCCACCGCCGCCACGACCAGCGCGTGCAGGTCGTCGACCGTGATGTCGGACCGCACCTCGCCGACCTCCTGCGCCCGCCGCAGCAGCTCGGCGAGCGCCGCCTTGAGGCTCGTGGAGACGGTCCGGGTCGCGGAGATCACGTCGATCCCGTGCCGCCCCAAGGCGTCGGCGAGGTCCATCTTGTTCCGCGCGTAGGTCGTCATGGTCCGGAAGAAGTCGAAGAACAGGTATCCGGAGTCCGGGGCGGTCAGGGCCGCCCGCACCTCGGCCAGCATGGTCTCCAGCCGTCCGACCAGGACGGCTTCCAGCAGCGATTCCTTCGTCGGGAAGTGCCGGTGGACGGTGCCCGCGCCGACGCCCGCGCGCCGCGCGATCTCGTCGAGAGGCACCGCGGGCCCTTCCAGGGCGAACGCTTCGTCGGCCGCGGCCAGCACCCGCTCGCGGTTGCGGCGCGCGTCGGCTCGCAGCGGGCGTTCGACCGGGGCGGTGTCGGCGTTCATGGAGCTCAGAGTATCCCCCTCGACAAGCGGGGCGAGCGCCCCGTATCGTCGCCAGCGAGAAACCGGGGCGCCCGCCCCTGTTGCTTCCGAGGGGAGAGCTCCGCATGTCCGAGCCCGTTCGCAGCACCCGCGAGACGATCGACCTGCTCCTGCGCACCATCACCGAGGGCACCCGCGACGACCTGGCGGACCTGTACGCCGAGGACGTCCTGATCAGCAATCCGTTCTCGCCCGACGGCGTGCCGGACGAGTCCCGCGGCAACGCCCAACTACGCACGCGGATGAAGACGTTCCAGAAGTACCTGGCCTACGACGAGGTCCGGAACGTGACCGTCCACGAGACCGCCGACCCGCAGGTCGTGGTCGTGGAGTTCACGCTGGCCGGCCGGCTGGTGCCGACCGGCCAGACCTTCGAGCTGACGTCGGTGAACGTGATCCGCGTCGTGGACGGCCTGATCGCCGAGTCCCGCGACTACAGCGACGGCCGCCGGGTGGCGGCGCTGTTCGAGCAGATCCAGGCCGTGGACGCCTGAGCTGCGCGGACGGCTGAGCTTCACCGACGCCTGAGCTGCGCGGACGCCTGAGTACCGCGGGCGCTGAGCTGCGCAGACGCCTGAGCTCAGCGCCCCACGACCCGCCACAGCCCGGCCCAGTCCTCCGCGTCCAGATCCCTCGGCAGGGCCCGGGCCGGGATCCCGTTCCGCCGGGCCCAGTCGCGCAGCTCGGCCCGGCCCACCCGCGCGGCCCGCCCGATCATCTCCTCCAGCCCGCGCCCCGTCGCCTGGAAGACCCGCCGCACAAAGTCCTGATACCCGGCGCGCTCCCGATCGGGCACCAGCGGACGCTCCCGCCGCCGCATCGTCAGCAGCCCGCCGTCCACCGACGGCATCGGACGGAAGGCCGCCGCCGGGATCCGGCGGTCGACTCCGAAGCCGTACCAGGGCCACCAGGAGGCGGTCAGCAGGCTGGCCCCGCCGACCCCGGCCCGGCGCCGTGCGACCTCCCACTGCACGATCAGCACGCCATCGGTCCAGCCGCGCTCTGCCATCAGTTTCCTGATGATGGCGGTGGTGAGGTGGAAAGGCACGTTCCCGACGACGGTGTGCGGCGTGGCCGGGAAACGGTGGCGCAGGACGTCGGCCTGCACGACCGCGACCTCGGCGCCGAACCGGTCCCGCAGGCGCCGCACCCGCCGCGGATCGATCTCCAGCGCCGTGACCGGGCGCCCCAGGCGGGCCAGCGGCCCGGTCAGCGCGCCGTCCCCGGCCCCGAGTTCGACGATCGGGCCGGCGGTCTCGTCGGCGACCAGTCGTTGGACGGCCGCGATGAGCGTGCGGTCGATGAGGAAGTTCTGCCCGAGTTCGTGGCGTCCGCCGACCGGGTGGGACTGGGAGCGGGAATGGGAGTTCGTGTTCTGGTCGTGCAGGTCTTGGTGGTGCCTGTGGTGCATGTCTTACTCCGCGAGAGCTCGCAATCGAGCCGGGCAGCCCAGAGCGGCCGCACCGGTGAGGACCCGAAAGTGCGGCGGGATTCGCGGATCAAGCGATCGACCAGGACCCCGCCGTCAGGCGCGGGGCCGAATGATCGAGCAGAAGAAGCAAGACATGAGCAGGGACACTAACATCGCGGGCCGGCGATCTCGCGCTATTTTCGGCGCCGCTCCTACTCGCCTTCGAGGTCCCCTTCCAGCTCCAGGAACACCTGACGCAGCCCGTCCAGCGTCTCCGCCTCCGGCTCGGCCCACAGACCGCGCTCGGCGGCTTCCAGCAGCCGCTCCGAAATCCCGCGCAGCGCCCACGGATTCGAGCGCTGCATGAACTCACGGTTCGTCTCGTCGAACACGTACGTCTGCGCCAGCTGCTCGTACATCCAGTCGTCCACCACGCCGGCGGTGGCGTCGTAGCCGAACAGGTAGTCGACGGTCGCGGCCAGCTCGAACGCGCCCTTGTAGCCGTGCCGCTGCATCGCCGCCACCCACCGCGGGTTCACCACCCGGGCCCGGAACACCCGGTGCGTCTCCTCGGCGAGCGTCCTGGTCCGCACCGCCTCCGGCACCGCCGAGTCGCCGACATACGCCGCCGGAGACGCGCCCGTGAGCGCGCGCACCATCGCGACCATGCCGCCGTGGTACTGGAAATAGTCGTCGGAGTCGACGATGTCGTGCTCGCGGTTGTCCTGGTTCTTCGCGGCGACCTGGATGCGGCGGAACGCGTTCTCCATGTCGCCGCGCGCCTCGCGGCCGTCCAGCCCGCGTCCGTAGGCATAGCCGCCCCAGACCGCGTAGACCTCGGCGAGGTCGGCGTCGGTGCGCCAGTCGCGGGCGTCGATCAGCGGCAGCAGCCCGGCGCCGTAAGCGCCGGGCTTCGAGCCGAAGACGCGCGTGGTGGCCCGGCGGCGGTCACCGTGCGCGGCGGTGTCGGCTTCGGCGTGGGCCCGGACGAAGTTGTCGGCCGGCGGCTCATCGAGTTCGGCCACCGCCTGGACGGCGTCGTCGATGAGCGCGATGACGTGCGGGAACGCATCGCGGAAGAACCCTGAGATGCGGACCGTCACATCGATGCGCGGACGGCCGAGCTCGGCGACCGGGACGACTTCGAACCCTGTGACCCGCCGTGAGGCCTCGTCCCACACCGGACGGCAGCCCAGCAAGTGCAGCACCTCGGCGATGTCGTCGCCCTGGGTCCGCATCGCCGACGTGCCCCAGACGGTCAGGCCGACGGAGCGCGGGTACTCGCCGGTGTCGGCCAGGTGGCGGGCGAGCAGCGACTCGGCCAGGGCCTGGCCGACGTCCCAGGCGTTCCGGGAGGGGATGGCCTTCGGGTCGACCGAGTAGAAGTTGCGGCCGGTGGGCAGCACGCCGACCAGGCCGCGGGTCGGGGCGCCGGAGGGGCCGGCCGGGATGTAGCGGCCGTCGAGGGCGCGCAGGAGGTTGGTGATCTCGTCGGTGGTGCGAGCCAGGCGGGGAACCAGCTCGGTCGCCGCGAAGGTCAGGACACTGACGACGCCGGCGTCGGCGGTGCCGAGAACCGCGGTGCAGACCGGCTCGGCCTGCTCCGGCTGCCAGCCGCCGGCGGCCAGGCGCTCGATGAGGCGGCGGGCGAGGGTTTCGAGCAGGTCGACGACGTCCGAGGCCGTGCGGGCCGGGGCTGAGGCTGAGGCCGGGACTGTCGCCGGGACTGGGGCCGGAGCCGGCAGCGGGGCTGTCGCCAGGCCCGGGGCCACGCCCGCGACCTCGGCCTCCGCCGGGTCCTGCGAACCGGCCGCGGCCGCGAGCTCGCCGAGCAACTCAGGACTCTTCACCATCGCGCCCGGCTCGGCCAGCAGCACCTGCTCGTCCAGCCCCACGAACGCCGCCAGCGCCTGCCGCAGCCCCGGCACCGCCCCGGTCACGCCGCCGAACACCTGCTTCGCCCGCAGCACCGCGAGGACGTCGGCGACCAGCTCCTCCCCCTCCGGCGCCCGGCCCAGGATGTGGAGCCCGTCGCGGATCTGGACGTCCTTGATCTCGCACAGGTAGCCGTCGAGGTGCAGCACGAACTCGTCGAAGTCGTCGTCGGCGGGCTGGCGGTCGACGTCGCCGTGCAGGAACGCGGCCAGGTCGTGGTGCAGCTGCGCGGCGCGGATCAGGGTCCAGATCTGCGCCCGCACCGCCGGGGTCTTGTCCGGGTCCAGCGCGGCGACGGTCGCGTACTCGTCGAGCAGCTGCTCCAGCTTCGCCAGCTCGCCGTAGGTGTCGGCGCGGGCCATCGGCGGCATCAGGTGGTCGATGATCGTGGCGTGGGCCCGGCGCTTGGCCTGGGTGCCCTCGCCGGGGTCGTTGACGATGAACGGGTAGATCAGCGGCAGCTCGCCGAGGACCGCGTCCGGAGCGCAGGAGCGCGACAGGCCCAGGCCCTTGCCGGGGAGCCACTCCAGCGTGCCGTGCTTGCCGAGGTGCACGACGGCGTCCGCACCGAAGGACTGTTCCAGCCAGCGATAGGCGGCGAGGTAGTGGTGGCTCGGCGGCAGGTCCGGGTCGTGGTAGATCGCGATCGGGTTCTCGCCGAAGCCGCGCGGCGGCTGGATCATCAGCAGGATGTTGCCGAACTGGAGCGAGGCCAGGACGACGTCGCCGGTCTCGCCGTCGACGTAGAGCGAGCCGGGCGGCTCGCCCCAGTGCCGCCGGACGCCCTCCCGAAGGTCGGCCGGGAGCGCCGCGAACCAGGACTCGTACTCGCGCAGCGGGACCCGGGCCGGAGCCGCCGCGAGCTGGTCCTCGGTGAGCCACTCCACGTCGTGGCCGCCGGCGGCGATCAGGCGGTGGATGAGCTCGTCGCCGTCCTCCGGGAAGTCGCCGACGGCGTAGCCGGCCTCGCGCAGCGCCGCGAGGAGGCGGACGGCCGAGGCGGGGGTGTCGAGACCGACCGCGTTGCCGATCCGCGCATGCTTGGTCGGGTAGGACGACAAGACCAGCGCGAGCTTCTTCTCGGCGTTGGGGATCGCGCGGAGAGCGGCGTGGCGATACGCGATGCCGGCCAGACGCTGGGCGCGTTCTTCGTCCGCGACATAGATGGGGATACCCGCTTCGCCCTGCTCCTTGAAGGAGAAGGGGACGGAGATCAAGCGGCCGTCGAACTCGGGGATCGCGACCTGCATCGCGGCGTCCATCGGCGTCAGCGCGGCGTCAGAGTCCTGCCACGCCTCGCGAGAGGTGGTGAGACAGAGTCCTTGGATGATGGGGATGTCCAGGCTCGCGAGGGCGCCGACGTCCCAACTCTCTTCCGAGCCCCCGGCGCTGGCGTCCGCCGCCGTGGTGCCGCCCGCCGCGAGGACGGTGACGATGAGGGCGTCACAGGGGGCGAGCAGGTCTACGAGGCCCTGAGCAGTGGGGTCCGAGAGACCGCGTAGAGAGTTGCAGTAGATGGGCAGCGCCGCCGCGCCCCGGGTTTCGAGAGCTGCGGTAAGGGTGTCGATGAAGGCGGTGTTGCCCGAGAGCTCGTGGGCTCGGTAGAAGATGATGCCCACCGTGGGACGGCGATCATCGGGCGCGGCGGGAGCGCCGTGCACCCCGAACTCCGGCATCGCCGCCGGCGCCTCGAATCCCTCCCCGCCACCGAGCACGGTGTCGGCGAGGAAGGCGGCCAGCTGGCCGAGGTTCCCCGGGCCTCCGGCAGTGAGGTAGTTCAACGTCTCAGCCGCGACGCCGCCCGGCACGGTCGACAGCGCCATCAGCTCCGCGTCCGGCACGGCTTCGCCGCCGAGCACGACGGCCGGAACGCCGCTGGCGGCAACAGCGTCGACGAGCCATTGCCACAGCCGATGCCCGCCGAGCAGGCGCAGCACGACGACGTCGGCGTCGGCGAGCAGCGGCGCCAACGACTCGGCGTCCAGGCGCGCCGGGTTGGCGGTGCGATAGGCCGCGCCGGAGGCGTGGGCGGCCAGCAGCTCGGTGTCGGCGGTGGACAGCAGCAGAACGCGCGCAGGCATGCGGCGGCACTTCCTCTCGCGGAGTCCGCGCTCCGCCTCGGGCCGATGATGACGGACGGCAGGCAGTTCCTGACTTCCGCCTGAAGAGGCGGTCACAGTTGCGGGACAGTGCCCGATTCGCACGGGCTTCCTGGTTCTGACGTCCGGGGACAGTGTGACAGATCGGGGCGGGTGCCTCTATCCGCCAGTACCCGCCTACTGCCTACTACCCCTTCCGCCCCAGTGCCCAAGCCACCCGCACCGCGACCCCCGCCGACACGACCCCCACCACCCCGGACAACGCCGTGGCCCGATGAATGTCGGCCACCCGCGGCGCCCGCCCCGTCCCCATCACGGGCCGGTCCTCGACCACGTCCCCGTACTTGTTGGTCCCGCCGAGCCGCAGCCCCAGCGCGCCGGCGGCGGACGCCTCGCATCGACCGGCGTTGGGACTCGGGTGTCGACCGCCGTCGCGAAGCAGCACCTTGAGAGTCCGCCGAGGGCTCCCGAGGATCGCCGGCGCACTGACCACCGTGGCCGCGCCCGTGAACCTGGCCGGAAGGTAGTTGAGCACATCATCCAACCGCGCGGCGGCCCATCCGAAGTTCAGATACTTCTCGTTCCGGTACCCGACCATCGCGTCGAGCGTGTTCGCCGCCCGATACGCCAGCAGCCCGGGAATCCCCGCCACCGCACCCCACAACAACGGCGCCACCACGGCGTCGGACGTGTTCTCCGCCACGGACTCGACGACCGCCCGCGCGATCTCGTCGGTGTCCAGCTTGCTCGGATCCCGCCCGCACAAATGAGGCAGCCGCTCGCGCGCCGCCTCCACGTCACCCGCGCTGAGCAACGACCCGATCGCCGTCGCCTCCCGCCGCAACGACGTCCCCCCGAGCACCGTCCACGTCGCCAGCGCGGTCAACGCGGCCTGTGTCACCGGCCGCCCGCGCCCCATCCGCTCCGCGACGCCCCCCACGGCAGCAGCGCCCGCCACCAACGCGCCCGCGTACCCGACCCCCGCACCGCGCGAATCGGCATACATCGTCTTTCGCAACGCCGACGCGGCCCGGCCGAACCCCGCCACCGGGTGCCCCCGGCGCGGATCGGCGAAATACCAGTCGGCCGCGAAGCCGAGCGCCAGGCCCACAGCACGGGAAGAAGATCGCATGCGCACAACTTAGCGACGCCGCGCTGCCTACGGCGCGCCGTCGCCGGATTGACGTGACGCGCCGTGACCGGATCGACCCGACCGAATCGACCCGACCGGATTGACGTTGTCAACGGACCCGACAAGCTACATTGACCCCGTGGGAACAGCCTTCCTGCTGCTGTCGGTCTTCCTGGCCTGCGCGGTCGAAGCCGTGGAGGCCCTCACCATCGTGCTCGCCGTCGGTATCACCCGAGGCTGGCGGCCCGCCCTGCAAGGCGTCGCGGCGGGCCTGCTCCTGCTCGCCGTCGTGGTGGCGGCCCTGGGCCCGGCGCTGACCGTCCTCCCCCTCAAAGCCCTGCGCCTCGTGGTCGGCGGCCTGCTGCTGACCTTCGGCCTCCAGTGGATCCGCAAGGCGATCCTGCGGGCCTCCGGCTACAAGGACCTGCGCGACGAAGCCGCCGCCTACCGCCGCCAGATCGCCGCGGCGGAGCAGGCCACGGCGACCAAGAAGCCGCTCGTCGACGACTGGTACGCCTTCACCCTCTCCTTCAAGGGCGTGACCCTGGAGGGTCTGGAGGTGGCCTTCATCGCCCTCACGTTCGGCGCCAACCAGCACGACATCCCGCTCGCGGCGCTGGCGGCCGTCGCCGCCGTGCTGGTGGTGGCGGCGGCCGGCGCGGTCCTGAAAGCACCGCTGGCGCGCGTCCCGGAGAACACCATGAAGTTCGCGGTCGGCGTGATGCTCACCGGCTTCGGCATCTTCTGGGGAGCCGAGGGTGCGGGCGCCGACTGGCCCGGCGGCGACGCGGCGCTGCCGGTCGTCGTCGCCTACGTGCTGGCCGTCGCCACCGCCGCGACCTGGCTCCTGCGCAGGAGGCGCGCCGCATGAACAAACTCAAGGCCTTCGGTGCCTTCTGGTACGAGTTCGTCGTCGGCGACGATCCGCTGGTCGCCGTCCTCGTCGTCGCCGGTCTCGCCGGGACCGCCGTCCTCAGTACGCGCACCACGGCTTCGTGGTGGCTGCTCCCGGTCGTCGTCACCCTCGCGCTGGTGACGACGCTGGCGCGGGCCGTCCGCAGCAAGAAATAGCAGGACCCGGACTCAGCGCGAGCCTCAGCACGGGACTCAGCGGACTCAGCGTCCGGCCGTCCGCCACGCCTCGGTCACGCACCCCTCCTCGAACTCCCACCGGCCGTCTTCCTCGCCCTCTTCCAGCAGCTTCTTCACCGACGCCACGTCGACCGCGCCGGGCACGTTCAAAGCCACCATGCCGAACCGCGCGATCCCCTCGCCGGTGACCCCGTAGGGCGCGAACGCGTCCAGCACCGCCTGCCGCACCTCGTCCCGGCCGCCGCCCTCCCCGGGCATGATGCGGATCGTGCAGTTGTCGGAGTACCGCACGGCCTCTTGCACCCAATGCACCCCGGCGCGGTCGGTGGCGAACCGCACGACATCGCCCATCGCGTATCCGCGCACGAAGAACGGGACATTGTCGAGCCGGGCCAGATCGTCCCCGAGGCTGACCGCCCACAGCCGCTCGGAGCCGGCCGGCGGCCATCCCGTCTCGTCCTGGTGCAGCTTGAAGACCACCTTCACCATCTCGGCCTCGGGCCTGCCAGCCCCTTCGTCGACGATCACGCCTTCCAGCATCTCATCACGGCGCCCTCAGCCGTCGGCCACCTCCACCCGCGTGCGAAGCCGCGGATCGGCCGCCGACCGGGACGCGATCAGCGCTCGCGGACCCCCGCGCACCCGCCAGCCGTGCGCGTCGGCGTCCCAGCGCGCCAGTACGCGGGCCGGGACGGTGATCGGGACGGTCGCGATCTCGCCCGGCGCCGCGAGCGTCGCGCCGAACCCGACCAGACGCTGGGGATCGGCCCTGTCGACGCCCTCGCCGGTCAGGTAGATCTGCACCACCTCGCGCCCGATCCGGGCGCCGGTGTTCCGGACCCGCACCAGGACCTCGATGTCCCCCGAATCGGTGACCGCGGCGGTGATGTCCTCATAGGACCAGGTGGTGTAGCCGAGCCCGTGGCCGAAGGGGAACGCCGGGACGGTGTCAGCCTTCTCATAACCGCGATACCCGACCAGCGAGCCCTCGCGATAGCTGATCGTGCCGTCGACCGGCCGCGTCGACAGCACGGGAGCGTCGGCGGCGGTCTTCGGGAACGTCGTGGGCAGCCGACCGGCGGGCTCCACCGCGCCGGTCAGCGCGTCGGCGATCGCGTGGCCGCCTTCCTGTCCCGGGAACCACGCCCACAGCAGCGCCGGCACGCGCTCCCGCCACGGCATCTCCACCGGCGCCCCGGCGTTCACCACGACCACGGTGCGCGGGTTGGCCGCGACCACCGCCGCGACCAGGTCGTCCTGCCGTCCGGGCAGCTTCAGATCGGCGCGGTCGAAGCCCTCGCTCTCCACCTCGTCGGTGGTGCCGACGACGACGATCGCCAGGTCCGCCGCGCGCGCCGCCGCCACGGCGGCCGCGAACAACTCGTCGGCTCCGGACCCGGGCGCCTCGGAGTGGAGTCCGAACATCGCGATCGGCAGGCCGGGGTCGACCAGCGCGACCACCTCGGCGCGGACGCCGGTTCCCGCCTCCAGATCGACGGCGATCCGGTGCTCCGGCGGTTTCACCAGGCCTTCGACGATGTCGCCGTCCTCGCTCGGCGTCATCGTCAGTTCGGCGGTGGGCTCGGCGCCGACCGTCAGGCGGAACTTGCCGATGCCGGAGACAGAGAACTGATGTTTCCCGGTCTCGGTGACGGCGAGGTCGGCCCGCACGCGGATTCCGCTGGTTCCCACGGGCAGGCCGCCCATGAACACGAAGCGCGAGGTCTTTCGCAGTTCACTGCCGAGGATGGCACCGGCCGCGTCCAGGAAGTCCACGCGCAGTCCTGGATGGCCGGTCTCCGGATCGGTCGCGGTCTGCGCGGTGATCGGCGCGAGGAGCCGCTGTGTGTGGACGCCTTCGGCGTGATCGATCGTGACGCTCGGGCCGAGGGCCGCGCTCAGGCCGGTCAGAGGGCTGATGACGTGCGCGGGGTTCACGTGCGCGGAGCCGCCGCCCTGAGCGGTGAGGTGCGAGGCGTTGGGCCCGATGACCGCGACGCGGGACAGCGTGCCGGGATCCAGCGGCAGCAGCGGCGCCGCGCCGACGGGCTCGTTGCGCAGGACCACCATGGCCCGGGCGGCGAGGTCGCGGAGCTGGGCTTCGGCATCGTCCGGCGTGGCGGCGGGGGTGGCGGTCTTCTCTGTCGGGCTGTCGAGGCCGTCAAGACATCCTGTGCGCGACGCGAGCCGCAGGATTCGCAGTACCTTGTCATCGAGCACCGCCTCGGGGACCTCACCGGCGCGCACCGCGTCGACCAGCGCCGCACCCCACGGCCCTTGCGGCCCCGGCATGACCACGTCCAGCCCGGCGAGCGCCGAGGCCGCGGTGGACCGGGTGGCGAACCAGTCGGAGACCACCACGCCGTCGAACCCGAGGCGGTCTTTGAGCAGACCGGTCAGCAGCGGTCCGTTGTCGGTCATTGTGACGCCGCCGACGGCGTTGTAGGCGGCCATCACCGACCAGGCGCCGGCGCGCACGGCGGCCTCGAACGGCGGCAGGCAGACCTTGTGCAGCGTCGCCTCGTCGATCTCGGCGTCGTAGGTCATGCGGTCGGTCTCGGACTCGTTGCCGATGTAGTGCTTGACGGTGGCGGCGACGCCGGCGCTCTGCACGCCCTCGACGAATCCGGCGACGATCTCCGCGGTCAGCAGCGGGTCCTCGGAGCAGCACTCGAAGTGCCGGCCGCCGAGCGGGCTGCGGTGCAGGTTCGCGTTCGGCGCCAGGTGCCAGGCCACGCCCTTGTCCCTGGCCTGGGCGCCCATCAGCGCGCCGGCCTGGCGGGCCCGGCCCGGGTCCCAGGTGGCGGCCAGGGCGGTCGGGTTGGGGAACAGCAGAGAGGGGTCGCGCTCGTCCCAGGAGGTGCCGCGGACGCCGGCCGGGCCGTCGGAGAGCAGTACTTTGCGAAGGCCGATCTCCGGGACGGCGGGCAGGGACCAGAAGTCCTCGCCGGTCAGCAGGGCGGCTTTCTGCTCCAGCGTGAGGCGGTGGATCAGGTCCTTGAGGTCGGCGGGCTTGTTCTCGTCCATGCCACGTGCTCCTTCGCACCTTTCGCACCGGTCGTCTGCGCCGCTTCGGACGCTAACAGCTACCGGGGCGCCTGCCTGGCGCGCATCGCCGAGCACGAGCACGCGGAGCCGCCGCCGCCCGAGCCGCCCGAGCCGCCCTCAGAGACCTGATCTTCAGATCACCGCACAAACTCGCGTCATGGATCCCGGGGAGGGGCGTCTCTTTCTGTATGGGGCCGCCGTACCGCGGTCCCGCACGAGGGAGGCGACGATGGGATCCGAGAACGGCCGGGCCGAATTACGGGGGCTCTACACCGACCCCGCCCAACCGCTGACTGTGGCGGTGGGACAGGCCTTCGACCTGGTGAGTATGCCGGCGGCCGTCGGGCACGCGGCGATCGCGGCGCTGCGGGCCCGGAGAGTGCGGCTCGGACCCGTCGTCGCCGACTCCCGCCGGTCGGTGATGCGGGTGGGATTCCTGGTGGCGCCGTCGCCGCACAGCACGCCCGGGCCGACGCCCCGGACGGCGGACCCGGACAGCGTGGCGCTGTGCGAATGGGCCAGCCGGTCGGGCAGCGAACTCGGCGTGCGGGTCGGGGGGCAGGGGTCGACGGCGACGCTGCCGCCGCTGGTGCCGTGGCGGGGGTGGCTGCACTGGCTGGTCCCGCCGGGCGGGGCGGCGGGGCGGTGGACGCCGTCCGGGGCGCTGCTGTCGGTGCTGTCGGAACCGCCGCGCGCGAGCAGCTTGTGAAACCGAGGCAACAGCTTGCGAAAGCGGGGCAACAGTCTGCGGAACCGCAGCAACAGCTTGCGCAGCCAGCGCTACGCGGCTGCCACCAGGACCGTCTCCGGCGGCGGCACGCGATACCAGCGCATCGTCGCCAGCACCGGCACGGCCATCAGCAGCGCCACGCACCAGCCCGACGGTGTCACCCCGTGCTTGATCAGCACGCCGCCGAGCAGGTAGCCGGCGGTGGCCGCGGCGTCGATCAACGGCATCGTGGCGGCGTAGAAGTAGCCGAGTAGCTCCGGGCTCAGGCGGCGTTGGACCTCGGCGAAGAACACCACGGTCGGCGCCGCCTCCAGGATCCCTGTGCAGAAGACGGCGACCAACGCCGCGTAGGGATTGTGGATCATGGGAACTCCGAGCCAGACCGCTGCTTCTATCAGGTTCCCGGCTATGTAGAGGGTGCCGTAGTCGACGCGGCCGGCCAGGCCGCTCATCAGCGCGCCGAGGACGGCGCCGAGCGAGATCGCGCCGAGCAGCCAGCCGTACAGGCCGGGATGCGAGGCGAAGCGCGTCTGCGCCATCGCCAGGAGCATGATGCGCGCGATGCTCGACGCCACCACGTAGGGCACCGCGGTCACGGTCAGCCCGGCGACGAACCGGTCGCGGGACGTGGTGGTGACGAGCAGCCGCGTGTTGGCCGCCACCAGGGCCAGGAAGTTCCGGCGGAGGTGCTCGGCCGGGAGCTTGCGCGGCACCGCCGGGACCCGCAGCACCAGCAGCGCGGCCAGCACGGCGAACGCGGTCGGGAACAGGAACGACCAGTCCGGCCCCAGGCCGAGCCCGGCCAGCACGCCCACCAGCCCCGGCCCGAGCACGCGCGGCACGCGTTCGGCGGCGACGAACAAGCCGTTGCCGCGGAACTCCTCGCCGGCCTCGATCGTCGAGGCCCGCAGCGCCAGGCGCGACGGCTCGGCGATCGCGCCGAACAGGTTGACCGCCAGGTTCAGCACCTGGAACTGCCACATCCGGTCGGTCAGCGGGATCAGCGCGGTCAGCGGCGCCGAGGCCAGAGCACTGATGATCGCGATGCGGCGCGGGTCGTACCGGATCAGCAGGCCGCCCAGGAACGGCGCGGCGACGACGCGGGGCAGGACCCCGATCGCGAAGGTCAGCCCGACGGCGAAGGAGACCCCGTAGTCGCGGACCAGCAGCAGCGGCAGGGCGATCGCGACCATCGCGGCACCGAGGTCGACCAGGAACAGGCTGGCCAGCAGGGCCGACTGGCCGTGGCGGAGCGGCGCGCGGCGGGATTCGGCCACCCGTTTCGCAGGCTGCTCGCCGTCCGCGGATCGCTGGGTGGTGCTCGGTGCCATGGCGTCAGCTTGGCGAACCGGGGTGTGAAACGGCCAGGGGATTTCGCGCGGTCCTCCCCCTCCCCAGGCCCGGGGTTCATCCGGACGTGTACATGCCACCCGCATTCCGCTGCGGTGCGCGGCCGGCCGGTCCAGGCTTTCCCCCGACCGCGCACCACCCACCGAAGGAGCCCGCACGTGCCCGTCCCCGGCGACCGTCCGCCCACCGACGCCGACCTGATCGCCATGGTCCGCGCCGGCGACCGCCGGGCTTACGGTCCGCTGTACGAGCGGCACCGGCGCGCGGCGCTGCGGGTGGCGCGGCACCTGGCGCGCGACGAGGCGGCGGCCGACGACCTCGCGGCCGAGGCCTTCACCCGGGTGCTGGCCGCCCTGGACCGCGGCAACGGCCCGGACGAGGCCTTCCGCGCCTACCTCTACACCACGCTGCGGCGCACCGCGTTCGACTGGGCCGAGTCGGAGAAGCGGATCCGGCTGGTGGAGAACATCGCAGAGCTCGAAGTCACCGCGGCACCGGTGACCGGCGAGGACCGCGACCCGCTGGACGAGGCCTTCGACCGGCAGCTGACTTCGCAGGCCTTCCACACCCTGCCGGAGCGCTGGCAGATCGTGCTGTGGCACCTGGAGGTGGAGGGCGAGTCGCCGGCCCAGGTGGCGCCGCTGCTCGACCTGTCGCCGTCGGCGGTGTCGGCGCTGGCCTACCGGGCCCGGGAGGGGCTGCGGCAGGCGTTCCTGCAGGCCCACCTGGCCGAGACCGTGGTCCCGCAGTGCCGTCCGCACGCACAGCGGCTGGCGGCGTTCGTCCGCGGGAAGCTCGGGACGCGCGACCACGCGAAGGTGGAGCGGCACCTGGACACCTGCGCGGACTGCACAGCGCTGTATCTGGAACTGCTGAGATTCAACGAATCGCTGCCCGAGGTGCTGTCGCCGCTGGTGTTCGGCTCGGCCGCGGCGGCGAAGATCATCGCCGGGGTGGCGCTGGGCGCGGCGGCGGCTACTGGCGTGGTCGCCACGACGACGGCGACGACGACCGGGGCGGTGGTCGGGGGCGCGGCGGGTGGCGCTGCCGGTGGGGCGGTTGGCGGGGCGGTTGGCGGAGCTGCCGGCGGAGCGGCGGGGGCTGCCGGGGCTGCCGGCGCCACGGCTGGCTCAGGCGCAGCAGGAGCGGCGGCCAACGGCACGGCGAAAGCCGGCGGCCTGATGGCCCGCTGGCTGATGCAGCTGCGCAAGAGCCGCCAGGCCCAGACGATCAGCATCGGCACGGTGGCCGCGGTCGCGCTCGCCCTCGTGGCGTGGGCGATGTCCGGCGGCAGCACACCGGCTCCGCAGGACGAGGCCGTAGCGCCGGCGCCGCCCCCGGCCGTGGCCCTGCCGGCGCCGAAACCAGTGGCCCTGCCCCCGAAGCCGAAGCCCACCCCCACACCACCCCCGCCGGTCGTGACCCCGCCACCACCCCACCGCTCGCCCGTGGCGAAGCCGACGCCGCCTCGCCCGCGCCCGAAGCCGACGCCGACGCCGACGCCGACGCCGCCAAAGCCCACCCCGACGCCGACGCCCCCACCACCGGTCCCCACCCCCGCGCCCATCCCGCGGACCTCGGAACCGGACCGCAAACCCGACCCCCCGAAGCAGCCCGACCCGATCTGCACGTGGCCCCACCACCCCGACCACGAAGACCTCGGCTTCCTCATCGACGCGCAGTGGGATCCGGCCTGCGACCACAGAAAGCACCGGCATTCGCACCGGCGTGACGACCACCAGGACCACCAGGACCATCAGGGCAAGCACGATCAACCGGACCACCCCGGCCACCAGACCCGCCACTCCCCCCAGAACGAAGACCCCCAGGACACCCAGGCCACCGCCTGACCCCCTCCGCCCCCACCCCCCGGTAGCCTCTAGCCATGCACAAGGACCTCCTCGAAGCCCCGCAGCCGACCCTGCTGCCCGACGACTCCACCGCCCGCGAGGCCCTCGCCGCCGGCACCGCGCCGGCCGAGGTGGCGGCCGCGAACCCGGCCACGCCGGTCGGCTGGGCGGCGTTGGCCGAGGCCGCGCTGGCCGGTGACGACTCGCTCGACGGCTCGGTCGCGGCGTACGCCTATGCCCGGACCGGCTACCACCGCGGGTTGGACCTGCTGCGCCGCAACGGCTGGAAGGGCCACGGTCCGGTGCCGTGGTCGCACGAGTCCAACCGCGGCTTCCTGCGCGCGCTCAACGCGCTCGGGCTGGCAGCCGCGCGGATCGGCGAGACCGAGGAGGCCGAGCGGTGCGCCACGTTCCTCGGCGACAGCGACCCCGAGGCGTACAAGGCCCTGCGCGGCTGATCCTGGCTGATCGCGGCTGATCCCAAAAAACACCGGCGCCGCCGTCCCGTCCAGGGAGGACCGGCGGAACGGCGGCACGTTCGGAAAAAGCCCGGAACCGCGGTGGCACACGGTTCCGGGCTGCGCGCCGTCAGCCAGGGCGCCCCGGCACAACGCAGGCGCGCCCTAGCTGGTGGAGACACCTAGCGCCGGCGGACGCCTAGCTGGTGCAGACACCGCCGTCGGTCCACACACCGGCGGTGTTGCTGCCGGGGGTGTCGCCCTGGGTCCACCACTTGGCGGTCCACTTGTGGGCCGGGGTGCCGTACTGCACGACCGCGCCACCGCTGTACGCGGTGCCGGCCTGCCACAGCGGCAGGCTGCAGGTGCCCGGAGGCGGCGTGGTCGGGGGACCGCACGCGCCGTTGTCCTGCCAGACGCTCTGCGAGTTCTGGCCCGGGATGTCGCCCTGGGTCCACCACTTGGCGGTCCAGGTGTGCCCGTTGTAGGACACGATCGCGCCACCGCTGTAGGCGGTCGAGGAGCTCCATGGGGCCGCGGTGCAGCCGGGCGACGACGGGGACGTCGACGGGGAGGTCGACGGCGACGTGCTGGGCGAGGTGCTCGGCGAGGTCGACGGCGACGTGCTCGGCGACGTGCTCGGCGAGGTGCTGGGCGACGTCGACGGCGACGAGGAGGACGTGGTCGGCGGGCCGGTGGGGCACGAGGCCGCCGAGCCGTTGATCGCCGAGACCGCCTTGTTGAACAAGACGTCCGCACCGTCGTACATCGAGAACATCATCGCGCCGGCCAGGCCGTTGCAGTGCACGTAGTCAGCCTTGGCCTGGATCGACTGGACGGACTCGCCGCTCCAGAAGTCGGTCCCGTTGTAGTAGTACGCGGCCATGGCCACCGGGTCGTAGAAGGTGTCCGCCGGGTTGTCCACGATCCCGGACAGTTCCTTGTACATGTGCACACCCGGCACGTTCCCGGACAACGGCGCCCCCGCAGCGGGGCCCGTCGCGCTCTGGTACAGGCCGTGCGAGCTGCCGGCCGGTACCCCGGTCCAGCCCCGATAGTAGAACGGGATCCCGACGTTGATCTTGTTCGCTGGGAACCCGCCTGGTATGCCGTACGACGAGTCGCCGACCGTGAACGCCTTGATCGCCTCGTCGAGGTTGTACTTGGCGTTGCCCGGCGGCACGTTCGACATGGGGTCGCCCGGGGCGCTGTAGATCGGCGCCTGGTGGTTCGTCGGCCCGGTCTTGTCCCACGCGCCGTGCATGTCGTAGGTCATGACGTCGCCGAACGTCAGGATGTTGCCGACGTTCTGCGTCTCGATGCCCGCCGAGATCTTGTCCTGGCCGGAGGGCAGCGCCGCCGACAGCGCGTAGGTCTTCGAGTCAGCTGACCCCTGAGCGTTCAGCTCGGTCCGGAATTCCTGAAGCAGAGCGGTGTAGTTCTGCTTGTCCGCGGCGGCGTAGTGGTTCCCGGTGTGGCCGCCGGCCGACCCCGGGTACTCCCAGTCGATGTCGAACCCGTCGAAGATGCCCTTGGCGGTGCCCGTACCGCCGTAGCCGCCCTGCGACGGGATGTTGCCCTTGATGAACATGTCGATGCAGCTGGAGACGAACTTCTTCCGCGAGGCGTCGGTCTTGGCCACGTCGGAGAAGTACTTGGAGTACGTCCAGCCGCCCAGCGACAGCAGCACCTTCAGGTTCGGGTGCTTCTTCTTGAGCTCCTGCAGCTGGTGGAAGTTGCCGACGATCGGCATGCCGTAGGCGTCGGCCGTGCCGTCGACGCTGATCGAGCCGTCGAAGGACTTCTGGTAGTCGGCGAAGGAGTCGCCGGCGCCGTCACCGGCGTTCGGGTCGTCCTCCCCGCCGGGGTCCGGGGTGGTCGCCTTGGTGGTCTCGAAGCAGGTCAGGTTGGTGGGGTCGATGTTCTCGAAGTCGTAGAGCAGGTAGTCCAGGTTGGACGCCGCACCGGAGGTGTCGACGTTCTTGAGGTAGTACGCGTTCTGGTAGATGGACCACTGGTCGAAGTAGGCGACCTTGAGTCCTCCGGAAGTGGCCGCCACCCCGGTGGTGTTGGTGTGGGCGGCGGCGGCCGGGGTGGAACCGACGCCGATGGCGGCGGTCGCACCCGCGACGATGACCGCGGAGGCCAACACCGCGGTCAGGGCTGATCTTCGTGACGCTCTCATGCCTTTCGCACTCTCCTGTGGCGGGAGGATTCGGACGTGAAGGGTTGGCGCATGGAGCTGATCCGCTGGGCGGCGCCGCCAAAAACGGATCGGGTGTCTCAGCGAAGAAGTACTGCTGTCATCGAGGACTGTCAAGCGTGAGGTCTAGACCAAGGTCTAAACCAACTGGATTAGACCATGAATATGGAGCCCCAGGTCAGAGAAACGTAAAACCTAGCGGGAAGCCCTTGACCGCAAGGTTCGCAACGAGGACCATTGCGCACGCCAGGCTGGTCTAGACCCCTCTCGTCATCTTCGAGGAGCCCCATGAGCCGCCCCTCCCACCACCGCCGGACCGCCCTCGCCGCGGCGGCCGTTCTGAGCCTCGCGATCGCCCCGATCGCCGCCGCCGGCCCCGCGAACGCGCACGCGGCCCCCGACACCTCCAAAGTCTCCGTGGGGTACATGACCCAGTGGGGCGTCTACTCCGGGTACTACACGAAGAACCTGGTCACCTCCGGTGCCGTGCACAAGCTCACCGAGATCGACTACGCCTTCTCCAACATCGCCCCGGACGGCACGTGCGCCAGCGCCGACGCGTGGGCGGACTGGCAGAAGCCGATCGACGGCGCGAACTCGGTCGACGGCACGTCCGACACCTGGACGCAGCCGGTCGCCGGCAACTTCCACCAGTTGCAGGAGCTCAAGAAGGCATACCCCGATCTCAAGATCGTGATGTCGGTCGGCGGCTGGTCGGAGTCGACGAACTTCTCGGCCGCCGCCGCGACGCCGGAGTCCCGCGCCAAGTTCGCGCAGTCCTGCATCGACATGTACATCAACGGCAACCTGCCGGGCGTCGCCCCGGGCGCGGCCGCCGGGATCTTCGACGGCATCGCGATCGACTGGGAGTACCCGAACGAGGTCGGCAACGGCAACCCGCACGGCCCGCAGGACACCCACAACTTCACGCTGCTGCTCGCCGAGCTGCGCAAGCAGCTCGACGCGGCGGGCGCGGCGGCCGGCGGCAAGCACTACCTGCTCACCGCCGACACCCCGTCCGGCGCGGAGAAGGTCTCCAAGATCGAGGTCGGCCCGATCTCCAAGATCGTGGACTGGATGAACGTGATGACCTTCGACTTCAACGGCCCGTGGGAGACCACCGGCCCGACGGAGTCGCAGTCGAACCTGTTCCCGTCGCCGTTCGACCCGGCGCCGCGCCCGACCCGGTCGAACCCGTACCCGGACAACGGCGAGATCTCGGTCGCCGAGGTGGTCGCCAACTACCTCGCGCACGGCGCCAGCCCGCGCAAGATCGCCGTCTCCATCCCGTTCTACGCGCACGGCTGGACCGGCGTCGCGCCCGGCCCGCACAACGACGGCCTCTTCCAGAGCGCGACCGGCGTGGCAGCGGACGTCAACTACAACCAGATCGCGGCGCAGCCCGGGACGGTGCACCACGACCCCTTCTCCCGCGCCGCCTACAAGTACGACCCGGCGACCAAGACGTACTGGACCTTCGACGACCCGCAGAGCATCCGTGACAAGGTCCTGTTCATCAAGGCCCTGGGTCTGCGCGGCGACATGACGTGGTCGTTGGAGGGCGACACCGCCGACGGGCAGCTGGTGAACGCCTTCGGCCTGGCGCAGTGACAGTCCGCTGATGATCCACGACGGTACGTGACGCAGCTCACATACTTGTTCCCGATCCTCACCGGGAACGAATAGACAGGGTGGCCCCTCTTCGACTCGACAGCATCCACCGCAGTCGAAAACTGGAGGGGTCACCCTTGTCTGTCGTGTCTGTTCCATCTCCGGCCCCGTCGCCGTACCCGATGCCGCAGGTCCCGGGCGTCCGGCACCGCTATGTGACCGCGCGGGGCGTGCGATTCCACGTCGCCGAGACCGGCACCGCCGCTGGTATCGAGGACGCCACGCCGATCGTGCTCGTCCACGGTTTCCCGCAGCACTGGTACGCCTGGCGGCACGTGATGCCGCTGCTGGCCGCCCGGCACCGGGTCCTGGCCGTCGATCTGCGCGGCTTCGGCTGGACCGAGGCCGCCCGGCACGGCTACGGCACCGGGAGTCTGGCCGACGACGTGATCGCGGTCCTCGACGAGCTCGGCATCGGGCGGGCCGCGATCGTCGGCCACGACTGGGGCGGCTGGGTCGGGTTCGCCGCCGCGCTCAGGCATCCGGAGCGAGTAAGTGCCCTGGTGTCGGTGAACATGACCCACATGTGGCCACCGCACCGCCGCGTACTGCCGAACCTGTGGCGGATGTGGCACACGGCCTTCGTCGAGCACCCGCCGCTGGGCCGGCTCGTGCTGCGCCGCACCGGCTTCGCGGGGTTCCTGCTCCGCCACTGGTCCGGCGATCCCGATCTGTGGGAACGCGAGGACCTCCGCGTCTACACGGACCTGATGCGCGATCCCGGGCACGCGCGCGCCGGGGAGCAGGTGAACGCGGCCTATGTGTGGCAGGAGATCTTCGGCCACCCGCGCGGCCGCTACCGCAAGGCGCGTCTGACGGTGCCGACGCTGATCATCGGCGGCGAGCGCGACGTGGTGATCCCGCCGCCGGTGCTGGAGGGCGGCGAGCGGCACGCGGACGACCTGCGCGTGGTGGTGGTCCCGGGGGCCGGGCACCTGCTGCCCCAGGAGCGGCCGGAGGCGGTCGCCGAGGAGGTGCTGAGGTTCGTGTCCTGATATCGCCTGATATCGGTGGCGAGCGCTATAGCCGGCGTCCGCCGTGCCTGTGTCCGTCAGTCACAGGTCGCCGTCGCGCGCCAGTTCGTCCCACGCGACGGCGGCGAGGTCGGCGCGGGCGGCGGCCGCGAACGGCAGGTCGAGCTCGAACTGGAACCAGGCGATGACCAGCATCGAGATGCCGAAGCCGTCGTCGCGGGCGGGATCGATCGGGGAGCTGTGGAACACGCCGATGCACTTGATCGGCGGGAGCAGCTCCTCGGGCTCGTCGCGGGGACCGCGCGCCGGGGACACGATCTTGCGCGGCGGATCGATGATGTGGACGCCCATGTGGGAGTAGCGGTGTGCGAGGTGCTCGCGCAGGCGCTTCAGGCTGTGGTCGTTGATCTCCGCCGTGGGAAAGCCTTCGAGGAAGCCGCCGTAGGTGCGGGACGCCTCGATCGAGATGAGGTCTATGGAGCGGCCGCCTGTCAGGCGCAGCGATGTCAGGCCCATCGGATCACGATAGCTCGACCCGGTGCCGGACCTTCGCCAGTGTGCTGCGAACGGTCCGGTCCCCGAACACCAGCGGCGCGATCCGGCGCACGCCGCGCGTGCGCACGGCCCCGCAGGCGGCGAGCAGCGTCGCCTCGCCGTCCGAGACCGCAGCGAAACCGCCGACCACGAAGCGGTCCTGCATGACGCACCAGCCGTCGCGCAGGTCGACGTCGAAGCGGCCGCGGTTGCCGACCAGGCCGGTGGCCAGCGCGGTGCCGTCGGCGCGGAGCTCGAAGCGGCGGATGAAGCCGATCAGCTCGGGGACGCTGCGGTCCAGGTCGGCCAGGTAGCCCCAGACCCGGTCGAAGGGCGCGGCGATCCGGGCCTGCGCGAACCCGCCGCCGGGCAGCGCCGAGGCCAGGACCCGCATCCGGCGCACCGGGTCCAGGTCGGCGACCGGCCAGCCGGCCGGGGTTCCGGTCATGAGTCCCACGCCTTCCGAAACGCCGATTTCGCTCGGCTGAGCCGTGATTTCGCGGTGCCCGCCGACACCGCCAGGACTTCGGCGGCGGAGCGCTCGTCCAAGCCCTCGACCTCGCGCAGCATGAGGATGGCGCGGTGCTCCGGGGACAACCGGTCCAGGACGTCCTGCACGTCCACCGCCAGCTCCGCACTCCCCGGCGCCGGGATCTCGGCCAGTTCGGCGGGCTGCTGGCGGGCGTTGCGCTGCGCCACCCGCACCGCCTCGCGGACCGCGATCCGGCGGACCCAGCCGTACAGCGCCGCCGGTTCGCGCAGGCTCCGCAGGTTCTGGAACACCGCGATCAGCGCCTCCTGCGCGGCGTCCGGACCGTCGGCGAGCGCGATCGGGGCGCACAAGCGGCCGACGTAGGGGGTGAGCTCGTCGAGCAGGCGGGTCATGGCCAGCGGGTCGCCGCGCTGGGCGGCCCGCACCCACCGCACCGCGTCGGCCCGCGCAGTGTCGGCCGGCCCGGTGTCGGCATGCGCAGTGTCAGCCCGCGCAATGTCGGCCCGCGCAGTGTCGGCCGGCACCCCCTCGCTCACCCCTTGATCGTAGCGAGCGGGCGAAAAACCAGTTGCGCGGCACCGGATCCGGTGGCAGCCTCTTCCCCGTCGCCGATCAGCAGGTCGCCGACGACCAAGTGTTTCTCCTGAAGGAGGTGGGGACAGTGGCTTCTTCCGTCGCTGCCGCGCGCGCGGATTCCCGTTCTGATCACCTCCTTTCTTCATGGAGAACACCACAGTGCCTCAGCACTCGCAGTACCTGAACGACGACTTCGACAACTTCGACGATGTGTCCGCGACCCCGCAGCGCATGCGGCGCCGCCAGGACCTGACGCAGGCCAACCCGAACCGCAAGGGCCGCCTCACCCTCGAAGAACGCGCGCGCCTGGCCATCGAGCGCGAGAACCAGGACATGGCGCCGCCGGAGGGCGACCGCTGGTCCAACTGGGCCGACTCCGGCCACGGACCCGAACCGCTCCCGGAGTGGGTGGTCACCGACCAGGGCGCGTGCGACCACGAGCTCGGCGTGCTGAAGACCGGCAAGGAGGCCGACGTCTTCCTGCTCCGCCGGGTCTCCCCGGACACCGGCCAGGAAGTGACGATGGCCGCCAAGCGCTACCGCTCCAACGAGCACCGCACCTTCCACCGTGACGCCGGCTACCTCGAAGGCCGCCGCCTGCGCCGCACCCGCGACATGCGGGCCATCGAGACCCGCTCCTCCTTCGGCATGAACCTGATCGCGCAGCAATGGGCGGTCGCCGAGTTCGGCGCCCTGTCCGACCTGTGGCAGTCCGGCGTGCCGGTGCCGTACCCGGTGCAGCTGTACGGCACCGAGCTGCTGATGGAGTTCATCGGCGACCCCGACGGCACCGCCGCGCCCCGCCTGGCACAGCTGCGTCCGGAGGGCGAGGAACTCGAAGACCTGTGGGAGCAGCTGGTCGGCGCCCTGCTGGCGCTGGCCGAGCGCGGCCAGACCCACGGCGACCTGTCGCCGTACAACATCCTGGTGCACCACGGCCGACTGGTCCTGATCGACCTGCCGCAGGTGGTGGACGTGGTGAGGAACCCCAACGGCCGCGACTTCCTGGCCCGCGACGTCCGCAACGTGGCGCAGTGGTTCCACGCCCGCGGACTGCCCGACCACCTCGCGGACCCCGAAGCCCTGATCGCGATGCTCGCCGCGGAGGCGAGGATCGGCTGAGCCCGGCCGAGGCGGCACACTCGTGTGTCGGCGCGCCCGGCGCCGACACACGAGAGGACCGCATGACAGAGCTCTGGGACCCGACCGGCACCCTCCGCCGCACCCTGTGGATCGGCGGCGCACAGTGGGCCGGCAAGACAACGGTGGCCCGCATCCTGTCCCACCGCCACGGCCTGACCGCCTACCACTACGACTACCACGACGCCCGCGGCCACCAGGACCGCCGGATCGCCCGCCGAGTGGCCCTCGGCGAACCGACGGAGAACCCGGACCCCGAAACCACCTGGGTCCGCACCACCCCCGAGGACATGGCCGCCGAGACCATCGCAGGCTTCCCGGTCCGCTTCGAATGGGCCCTGGACGACCTGCGCGCCCTGTTCAGCGAACGCCCGATCCTCGCCGAGGGCTGGGGCCTACGCCCCGACCTGGTGGCACCGATCCTCGACACCCCTCGCCGAATGATCGTGCTACTGCCGACCGAAGACTTCCGCCGGCACCAACTCGCGACAGTCCCACGCACCTCGACCCTGAATCGGCACCTCAGCAACCCCGAACGAGCCCAGGCCAACCGAATCGCCCGCGACCGCCTGGTCGGCGAGGAAGCAGCCCGACAGGCCGAGGCCCTCACCATCCGCGTGCTCCGCGTCGACGGTTCGCAGGACGCGGACGCGATCGCGGACGAGGTGGCGGACCACTTCGCTCCGTTCCTCGGCCGGGACCGGTAGGAGAGACGAGATAGGTAGCGAGGCGTTCGGCGGAGAACAGGCTGGAATCGGTCGGCGGCGATTCGGCACCGGTCAGTCGCGCCTCGGCATCGACCGGTGCCGAGGCGACGCTGATCGGTCACCGGTCGCCGGTCAGTATCGGCGCCGGCCGACACCAGTGCGGCGGTCAGCTCACCCCGTCAAATACTCCGCGAACCCGCCGGTCTCCACCGTCTGCCCGCCGGTCAGCACCGCGTACGCCTCGAACCCGTCCTGCTTCTCGACCCACTCCAGGCCGCGGTCCGGGCCCATCGCGAACACCGCTGTCGCGTAGGCGTCGGCGCGGGCTATCCGTTCGCCGATCACTGTCACCGAGGCGAAGCCGACTGCCGGGCGGCCGGTGAGCGGGTCGAGGATGTGGTCGCCGCGTTCGGTGGTGCCGGAGGTGGCGACGGCGAAGTCGGTGCCGGACACGAGGGCGACGAAGCGGCCGGGTTCCAGGGGGTCGGCGATGCCTATCGTCCAGGGGCGGCCTTCCTCGGCCTCGCCGTGGGCCTGCACGTCGCCGCCGCCGACTATCAGGTGGCTGCCGGAGCCGGACGCCGTCAGCAGGCGGCTCGTCTCCTCGATCGCCCAGCCCTTCACCCAGCCGCTCGGGTCGAGGCGGCCGTCGGGGCGGGCGCTGAAGGCGCCGTTGGTGTCGGCCTCGATCTCGGCGCAGCGTTCCAGTACCTCGGCGACTTCGGGGTCGTAGGCCACCGGCTCGCCGCGGGCCATGCGGCTGATGACGCTGTCCGGCCGGTAGGTCGAGAACTTGGCGTCGATCGCGTGGAGGCGGGCCAGCGCCTCCGGGATGCCGTCGCCGACGTCGGCCACGATCGAGAAGACTGTGCCCATCACCGGTTCGACATGCCGCACGCTCATAAGCCCGCCTTGTCGATAGCGCTTTGCAGCGAGCGCTGATATCCGTCGGCAGTGTAGGTCGCTCCGGAGACGCCGTCGATGGTGGCGCTTTGAGCTGTCATCGCCTGCTGGTTGAGCTGCGGGATCGCGTAGCTGTTGATCTCGCGGTCCCGGCCGCTCTCGGTCGGGTACTCCAGCACGTCGATCTTGGTGATCTTCTTGCCGCTGACGGTGATGGCGACCTGCACCGGGCCGTAGCGGGTGTCCGCCGCGTCGCCGGTGACGGTCTTGGTGGCGGCAGAGTTCGAGTTCGAGGAGCCCGAGCTCGACGACGCCCCCGAACTCGGCGTCGAACCCGCACCCGGCGCGGCCCCCGCGCTCCCCGTCGACTGGGACTGCGATTGAGATTGAGATTGAGATTGCGGTTGAGACTGAGACTGAGACTGCGATTGAGACTGCGGCTGCTGATTCTGATCCGAAGAACTGATCGAGAGCGTGCTCCCGCTCGCGCTCGGCGTGTCGTTGTGCGGCTTCAACCCGAGCAGCAGCACGACACCCGAGACGGTCGCGGTTCCGGTGACTATCGCGCGGCGCATGGGACACAGCCTCTCTAGAACTCGAACGATTCGTGGTGGATCCGGCTGCCGGGCACCCCGGCCTCGCGCAGCGCCGCGATGACGGCCTGCTGCATCGCCTCCGGACCGCACAGGTACACGTCGTGCGCGGTCAGCCCCGGCACCAAATGCTCCAGGCCCTTCGCCGTCAGCGTCCTGCCGTGCCGACGCCGGCTGCCGACCAGGTACACCAGCCGCGCCCCGCGCCGACGGGCGATCTCCTCCAGCTCCGTGCGGAACAGGATCTCCTGGTCGCTCCCGGCCCGGTAGACCAGCGTCAACTGCCCCGGCAGCGTCTCGAACAGGGCCCGGATCGGCGTGATCCCGACGCCGGCGGCGATCAGCAGCACCCGCGGCGAACGGGCCTTGTCCTGCGTGAAGGCCCCGTACGGCCCCTCGGCCCGGACCTTCGTGCCCGGCGCCAGCCCGGCCACCGCCGCGCTGTGCCCGCCGAGGTTCTTGACGGTGAACCGCAGGAAGTTCGGATGCGGCGCGGCCGACAGCGAGTACGGGCTCGCCACCCACCGCAGGCCCCGGGTCTGGAACTGCAACCGGAAGAACTGCCCCGGCCGCGCCTTCAGCTCGTCGAGCCGCTCGCCGCGCAGGACCACGGAGTACACGCCCGGGCCCTCGGCGACCACCGAGTGCACCCGCAGCCCGTGCCGCCGGTCGCGCAGGTAGGGCAGCAGCAGCCGGTACCAGCCGAGCACCGCCGCCGCCAGCACGTAGTACAGGCTCCACAGCGTCTGCTCCGGCTGCACCGACAGCTCGGCGCCGTTGACGATCTGGTGGCTGAAGGCCAGCGCGATCGCCAGGTACGTGGCCAGGTGCAGGTAGTACCACGTCTCGTAGCTCATCCGGCGGCGGGCGGCGCGCGCCGACACCACACCGGTGCCGAGCATCAGGACCGTGGCCAGCGTGCCCTTGATCATCTCCGGGTAGTGGAAGACGATCTCGACGCCCTCGGCCACCGGGTTCTTGCCGTCGGTGAGGGCGTACCCCCAGGTGATGGTGAGGATGTGGGCCATGACCAGGTACACCAGGTACCGGCCGCCGAAGGCGTGCCACCGGGCCAGCCGGTCGCTGCCGACCCGCCGCTCCAGCACCGGGAGCCGGGCCATCAGCAGCAGCAGGACCGGGGCCAGGTAGCCGGCCAGCAGGCCGGTGATGCGGCCGGCGCCGGTCAGCCAGCCGGCGGCGCCGCTGACCGAGCTGGTGCTGCGCCACCACGCGCCGAGCACCAGCACGGCACCCAGCCCGACCAGGGCCAGGGCCAGACGCGGGACGGTCTCCGGCGACGGCTTCGACCCGCCGGTCCCGGGCGGGACGGCGTCGCGTCGCAGTGCGGTCGTGCTCATGACCCGAGGTAAACAGCGGTTCCTTTGAGTTTCCTCAGAACAGCGGCCGAACGAGGGGAATCCTTAGGCAATCTTCACGCTGGGCCTCCACGATGTCGGCCATGTCTGTGAGCTCCATGAACCCGACTGAACCGTGGCGCTTCCTGGTCGTCGACGACGAGCCGGACCTGGTGGAGGTGGTCTGCGGGGCGCTGCGCCACGAGGGCTGGGAGGCGGTGGGCGCGCACGACGGCCGCGAGGCGGTCTCGGCGGCGGCGACCTACCGCCCGGACGCCGTCGTCCTGGACATGATGCTGCCGGATCTGGACGGCCTGGAGGTGATGCGGCGCATCCACGCCTCGCGCCCGGAGGTGCGGGTGTTGTTCCTGACCGCGCGCGACGCCGTGGAGGACCGGATCGCCGGCATCGCCGCGGGCGGCGACGACTACGTGGCCAAGCCCTTCAGCCTGGACGAGGTGGTGGTCCGGCTGCGCAGCCTGGTCCGGCGCACCGCGCGCGGCCGGGCGGGCAAGGCGCCGGGGCCGGACTGCCTGGTGGTCGGCGACCTGGTGCTGGACACGGCGGCGCGGGAGGTGACGCGCGGCGGGGAGCCGATCGAGCTCAGCCCGAAGGAGTACGGGCTGCTGCACTTCCTGATGCGGCACCCGCGGCAGGTGCTGAGCAAGTCGCAGATCCTGGCCGAGGTGTGGTCGTACGACTACGGCGGGCAGGCGCACGTGGTGGAGCTCTACATCAGCTATCTCCGGAAGAAGATCGACGCCGGGCGGCCGCAGATGATCCACACGGTGCGCGGAGCGGGGTACGTGATCAAGGCGGCGGCCCCGTGAGGGCCCGCCCGGCCGCGTAGGCTCGCCCCGTGCGCACGGGAAGCCGCCGCGCCATGGCCCGGTTCCGGCCGCGCTCCCTGCGCCGGCGGCTGATCCTCGGGCTGGTGGTGCTGCTCGCGGTGATCTTCACCGGGGTGGGGTTCGCCACCACGGCGCTGTTGCGCGCCTTCCTGGTGGACCGGCTGGACCAGCAGCTGGTGGCGGCCGGGCCGCACTACGCGCAGAGCCTGGAGCACGGGCTGGCCGACAACCCGCGCGCGGACACCCGCGGGCAGGCGCTGGGCACGTTCGGCGCGCGGGCGGCCAACGGCGTGGTGACGCAGTGCGGCGTGATCGAGCGGACCAGCGGCAACGGCACCGGCCCGGTGGCCCTGTCGCCGGCCGACGCCCGGACCCTGCTGGCCCTGCCGACCGACGGCACCGGGCACACGGTCCGGCTGTCCGGGCTCGGCGAGTACCGGGTGCGGGCCCAGCCCGGCGCGGACGGCGACACCCTGCTCACCGGGCTGCCGCTGGAGCACGTCGAGGACACCGTGCGCGAGCTGGCGATCGCCGAGGTGGCGCTGTTCGGCGGCGCCATGGTGGTCGCGGCCCTGGGCGGCGCGGCCTGGGTCCGGCTGGCGCTGCGCCCGCTGGACCGCGTGGCGACCACCGCCGAGCGGGTCAGCACCCTGTCGCTGGCCAGCGGCGACGTGGCCCTGGACGTCCGCGTCCCGGACGCCGACCGCCGCGACGAGGTGGGCCGCGTCGGCGCCTCCCTGAACCGGATGCTGGGCCACGTCGGCGACGCCCTGGCCCGCCGCCAGGCGGTGGAACGCCGGCTGCGCGACTTCGCCGCCGACGCCGGCCACGAGTTGCGCACCCCTCTGGCCTCGGTGCGCGGCCACGCGGAACTGGCGCTCCGCCGCGGCGAGCTCCCCGACGACGCCCGCCACGCGCTGTCCCGCATCGAGGCGGAGGCCCGCCGCATGGGCACGATCGTGGACGATCTGCTGCTGCTGGCTCGCCTGGACGCCGGCCGGCCGCTGGAGTCGGTCGAGGTGGACCTGACGCTGCTGGTGCTGAACGCCGTGGACGACGCGCAGGCCGCGGATCACGATCGGGCGGCCGGCGGCGATGGCGAAAGCGCTCCTGGCGACGGCTCGGACGGCGGTTCCGACGGCGGTTCCGACGGTGGTTCCGACGGTGGTTCCGACAGCCGTTCCGACAGCGGTTCCGACAGCGGTGCCCCGACCACCGTCCACGCATGGCGCCTCGATCTGCCGACCGATCCGGTGCTCGTCCCCGGCGATCCGCACCGCCTGGCGCAGGCCGTCGCCAATCTCGTGACCAACGCGCGGGTGCACACGCCGCCGGGCACGCGCATCACCGTCGGTCTGGCGCTGCGCGGCGTCTGGGTCCGGCTCACCGTCGAGGACACCGGGCCCGGCCTCGCCCCGGAGCTTGCCGAGCGGGTCTTCGACCGGTTCACCCGGGGCGACCCGGGCCGCTCCCGCGCCTCCGGCAGCACCGGGCTGGGCCTGGCCATCACCCGCGCCGTCGCCGAGGCGCACGGGGGCGAAGTCGCCGTCGCCTCCGTCCCGGGCCGTACCGTGTTCGTGCTCGTACTCCCGCTCGGCGTCACGCCGCGTAGTGCCTGAGGAACAGCTCCTCCAGCGTCGGCGGGCGACTGGTCAGGGACCTGATTCCCTCGGTGCCCAGGGCCACCAGCAGCCGGGACAGGTGCTCGGTGTCGACGGTGCATTCGAGCCGCACTCCCCCGCCGACGTAGGCGGGCCCTGCGAGTCCAGCGGGTCCAGCGGGCACAGCAAGCAAAGCGGGCACAGCGGCCTCGGCGCTCTCGGCCCTCTCGGCAGCCCCAGCGCTCCCGGCAGCCTCAGCCGCGCCATCGGAACCGCCCGCCGCCGAACCCGCCCCCAGCTCCGTGATCCGCACCTCGTGCAGCCCCGGGAACCCCTCGAACCCCGCCGGCAGCCGCTCCACCTCCGCGCTCACCAGCGTCCGCGTCAGATGCCGCAGCTCGGCCAGCGTCCCGGACTCGGCCACCCGCCCGCCCCGCACGATGCTCACCCGATCGCACACCGCCTCCACCTCCGACAGGATGTGGCTGGACAGCAGAATGGTGCGCCCGCGCGCCTTCTCCTCGGCCAGGCAGGCCCGGAACTCGGCCTCCATCAACGGGTCCAGGCCGCTGGTCGGCTCGTCGAGCACCAGCAGTTCGGCCTCCGAGGCGAACGCCGCGACCAGCATCACCTTCTGCCGGTTGCCCTTGCTGTACGCGCGGCCCTTCTTCCCCGGGTCCAGCGCGAACCGCTCCAGCAGCTCCGGCAGCCGCCCGGACTGGCCGGACTGGTCGGACTGGTCGGACTGGTCGGACTGGCCGGGCCGGCCGCGCAGCTTGGCCAGCATCGCCAGCACCTGGCCGCCGGACAGGTCCGGCCACAGCGCCACGTCGCCCGGCACGTAGGCCAGCCGGCGGTGCAGCGCCACGGCGTCGCGCCAGGCGTCCCGCCCGAACAGCCGCACCTCGCCGGAATCCGGGCGCAGCAGGCTCAGCAGGATCCTGAGCGTGGTGGACTTGCCGGCGCCGTTGGGTCCCAGCAGGCCGTGCACCTCGCCGGGGGCCACCGCCAGGTCGAGCCCGTCCAGCGCGCGGGTGGCGCCGGATCCGCGTCCGAAGGTCTTGACCAGGCCGGTGAGGGAGATCACATCCGTCACCGCGCCAGCGTACACCCCATGATCATCACATATCACCGAACGCCCCGATTGACGCCCGGCGGGCGGGGTGCCCAAGATCGGGGGTGACGACACAATCACACAAGGAGGCACGACGATGCTCGGATCCGAGCAGCCTCGCCCCACCCGGAGCGTCACCACCGTGGACGTCCCGCGCGGCCTGGCCGGCGTGATCGTCACCGACACCGAGGTCGGCGACGTGCGCGGCGAGGAAGGCTTCTATCACTACCGGCAGTACAACGCGGTGGAGCTGGCCGAGAAGCGGACCCTGGAGGACGTCTGGGTCCTGATGATCGACGGCTACCTGCCCGACGCCGCGCAGCGCGCGCGGTTCGTCGCCGAGACCACTCCGCTGCGCCACCTCCCGGAGCAGGTCAAGGCCCTGCTGCCGGCCATCGCCGAGGCCGTGCACGGCGACCCGATGAACGGCCTTCGCGCGGCCCTGCCGCTGCTGGCCGGGCAGCGCGGGATGCGGCCGCTGTACGACATCGACGAGGACACCCGGCGCGGCGACGCGCTGTATGTCAGCGCCCTGGCGCCGACGGTGCTGACCGCCGTCCACCGCCTGGGCAAGGGCCTGGACCCGGTCGAGCCGCGCGACGACCTGTCCTACGCCGCCAACTACCTGTACATGCTCAACGGCACCGAGCCGACGGCGGAGCAGGCCCGCGCGATCGAGCAGTACCTGATCTCGACCGTGGACCACGGCTTCAACAACAGCACCTTCACCGCCCGCGTCATCGCCTCCACCGGCGCGGACCTGGCCGCCGCCGTCACCGGCGCGCTGGGCTCGCTGTCCGGGCCGCTGCACGGCGGCGCGCCGTCCCGGGCCCTGGACACGCTGGACGAGATCGGCACCCCGGACAAGGCCGAGGAGTGGGTCCGGGAGCAGGTCGAGGCCGGCGCCCGGATCATGGGCTTCGGCCATCCGGTCTACCGCACCGACGACCCCCGCTCGGTCATGCTCCGCGGCGTCGCGCAGCGCCTCGGCGGCGACCTGGTCGACTTCGCGGTGGCGGTCGAGAGCCACGTGCTCAAGGCCCTCGCCGAGCTCAAGCCGGGTCGCCAGTTGTACACAAATGTCGAGTTTTACGCGGGTGTGGTGATGGAGCTCTCGGGCGTCCCGCGCGACATGTTCACCCCGACGTTCGCCACCTCCCGGGTGATCGGCTGGTGCGCGAACATCCTCGAACAGGCCCGCGACTCCAAGATCATCCGCCCGGCCGCGCACTACGCCGGGATCCCGGCGCCGCAGCCGCTTCCGGAGGGCTGACCGCTTAGAGATCTGCGAGATCTGCGCTATCTGCGAGATCTGCACTATCTGTGAAATCTGTGAAATCTGGGAGATCTGCGAGATCAGGGTTCGGATTCCTCGGGATCCGGACCCTGATCCGTCGCCGCCGGAACCCCTACCCCCGGCGCCGGCGCCGCCGCCCCAGCCCGACCGCCAGGTTGATCATGATGATCCCGAACCAGGTCGCCCCGACCACGCTCGGGTTGTAGGCGTTGCCGCTGCTGGACACCGTGACGATGGTCCCGGCCGCCAGCGAGCCCAGCGCCGTCCAGCGGGCCGTCACCGAATCGGCGATCTCCACGTCGTGGCGGTCGCCGGCCCCGGCCGACCCGCCGGCCCCGCCGGTCCCGGCGTGCCCGGCCCGGCCGAGCAGCGCGCCCCGGCCGTCACGAGGACTCGGACCGGACTTCTGGTCCGCGCCGGTCCGGGCCGCGACCTCGGCGTCGATGCGGCGCTCCATGCGGTCGGCCAGCGCCGCCGCGATCTCGTGCTCGTAGTCCGGGCCCAGCTCACGACGGGCGGCCAGGGCCGCGGCGATCTCCTGCGGGGTCAGGTCGTCGACTGTCATGGCCTCACGATAGGTCGCGTTGCCGGGCTTGGAATCAGCCTACGGATTGACTTGTCCGGCCCCGCGATCCGGCGGAGGATCGGATCGTGGTCATATCCGCGCGCACACCGGTCCGGAACAGCCCGAACGGGCCCGCCTTCACCCGTTCTGGGAAATCCTGCGCGCTACTGGCCCGCCAGGGGGCACCCCGCGAGTAAAGTCGCCGAGAGAACTCAGGTCACACTGCGAGGAGTTCGTGAAGTGAACACGCAGGTCCCGCCCGCCTCCGTCGCGCCGGTACCCGTCGCGGAGCCCCACCGCGACGCGGTCCCGCGGCGCCCGGTGCGCATCGCCAACGCCTCCGGGTTCTACGGCGACCGCCTGTCCGCGGCC
Source organism: Catenulispora yoronensis (assembly GCF_039531695.1). Classification (NCBI taxonomy): domain Bacteria; kingdom Bacillati; phylum Actinomycetota; class Actinomycetes; order Catenulisporales; family Catenulisporaceae; genus Catenulispora; species Catenulispora yoronensis. Next base: position 68,053 of record NZ_BAAAQN010000007.1, read on the forward strand.
CGGGAGATGGTGGACGGCGGTCCGATCGACGTGCTCACCGGCGACTACCTCGCCGAGCTGACCATGCTCATCCTGCACAAGGCCCGCGAGCGCGGCGGCCCTGGCTACGCCCGCACCTTCCTGGCGCAGATGAACCAGGTGCTCGGCGCCTGCCAGGAGCGCGGCATCAGGGTCGTGACCAACGCCGGCGGCCTGGAGCCGGCCCGGCTGGCCGAGGACCTCCGGGCCCTGATCGCGCACCTGGGCCTGCGGCTCACCGTGGCCCACATCGAGGGCGACGACCTGCTCCCGTACCTGGGCGAGCTCGCCGCCAACGGCGTCCCGTTCCCGAACACCGACACCGGCGAGCCCTTCGACGCGGCGGCCGAGCCGGTGTCCGCCAACGCCTACCTCGGCGGCTGGGGCATCGCCGCGGCCCTGGCCGGCGGCGCCGACATCGTGGTCTGCGGCCGGGTCACCGACGCCTCGCTGGTCCTGGGCCCGGCCGCCTGGTGGCACGGCTGGACCGGCGACGCCTGGGACGCGCTGGCCGGCGCCGTGGTCGCCGGACACGTCATCGAGTGCGGCCCGCAGTGCACCGGCGGCAACTACTCCTTCCTGGACGAGCTGCCCGACGCCCGGGTCCCCGGCTTCCCGATCGCCGAGGTCGCGTACGACGGCTCCTCGGTGATCACCAAGCACCCGGGCACCGGCGGCGTGGTCTCGGTCGGCACCGTGACCGCGCAGCTGTTGTACGAGATCGGGACCCCGGCCTACACCAACCCCGACGTGACAGCGCACTTCGACACCATCCGCCTGACCCAGCAGGCGCCGGACCGCGTGCGGATCACCGGGGTGAAGGGCATGACCGGCCCGCACAAGCTGAAGGTCGCGCTGAACTACCGCGGCGGCTACCGCAACTCGATCACCCTGGGCATCACCGGCCTGGACGTCGAGGCCAAGGCCGGGCTGGCCGAGGCGCAGATCTTCGACACGCTCGGCGGCCGCGGCCGCTTCGAGTCCGTCGACCTCCGGCTCCAGCGCAGCGACAAGCCGGCCGAGCAGGCGCGCACCAGCGAGGAGGCCACCGCCTACCTGCACATCACGGTCAAGGACAAGGACCCGGACAAGGTCGGCCAGGCCTTCACCGCCGCGGTCACCGGCCTGGCGCTGTCCGGCTACTCCGGCCTGCACGCCACGGCGCCGCCGACCCGCGAGGTCGAGTTCGGCGTGTACTGGCCGACGCTGATCCAGGACCGCTACGTCGACCACGTCGCCGTGCTCCCGAACGGCGAGCGGGTGCCGATCCGGCCGTGCCGCCGGCCCATGGGCCAGGCCCTGCACCTGAACGCCCCGGCGCCGCCGCCGCGCTTCGTCTCCGACGGCATGAAGCGGCTGGCCCCGCTCGGGCTGGTGTGCGGCGCGCGCTCCGGCGACAAGGGCGGCAACGCCAACATCGGCTTATGGACCCGCGACGAACGCTCTTACGCGTGGCTCTGCGAAACCCTGACTGTCGACACCTTCCAGAAGCTCGTCCCGGAGTCCAGCTACCTGCGTGTGGACCGCTTCGAGCTGCCGAACCTGCTGGCCCTGAACTTCGTGGTGCACGGGCTGCTCGGCGAAGGCGTCGCCGCCTCCACCCGGGCCGATCCGCAGGCCAAGGGACTGGGCGAATTCCTGCGCTCGCGCCTGGTCGAGGTGCCCGTGGAGTTCCTCAACGGCTGAGGACGGGCACGGCGAGCCGGGCGTCGGGGCACCCTTTAGGATCGGCCTATGCGCTATCGCCACCTGGGGAATTCCGGCCTGCTGGTGTCCGTCGTGGGCCTGGGCTGCAACAACTTCGGCCGCCGGCTGGACGTCGCCGGCACCCGCCGCGTCGTCGACGCCGCCCTGGACGCCGGCATCACGCTGCTGGACACCGCCGACATGTACGGCGACACCCAGTCCGAGTCCTTCCTCGGCGAGGTGCTCACCGGACGCCGCGACAAGGTCGTGCTGGCCACCAAGTTCGGCCATCAGAACTACGACATGAAGTACGGCCCGGCCGCCGGCGCCAAGGGCGGCCGCTCCTACATCCGGCGCGCCGTCGAGGCCTCCCTGAAGCGGCTGCGCACCGACCACATCGACCTGTACCAGCTGCACACCCCGGACCCGCACACGCCGATCGCGGAGACCTTGTCAGCCCTCGACGACCTGGTCCGCGCGGGCAAGGTCCGTTATCTGGGCAACTCCAACTTCGCCGGCTGGCAGATCGCCGAGGCCCACTACGTCGCCGAGCAGCTGGCCGCGGCACCGTTCGTCTCCGCCCAGAACCACTGGTCGCTGCTGGTCCGCGAGGCCGAGACCGAGGTCGTCCCGGCCGCCGTCCGCTTCGGCCTCGGTGTCCTGCCCTACTTCCCGCTCGCCAACGGCCTGCTCACCGGCAAGATCCGGCGCGGCCAGGACATCCCGGACAACGCCCGCCTGGCCCAGCGGACCGACTGGGTGACCGAGGACCGGCTGGACAAGGTCGAGGCCCTGCACGCCTGGGCGGAGAAGAACGGCCGGAGCCTGCTCGACGTCGGCATCGCGGCGCTGGGCGCGCAACCCGGCTGCGCCTCGGTGATCTCCGGCGCGATGAACGCCGACCAGGTGCGGGCCAACGCCGCGACCGCGGACTGGGAGCCGACCGCCGAGCAGCTGGCGGAGATCGACGCGATCGTGCCGGCGCCGGTGGTTCCCTGACGGTGGTTCGGTGGCGGGGTGGTTCTGCCCCGCCGCTCTGACCTGCACCATGATCTGCTCGCGAAGGCCCGGCCAGGACGCGATATGTCGCGTCCTGGCCGTTTCCTCGCTACACTGCGGCCATGACCTCCAGGCCGGAAGACGACAAGGCGCCCGCGGTCCGCGCCTCCGACGCCGAGCGGGACGCGGTCGCCGCGGTGCTGTCCGAGGCCCTGGCCCAGGGCCGCCTGGACAGCGCCGAGCTGGCCGAGCGGATCGACGCCGCCTACAGCGCCAAGACCCGCGCCGACCTGGTGCCGCTGACCGCGGACCTGCCCGAGGACCTGCACGCCGGGCCCGACCGGCCCGGCACGCCGGCCCTGGCGGCGCTGGAGCACCAGGAGCTGGACGCCACGTTCAGCAAGGTGATCCGCAGCGGCCGCTGGGTCGCCGGGCGCCACACCACGGCGAACGCCCGGTTCGGCGCGCTGATCGTGAACCTCTCCGAGGCGGTGCTGCCCGGCCGGGAGATCACGCTGGACGTCAACACCTTCTGCGGCAAGGCCGTCATCACCGTCCCGGAGAACGCGCGGATCGTCGACGAGGGCGGCGCGCTGTTCGGAAAGCGGTCGGTGACCAGCGGGAAGGGCGGCAGCGGGGAGGACGGGCCGCTGATCCGGATCACCGGCAGGTCCCGGTTCGGGAAGATCGTGGTGCGGCGCAAGGGTGCCTCCGACCACTACTCGTGGCACGAGGGCCAGGGACAGTAACCGCTCCGGGCAGCAGCAACCGCCGCGGCGGACTCCTGCCGGAAATTCGCGCGCGCTCGCGGCGATCCCGGGCCACACTCCCCTGAAGCACATCTCGATCGGGGGGCCCGCATGGCCACGACACTTCCTCTGCACCAGATCCGCGCCGATTACGACGCCAAGACCATCGTCGTCTACCAGGCCTACAGTCCGGCGATCGCGGAACCGGCGGTGCGCGCGCAGCGCTTCGTCGAGCCCTTCTCCAGGAACCGGATGACGTGGATCAAGCCGTCGTTCCTGTGGATGATGGGGCGCAGCAACTGGGCGCGCAAACCCGGGCAGGAACGGGTCCTGGCGATCCGCATCACCCGCGAGGGCTGGGAGGACGCCCTGTCTCAAGCGGTTCTGACCAGCTACAAGAGCGGCGTCCACAGCGACCGGGCGAGCTGGGAGCGGGAGCTGAAGACCTCGGCGGTGCGGGTGCAGTGGGATCCCGAGCGCACGCTGCGCGGCGGGGTGCTGGACGCCCGGTCGATCCAGGTCGGCCTGAGCAGGCACATCGTCGCCGAGTACGTGGACGCGTGGACGACCGAGATCCGCGACCTCACGCCGACCGTGCGCAAGATCGCCGACCTGGTGAAGCAGGGCCGCGCGGACCGGGCCGCCGAGCAGCTGCCGAAGGAACGGCCGTACGACGTGCCCGAGGCGATCGGGCGGCGGCTCCACAGTCACCCATAAGGCCCGCCGACCCGCGCCGCGCAGCCACCGGGGATGTCACGCTGGTGCCATGGCTCTCCCCGTCCCGCCCCCGGTCGTCGTCCTCACCGGCGTCGCCGGCAGCGGCAAGTCGACCGTCGGCAAGCTGCTGGCCTCGCGCCTGGACTGGGACTGGGCCGACGGCGACGCCTTCCACTCGGCGGAGAACCTGGCCAAGATGGCCGCGCGCAAGCCGCTGGAGGACGCCGACCGGCTGCCGTGGCTGGACGAGATCGGCCAGTGGATCGACAAGGAGTCCGCCGAGGACCGCCCGGCGGTGATCGCCTGCTCGGCGCTGAAGCGCCGCTACCGCGACCGCCTGCGGGCCGGCCGTCCGCAGGTCCGCATGGTCTACCTGGTGGTCGACCTCAAGACGCTGCACCAGCGCATGACCGACCGCCGGGGCCACATGTTCCACGCCGACATGCTCGGCAGCCAGTTGGCCGCGCTGGAGCCGCCGACGCGGGAGGAGGGCGTGCTGATGATCCGCTCGGCGGGCACGCCGGAGCTGACCGCCGAGCAGATCATCGAGTGGGAGCGGCTGCGGTCCTACATTCCGGTGGGCGGGAGCCGGCGGGGGGACTAGCGGGTGGCGGGCCTTCCAGCGCGGCGCCGCCGGAGCTCACGGTCATGGTCACGGTCACGCGCTCACTTCCGTTCGCTCGCCGTCACCCGATCGCCGGCACCCGCCCACCGCCACCCACTTGCCGTCACCCGATCGCAGCAGCCACGCCGTAGTGGTCGGACAGGTACCGGTCCTGCCCGTCCACCGTCCGCACCTTGTCCTTCAGCACCACCTCGGCCGATGCCTTCAGCCCCGGCGAGACCGCCACCTGGTCCAGCGCCGCCCCGTCCCAGCCCGGCACCGGCCGGAACGTGGTCGCCGCGTCGCCCTCGAAGACGTCGCGCAGGCCCGAGTTGGCCAGGAACCCCTCGAACAGCCACGAGTCCCGCGGCACGTTGAAGTCCCCCACCACGACCACCGGCTCGCCGGAGTCGACCTTGCGCAGATGCCCGGCCAGCGTCGCCAGCTCGCGCTCCTGCACCTTCGTGAACGGCGCCGCCTTCGACCAGTCCGAGTGGTGGTTCGCCGACAGGTGCGTGTTGGCGACGGTGAGGAACTCGCCGTCGACCGCGAGCCGCGTGATGAGCACGCCCTTGCGCAGCAGCGTCTCGCGCCGCCACGGCTGCTTCTCGGCCACCGTCACGTACCGGTGCCCGACCAGCGGGATGCGGGACAGCGTCAGGAGGCCGCCGGCGACCGTGGGGAACCGCAGGCCGTGTGCGGCGTACGGGAACGAGTCCGTGGTCAGTGAACGGAACATGCGGAAGTTCCGCAGGATCCACAGTTCCTGCAAACACACCACGTCGTAGTCGGACTCGGCCAACGTCTCGGCCAGGGCCCGCAACCGCACCTTCGGCGCCGCGTTGTAGAGGGTGTTGAACGACAGGATCCGGACCTGGCGCACGCTAAGCCTTCCTCCCCGCGGTCCAGGCGGCCCGCAGCGAGACCTTGGACCCGAACCGCAAAACAGAATTCTCATACACGCGGGCCCCGGCCAGCACGATGACCACCGTCAGCCCGGCCATCAGCCCGATCGCCACCACCGGCTCCCACCACGCCGCGTCACCGCCGGCGATCCGGACCGGCTGGATCAGCACCGAGAACGGCGGGATCAGCGACAGCGCGCGCACCCAGCCGGCGTCCGGGTTGCCGATCGCCGCGAACGCCGTGAAGTACGGCACCATCAGCAGCAGGTTCAGCGGCTGCACGGCGGTCTGCATCTCCTCCTGCCGCGACACCCGCGCGGCCACGGCGGCGTAGGCGGCGGCGTAGAAGATGTAGCCGAGGATGAACCAGACCGCGACGATGCCCACGGTCTGCCACACCTGGGGACTCAGATGCAGCGCGCCGGTCGCCGAACCGGCGCCGATCCCGACCGCGGCGGTGGCCGCCAGCTGCAACAAGCCCAGCGCCCCGATACCGATGATCTTCCCGGTGAGCAGCGCGCGCGGCGAGACGGTGGACAGCAGCACCTCGATGACCCGGCTGGCCTTCTCCTCCACCACACCGGTCGCGACCCACATGCAGTACGCGATCATCTGGCTGAACAGCATGATCTCGGCGATCAGCGCGACGGTCTTGCGCTGCCCGGCCGCCGGATCCTTCGGCGCCAGCTTCATCGTGGTCTGCGCCTGGACCTGGTCCAGATTCGGGACCTGCGCGGCCAGGTTCGCGGTGGCCAGCACCGGCGCCAGCTTCGGATCCACCTCGTCCTGGACGTACACCATGCCGTCCGTCACCAGGGCGTCCAGCTTGCCGTCCTTGACCTGCTGCTGCGCCGCGGCCAGATCACCGCCGGCGATGATGGTCGACGTCAGCTTGATCTTGTAGGCCGAGGCGTCCCGCTCCGCCATCTGCTGCTCGACGGCGGCCCGCGTCCCGGCGAAGCCGACATCGAAGGACGGCGTCTTGTTCTTGCTCGACACCAGCGAGGCGATCAGCACCGACACCAGCACAATGGCCAGCGAGATGCCGACCGCGATGGCGAAGCCGCGGTCCCGGCCGCGCTCGACGAACTCGCGGCGCATCACGAGCCGTACGGTGTTGCGGTTCACGCGGTCGGTCCTTCCGAGTCGGCGGTGGGGGCGGGCTCGGCGGTGGCGGGCTCGGTGGGAGCGGCGGGAGCTGCGGAAGCGGCCGGATCTGCGGAAGCCGCGCCGCTGGCGCTGGCGCCGGGTCCGGGTTCGGGTTCGGCCGCAGGAGCCCCGTCCCCGTCCCCGTCGTGATCGGCCACCGCCTCCCGGAACAACTCGGCCAGACTCGCACGCTTGGGCGTGAACTCCCGCACCGGCCCCAGCGCCCGCGCGGCATCGAGCACCACCTGGTCGTCAGCCTCCGGCGTGAGCAGCAACGTCGCACCGTCCGCCCCGTACTCCGCCGACACCACACCCGGAATCCGGTCGGCCCACCCCGCCCCGGCCTCCGTACCGACCGTCAGCACCCGCTCCGCACGCGAGGCCCGCAACCCGTCGACCGTCCCGGTGGCCACCATCCGGCCCCGATAAATGATCCCGATGCTGTCGCACAACCGCTCGACCAACTCCAACTGATGGCTGGAGAACACCACCGGCACACCCTCCGCGGCCCGCTCCCGCAGCACCTCGGCCAGGTTGTCCACCCCAACCGGGTCCAACCCGGAGAACGGCTCGTCGAGCACCAGCACCGCCGGATGATGCACCAACGCCGCCGCCAACTGCACCCGCTGCTGATTGCCCAACGACAACGCCTCGACCCGGTCCCCAGCACGCTCCGCGACCGACAACCGCTCCATCCAGTACTTCGCGGCCTTGTCGGCATCACCACGGCTCAGACCATGCAACTCGGCGAGATAGCGCAGCTGGTCGCCGACACGCATCTTCGGATAGAGCCCACGCTCCTCAGGCATGTAACCGAAGGTCCGACGCGTCGCACTGTCGACCGGCTTGCCTTGATACCGCACCGTTCCCGCATCGGGCTCGAGCACACCGAGCGTGATCCGCATCGTGGTGGTCTTGCCCGCGCCATTGGTGCCGACGAAGCCATACAGCTCCCCCGGCCGCACGGAGAACGTCACTCCGTCCAACGCGACACGGTCGCCGTAGCGTTTGCGCAGTCCGTCAAGCTCCAGCATCAAGCCTCCCGATGGTCTACAGCCGACGTGAGTAATGATCTTAGCCAGCGGGGCTTACGTTACGACCATAGTGCGGACCGAGGGGACCCAGTTGATCGGCGGTTCCGCCCGATCCGACTTCGAGACCGATCCTCGTCATTCGTCATCGACACTGGCCTGTCCGAGGAACGAAAAGACGCTCCTGCCGTAGTCCGTAATGCTCCAGACGTCGTCTGGCATGCCTGCGGGAGTCGTTCCGGCCAGACCGCTACCGTCGGCCATACCGTGGCGGACCAGAGTCGCCATGATCGGCAAAATACCTTCGCCAAGGTTTGGGAACCTGACTCGAAGGGCCGAATACAGCCAAGCGCCGCGAGCAACCGATTCCTCCCAGGTTTTTGGTGGCGTCTCCGTGCACATCGCACGTAAGACCCTGATGTGAGAGGGCTCGAGATCCGCCAGGGAAGCCGTAATCAGAGTCGCCAGATCCAGCCGCGCATCGTCCTCGACCGCCTCGGCCAAGACCCGTGCGAGCGCCCGAAGCTTCGTCTTGTCGAGGCTTGAGAAGGCGGCCTGCATCGTCGCAGCCGTAAGGCTCAGCCGTCGCTCATCACCCACCGCCCACAGGTGCAGATCCACCGGACTCAGTCCCGTCAGCTCGGCTACATGTGATGCGACCAGGTTCGCGGATTCCCCTGCGCGCTCCTGAAAGGCATCCATTGCCTTGATGACCTCTGGGATGACCGAGCCCGCCGCTCCGCCCAGCAGCGCACCGGCCGGACCACCGACAGCGAGTCCGACCAAAGCGCCGACCAGTCCCCCAGCCGCAGCCGGCGTAGCCGCGTCGAAGACCTGGCCCGCAAGCCTCGGCTCAGCCCCCGGATCCCATGCGTCAGGTCCCGCCATGAGCGCGACCCTATAGAGGGACGGCAAGGTCGCGCTACCGAGTCGACTTGGAGCCAGCAGTCTCTATGCCGCGGCGCTGGATGACGGGATGTGGCGGGACCGCGGGTCAGGCCATGAAGTCTGTGGGCCAGTAAAGTTCGGTAAAGTTCCTAGTTCTCGGCGCCGCTCCGCGAGCAAGCTCGGTCATATCAGTCGTCACCCATCTTTCCGGAGGGCTCCATGGCACTGCATATGCTGGGCAAGGACCCGAACAGCGACAATGGCCAGTCTCCAACGATCTACTGGGACGACGAGACCGACCACTACGTCCTCCAAGGCTGGAAGCTGGAGGATTCGGCCCAGCTCGCCGGCCTGGACCTCCCCGAGAATGAGACCGTGATCGTGTTTCCGCGCCGGATGATGCCGATCTTCCCGGAGGTGAAGGGCAGTGGCCCAGTCGATTGACGAACTGATGGAAGCGGCGAATTATTGCGCCGTCCACTTGGAGATGCGGGACGACTACACGCCGGTCTCTCCAGGGTTCGTCCCATGGCAAGAGGGCTACCGAGGCGCGCCGACCAACGAGGGAAGCCGGAATTGGCGCAAGCTCGTGGCCAAGACCGTTGCGCGGGGGGTTTCCATAAGGAGAGCACGGATCGTCTCCGAGCCCCTTAGCGACTACGTGCAGTATGAATACGACATCACGTCGGACCACAACATCAAGGCCGGCGAGCAAGTCAGCTGGCTTCCCCGTGGCCGGGCATCGGAGATCATGCTCCCCGGAAACGACTTCTGGATCTTCGACAATCGCATCGTCATGTTCCAACTGTTCGCCGGTAATGGCGCGTTCGTCGATGCCACTGTGACCGAGACTCCTGAAGTCGTTGCGAGATGTGTTGACGCCTTCGAGGCCATCTGGACTCGATCCATCCCGCACGACGAGTACCGGCCTGCGACCTGAGCGAGCAGTCTCGACGTGACCAAGTCGCCGTCCTCGACAGCGCAACGAGCCAGCGAAGCCCTGGGCCAACGCCTTCGCACCATCCGCCAAGAAGCGCGGATCACCGCGAGGGCGCTGGCCGAACAAGCGGGCTGGCACGAAACCAAGTGCTCCCATCTTCAGTCCGGGCTCCGCTCACCAACCGAGGAGGACATCCGGACCTGGACGCGAATTTGCGGCGCCGACAACCAAGCGGAGGACCTGATCGCCACCGCTCGCAACATCGAAGGCATGTACGTCGAGTGGCGCCGGTTGCAGTCGGCCGGACTGACGAGACTCCAACATCGCCGGGTACCACTCTACGAGCAGACTCGCGCCTTCAAGATCTACTGCTCGAACTTCATGCCCGGATTCCTGCAAGACCCGAACTACATCACCGCGCTGTTCATGTTGTTCACCCAGTTCCACGGCTCCGTGAACGACGTCGAATCAGCCGTGGCGGCGCGAGTCGAACGCTCAAAGATTCTTCGGCACGGGGACCACACCTTCGCCATCCTTGTTGAAGAGTCCGTGCTGCGGTACCGCATCGGCGGTAGCGAGACCTTGCTGCTTCAGCTCACTCACTTGTTGCGAACGATGACGCTGCCGAGCGTCGTACTCGGCGTGATCCCAGAGACGGCCGACAGGACCATGTGGCCGGTCGAGTCCTTCACCATGTTCGACGACAGGACGGTCTCCGTCGAACTGCTAGGAGCACAAGTCACCGTCACAGCGCCAAGCGACGTCGACATTTATGTTCGAGCATTTACAACGCTGTCCGAGATGGCGGTCTACGACAAGCCAGCTCGGTCTCTCATCACGGCAGCCATTGACTCCCTCGGGTGAAGACTGGTCAAGTTCCGTAAAGTTCATTGAACTGCTACTGGCGGCGGCCCGAACCTCTTAGGCATGACCGCGAACGCCCTTCCCCCGAGTCGGACTCAGCACAAGACGCCGGCGAGAACCCTCACCATACTCACGCAGGACCCTGGCGACCCTCCCGAAGGCTTCTGCCTCATGGACGATGACACCACCATCGAGGCGGCCAAGTCCGGCGACGTGATCGGCATCGACCGAATGTGGCGCTCGGTCGAGCGATGCACAGGGCTTAACGGTTGGGTGACGGTCCTGACCGCCCCCTACTCCCCGAACATCACCGCGTCGTGGGATACCCCGGTCTTCCTCGCAAGGCGCATCTGACGCGTCACACGAGCTGGGTCAGCGCCGTGCCGCTTACCCGACCGGCTACTTCCGCGGCCGCGCGCAGAACGAGACAGCAACGCCGTGCTCGTCCTTCAAGCCGCGGACTTGGACGTCCTTGGCGGGATTCCAATCGGGTACCACCGCCGCGCAGCCGCCCAAGGGGAAGGTGCCGCCGGTGTCGACGGTGGTGTACAGGACGGTGTAGTTCGGGGCGAACGGCATGGGGAATCGGCACCATTTGTCGAAGTTCCAGCCGTCCTCGTCGCCGAAGGAGTGGTTGACGCAGTCGCCGACGTGTGCGTCGGCGATGCTGTCGCCCCAGGACACGCCGCCGCCGATCAGGACCGCGGCGCCGAGCAGGACCCAGCCCAGCAGTTTCGCGCCGCCGGAGTGCCACCAGTCGACCTCGGTGGGTGTCGTCGTGGTGGTCTGGAGGGTCTTCTCGTCGTCCTCGTCGACGGGTGTCTGGAGCCGCTCGATGATCTCGTCGGGTGTCGGCCGGTCGTCCGGATCGGGTTCCAGGCAGTCCTCGATCACGCCCCGCAGCGGCTGCTTCAGGGTGTCCGTGGTGCCGCCCGCGCTGGGTGGGAGGCCGGTGGCGGCGAAGACCACCACCGCGCCGAGCGAATAGATGTCGGACGGCGGTCGCACCGCTTTGCCCGCGATCTGCTCCGGTGACATGTAGGGCAGGGTGCCGATGGCGTAGCCCGCCTGGGTCAGGGTCGTGTCGCCTGGGGCGATCGCGAGGCCGAAGTCGATGACGTTGGGGCCGTCGTCGGTCATCAGGATGTTGCCGGGCTTCAGGTCGCGGTGGGTCAGGCCGGCGGCGTGGATCGCTTCGAGGGCCTTGGCCAGACCGCGAGTCAGTTTCTTGAGTTTCTTGTTCTTCAGGACGCCGTCGGTGCCCACCACGACCGCCAGGTCCGGCGAGGACACGTATTCGGTGGCCAGCCACGGCTCGTCGCCGTCGGGGTCGGCGCCGATCACCGGCACCACCCGGGGGCTGGACACCTTCAGCAGGGCGGCGACCTCGCGGCGGAACCGCGCGCGGAACTCCGGGTCGTTCGCCAGCCGCGGGGCGACCACCTTCACCGCGACCAGGCGGCCGTGCACGGCCTGGCCCAGGTACACCACGCCCATCCCGCCCGCGCCGAGGCGGCCTTGCACCTCATAGCCGCTGATACGCGCCGGGTCGCCGGGCTGGAGCGGATCCACGCGGGTTCTCCCCTGATTCGTCGTCGGTCACGATGTCAATGTGCTGTGACGGTGTCGTACCGCCGCCCCGCGTCACCGCGTCACCGCGTCACCGCAGCCACGGCAACGGCCGGTCCAGCAGCTCCTCCCGGCGCAGCTCCCCGGCCGCGGCGTTCACGTCCTGGAGGCGGTCCCGGAACGGCACCGCGCGCAGCGCCGCGGCCAGCGGGGCCGCCGAGCCCTCCGTCATCGACGCCCGCACCTCCGGCAGCATCGCCTCCAGCGACCCGGCGACGGCCAGGTCCAGCGTCCACACCGCCTCGGCTTCGCAGACCTCTGCCAGCCGTGCGTACGCGGCCCGGCGCGGACCCGGCCCCAGCGCGTCGCCGGCCATCCGGATCAGGGTGTGGATCCACACCGCGTCCTCGTCCGGGACCGCGTCCAGCAGGTCCAGGAACTGCTGCTGGCCGTGGTCCAGCAGCTCGGTGAGCGAGTTGCGCAGCGCCTCGGGCCGGTCCCGGACGGTCTCGAACGCCGCGTACCGCACCGCCGCGCCGGCGAAGTCGTGCTCGCGCACCGCGGTGGCGATGGCCGGCTCGCCGACCCAGTTCAGCAGCTCGGCCAGCACCTCGTCCGGGGTGAAGGCGTTCGCCGCCAGCCGCAGCCGGGCCCGGCCGCTGCCCCGGGAGCTCAGCGTGTGCTCCACCAGCGCGCGCGACAGCGGCACGAAGCCCGCCATCCGCTGCGCCAGCCCGGCGCGGCGGATCGCGGTGCCGACCGCGCCCTCGGTGAGGAAGTGGCGGGCGCCCTCCGGCGGAGCCAGGGCCAGCAGGATGTTGGCGGGCCGCCACAGGTGGCCGGTCCAGGCGTTGGGGCGGGCCGGGGGCAGGCTGGGACGCTCGTCGTCGGCGTCGGTGAGCAGCGACAGCAGCGAGCCGGTCCAGGACTCGGCCCGGTCGATGAAGGCCGACCAGCGCTCCGGGCGGCCGGCGGCGGCGACCCGGATCCGCTCCACGATCAGCCGGCCGACCGGCACCACCGCCGGATCCGGCTCGGCCAGCAGCGACACCGCCACCGCGGCCGGCCGGACGTGGCACAGCACCTCGTGCGCGCCGACGGTCCCGGCCCGCACGCCCTGGAGCATCAGCTCTCGAAGATGGGTCAGGCCCCCGGCCCGGTCCGGATGGCTGCGGAAGTGGTCGATCGCACGCCCGTAGGCGGCCATCGTCGGCCGGCCGCTGAACGGCGGCGGGGGCGGCGGCGACATCCAGCGCGACGGCGCCCGGCCGGGCGGTCCGGCCGGATCGGCCCGGCCGAGCGGGCCGACCGGGATGAGCGGTCCGAGCGGGCCGACCCGGCCGGCGACACCGAGGTCGTCGTCCCAGTCGTCCCCGTCGGTCAGCCGGCCGAATCCGCACGACGGATCGCGGGTTGTCGTCACTGGGCCTCCAGTCAGGAAACTGCTGGGACCACGATAGGCCGATCCGAGGTATTCGAATCAATACCCTGGCGCACGGAACGTACGGCGATAGTCGCTCGGTGCGACGCCCACCGCCTCCGTGAAGTGGTGGCGCAGGTTCGCCGCGCCGCCCAGGCCGGCCTGCCGGGCGACCCGCTCCACGGGCAGGTCGGTGGTCTCCAGCAGGCGTTTCGCGTGCAGGACGCGCTGCGCGGTGAGCCACTTGCCCGGCGTGGTGCCCACGGCGGTGTGGAAGCGGCGGATCAGCGTGCGCTCGGCGACGTTGGCCTGGCGGGCCAGATCCGCGACCGTGAGCGGCTCGGCGAGATTCGTCCGCATCCAGTCCAGCAGCGGGCCCAGTCCTTCGGGCCCTGATTCGACCGGCGCCGCGCGCATCGGTGTATCAACATACTGAGCCTGACCGCCGCTCCGGTGCGCCGGCGCGACCAGCCGCCGGGCCAGGGTGTTGGCGACGTCCGCGCCGTGGTCGGCCGCGACCATGGCCAGACACAGATCGATGCCGGCCGTGGTTCCGGCGCTGGTGAGGACGTCGCCGTGGTCAATGTAGAGGACGGCGGGGTCCAGCTCCACCTGGGGGAAGCGGCGGTTGAACTCCTCCGCGTAGAGCCAATGCGTGGTGGCCCGCCGCCCGTCCAGCAAGCCCGCGGCCGCCAGGACAAAGGCGCCCGAGCAGAGCGAGGCCACGCGGGCGCCGCGGGCGTGGGCCTCGCGCACGGCCGCGACCAGGTCCGCGGGCGGCTCCTCCGCGACGTTGCGCACCGCGGGGACGATCACCGTGTCCGCGTGCGCGAGCAGGTCGTACGTGTCGGCATTGTGCGCGACGAAACCGCCGCTGGACAGTACGGGCCCTGACACCGGGTTGCAGACCCGGACGTCGTAGCCGAGCTCCGGCATGCCGGGCCGCAGACGGCCGAAGATCTCGATGGGGATTGACAGCTCGAAGATCGGCGCGCCCTCGGTGACCGCCACCGCAAGAAGATGCCGGCCGGAACGAGAACCCGAGCCTGAGCCTGAGCCAGAACGAGAACCCGAGCCCGAGCCCGAAGACGGACGCACACCACCAGCCATGGCAGTATTTTAGCGCAGCATGTCATTCCTGCCACTGGGCAGCCGGGTGATCGCAAGAGATCATCGGACTTGTGAGCCTTACAGACGTGAAGAATCCCGTGATGCCGACGCCATCACGCCCTCGCGGCGAGGGCTGGGCCCGAGCCGCCTTCGCGCTGACCGCCGTCGGCTGGGGTGCCAACCAGTTCGCGCCGCTCGTGCTCCTCTACCGCGAGCGGATGGGGGTGTCCGCCTCCGCCGCCGAGGCGATATTCGGCCTGTACGCGGCCGGGCTGGTGCCCGGGCTGCTGGTCGCGGGACCGCTGTCGGACCGGATCGGGAGGCGACCGGTGGTGGTGTTCGCGGTGGCCCTGTCGATGGTGTCGGGGGTGGTGCTGATGCTCGGTTCGCACGGCCTGGCCTGGCTGTCGGCGGGGCGGGTGCTGATGGGGATCGCCAGCGGTGCGGCGTTCAGCGCGGGAAGCGCCTGGGTGAAAGAGCTCTCACTGACAGAAGCCGAGAGTAAGACGGGCAGCCGGGTGGCAGCCGGCGCCGGAGCCAGGCGGGCCTCGATCGCCATGACCGCGGGCTTCGGTCTGGGTCCGCTGATCGCCGGACTGTCGGCACAGTGGGGACCGGCCGCGTTCGAGACGCCCTACGTCCCCCAACTGGTCCTGGCCGCGATCGCGCTGTGGCTGCTGTCGCAGACCCCTGAAACCGTGACCCGCCGGCAGTCCGACGTCCTCGGCGGCGGCCTGCTCCGCCTGCGCGGGTTCTCCGACCGGCGCTTCGTCGGCGTCATACTGCCGATGGCTCCGTGGGTGTTCGGCGCCGCGACGATCGCCATGGTCTACGTTCCCGGTCTCGCGGCGGGCCACGTGAAGGGCATCGCGCTGGCGTTCGCCGGCACCGCCGCGGCGACGACCGCGCTGGCCGGAGTCCTCATCCAGCCCTACGCGCGCAAGGTCTCAGCAGCCGCCGACGGCAAGGACACCGCGCGTCCGCGACTGCTCGTCCTGGGCCTGACGCTGGTGACCGTCGGAAGCCTCGCCGAAGCCGGGGTGGCGGCGCTGGACCGGCTCGGCGCGTGGCAGGCGGTGCTGACGCTCGCGGTCGCGGTGGTGATGGGCTTCGGGTACGGCGTGCTGATGGTGTTCGGCCTCGGCGAAGTCCAGCGGCTGGCGCCGGCGGAGGACCTCGCGGGGATGACCGCCGTGTTCCAAGCCTTCACCTACCTGGGCTTCGCCGCGCCGTACCTGCTGTCGTCCTTGAAGGGCGTCGCTTCGCCGAGTGCGCTGCTGCTCGGCATCACCGCACTCGGAGCCGTCACGGCGGGAGTGACGCTGCGGAATGCTCGAGCAACAGCGCAGGACTCTTAGATCCCTCGCAGCAACCGCGCAGGCTCCTCCACCAGATCGGCGACATACCGCAGGAACCCGCCGGCCACGCCGCCGTCGCACACCCGGTGGTCGAAGGTGAACGACAGCTGCGTCACCCGCCGGATCGCCAGCTCGTCCCCGTCCGGCCCGGACACCACCCACGGCTTCTTCACGATCCGCCCCACTCCCAGCATCGCCGCCTCGGGATGGTTCAGGATCGGCGTCGAACCGTCGACCCCGTACACGCCGTAGTTGTTGAGCGTGAACGTGGATCCGGTCAGCTCTGCCACGCTCAGCGTGCCGGCGCGCGCCGCCGTCGTCAGCCGCTCGAATTCGGCGGAGAGCTCCTCGGTCGACATCCGATGCGCGCCGTGCACCACCGGCACGACCAGGCCCCGGTCGGTCTGCGCCGCGAATCCGAGGTTCACGTCGGCGTAGCGCACGATCTCCTGCCGCTCGACGTCCACCGTCGAGTTCAGTTCCGGGTACCGGGTCAGGCCCGCGACGCAGATCCGGGCCAGCAGAGCCAGCAGGCTGATACGCCGCGCATCGGCGTCGCGGTTGAGCGTCTCGCGCAGCTCCATCAGTCCGGAGGCGTCGACGTCGACCCAGGTCGTCGCGTCGGGGATCTCGCGCCGGGAGCGGGACAGCTTGTCGGCGACGGCTCGGCGCAGGCCCTTCAGAGGGACGCGTTCGCGCTCCGCGATGCCGCCGCTGCTGCTCACGGCGCCGACCGCGGCCGTGGAGCTGGCGGCCGGGGCCGGAGCCGCGAGCGCAGCCTCGACGTCGCGCCGCATGATGAGGCCCTCCGGCCCGGAACCCCGCACCTCGGCCAGATCCAGGCCGCCTTCTTTCGCCAGCCGACGCACCAGCGGTGACACCACAGCGACCCGAGCCGAGCTCGCCGCGCCGCCGCCGTTCTTAGCAGTGGCAACGGTTTCAACGATCGGCGTGACGTCGGCACCGGCATGCACACGCGGCAACGGCGTATGTCCGCCGAACCCGCTCACCACTCGCCGCCGTCGGACTCCCCCGCCCTCAGCGGTGCCATAGCCGACGAGCACATTCCCAGAGGACTGCTTCCCGTTCGCGCTCTTGCGCTCGGCGTCGAGCCGCGCCCGATCCGCAGGCTCCTCCGGCGCCGCCCCCGACCCCTCAGCCTTCGCTCCGACGCTGATCAGCGGCTTCCCCACGTCCACGACGTCGCCGACCGCTCCGTGCAGCTCGACGACCACACCGCCGTAGGGGCACGGCACCTCGACCGTCGCCTTCGCCGTCTCCACCTCGCAGACCACCTGGTCCACCGCGACCGGGTCCCCGACCGCGACGTGCCACGCCACGATCTCGGCCTCGGTCAGCCCCTCGCCCAGGTCCGGCAGGCGGAACTCCCGCGCGCTCACCGGTCCTCCCACTGCAACGACGCCACCACGTCCAGGATCCGGTCCACCGACGGCAGGTGGTGCCGCTCCAGTTTCGGCGGCGGATAGGGGATGTCGAACCCTGTCACGCGCCGCACCGGCGCCTCCAGCCAGTGGAAGCAGCGTTCGGAGACGCGGGCGGCGATCTCGGCGCCGGTGCCGCCGAATCCGGCGGCCTCGTGGATCACCACCGCGCGCCCGGTCTTGCGCACCGACTCGCACACCGTCTCGTCGTCGAACGGCACGATCGACCGCAGGTCCACGACCTCCAGGTCGAAGCCCTCGGCCGCGGCGGCGTCGGCCGCCTCCAGCGCCGTGGACACGGTCGGGCCGTAGGCGATCAGGGTCGCATCAGTGCCCTGACGCCGGACGGCCGCGGTGCCGATGGCCGGGCCGGAGGTCTCCAGGACGTCCTTCGACCAGTAGAGCCGCTTGGGCTCCATGAAGATCACCGGGTCGTCGGACTCGATCGCCGCGCGCAGCAGGGTGTAGGCGTCGGACACCGTCGCGGGGGTCACCACGTGCAGGCCCGGCGTGGCGGCGAAGTACCCCTCGGAGGAGTCCGAGTGGTGCTCCACGCCGCCGATCCCGCCGCCGTAGGGCACACGCACGACGACCGGCAGCGGCAGGGTCCCGCGGGTCCGGTTGCGCATCTTGGCCAGGTGCGAGGCGATCTGCTCGAACGCGGGGTAGGCGAAGGCGTCGAACTGCATCTCCACGACCGGCCGGAACCCGTACATGGCCATGCCGATCGCGGTGCCCATGATCCCGGCCTCGGCCAGCGGGCTGTCGAAGCACCGCTGCTCCCCGAAGTCCCGGGTCAGGCCGTCGGTGACGCGGAAGACCCCGCCGAGCACGCCGACGTCCTCGCCGAACACCACGACCTTGTCGTCGGCGGTCATGGCGTCGCGCAGGGCCCGGTTGACGGCCTGCGCCAGCGAGATCTCAGTGTTCCGCACCCGCTGGGCGGCGGTGTCGAGAGTCGTGGTCATCGGCCCGCCTCCGGATCGCCTTCGGCACCGGCACCGGCACCGGCATTGGTAGTGGCACCGGCACCGGCACCGGCTTCGGCACCCGCCTCGGCCTCGGCCTCGGCCTCGGCGTCCAGCTCGGCTTGCAACGCCACCGCCTGCTCCAGCAGCTGCGGCGTGGGCTGGGCATAGACGTGCCGGAACAGATCCCGGTGGTCCACCTCCGGCTCCTCGCCGAGCCGGGCCCGCATGTCGTCGGCGAGCGCCTCGGCGGCCTGGTTCGCCTCGGCGACCACGGCCTCCGTCAGCAGCCCCCGGGCCTTGAGATACGTCTCCAGCCGCGCCAGCGGGTCCCGCGACCGCCAGTACTCCACCTCCGAGTCCTCCCGGTACCGCGTGGCGTCGTCGGCGTTGGTGTGGGCCTGCATCCGGTAGGTGACGGCCTCGATCAGCGTCGGCCCGTGCCCGGCCCGGGCCCGCTCGGCGGCCTCGGCCACGACCCGGCGCACGGCGATGACGTCGTTGCCGTCGACCCGCACCCCGGCCATGCCGTACCCGACGGCCTTGTGCGCGAGCGCGGCGGCGTGCGTCTGCTTGGCCAGCGGCACCGAGATGGCGTACTGGTTGTTCTGCACGAAGAAGACCGCCGGGGCCTGATACACGGCGGCGAAGTTCAGCGCCTCGTGGAAGTCGCCCTCGCTGGTGCCGCCGTCGCCGCAGAACGCCAGCGCGACGGTGTCGTCGCCGGCCAGCTTGGCGGCCAGCGCCAGTCCGGCGGCGTGCGGCGCCTGCGTGGCCAGCGGGGTGCACTGCGGCGCGGTGCGCCAGCGCTGGGGGTCGTAGCCGCAGTGCCAGTCGCCGCGCAGCAGGGTCAGGGCCTCCACCGGGTCGATGCCGCGCGTCACCATGGACACGCAGTCGCGGTAGGTGGGGAAGAACCAGTCGGTGGCCCGCAGCGCCAGCATGGCGCCGATCTCGCACGCCTCCTGCCCGTAGGAGGAGGGGTAGACGGCCAGCCGGCCCTGCCGGACCATCGTGGTCGCCTGGAGGTCGAACCGGCGGCCCACCACCATCGCGCGCCAGGTGGCCAGGAGCTGGTCCGGGGCCAGTTCGGCGGCGTCGTCGCGGAGCGGGCCGGACAGCGCGCCGTGCTCGTCCAGGTACTGGAGCGGGGAGGGGTCCAGGATCGGGTCGAACCCGAGGGGGAAGCCCGACCCGGTCTTGTCGGGCGTGGCGAGAACTGTCACGTCGTCTCCATTGACACGTGTCGGGGGGTGCGTGTGGCCTATTGATGCCGATTGTTTGTTCGGAGAACACCGGTTGACCAGTAACCCGTCAAGATCGGAGACAATCGGAGCCATGAGCACCACCGTCAACGGCCAACCGTCCACGCTGGACGACACGGATCGCCGGATCGTCCATCTGCTCCAGCAGGACGGCCGCATGTCGATGCGCGACCTCGCCGCGGCCGTCCACGTCTCTCGCGCCCACGTCTACACCCGGGTGAAACGCCTGCTCGACGAGGGTGTGATCCGCCGCTTCACGATCCAGGTGGATCCGGAACGGGTGGGTTTCAGCACGTCCGCGTACTTGACCATGAAAGTGGAGCAGAACTCCTGGCGGCAGATCCGCGACACGCTGGCGGCGCTGCCTTGGGTGGAGCACGTGGCGCTGGTCAGCGGCGACTTCGACGTGCTGCTGCTGGTGCGCAGCGCCTCGAACAAGACGCTGCGCGACCTGGTCTTCACCCACATCCAGAACATGCCGGGCGTCCGTTCGACGCGGACGCTGCTGGTGTTCGACGAGACGGACCACCTGCCGGCGCTGCCAGGTGATCCGGAGGTCGTCTTCGGGGCGGAGCCGGAGTGACGGGGCCGGCGTTGAGAGGGCCCGAGTGACGGGCCCGGTCAGACCCCGCTGCGGCGGCGCAGGTAGACCACCCAGGTGAGCCCCGCGCACAGCGCGTAGAAGACAAGGAACCCCAGGTAGGCCGCGTCCCCGGTCTTCGTGCTGAGGAACGACTGGCGGAAGGCCATGTTCACCAGCACTCCCCCGAACGCCCCCACCGCCCCGGCCAGGCCGATGAGCGCCCCGCTGAGACGGCGCGCCCTCGGCTCGGGCTCGCCGGCGAACAGCACCGGGATCATCTTGTAGACCGACCCGTTGCCCACCCCGCTGAAGACGAACAGCAGTACGAACCCGGTGACGAACACCGCCAGCGACCCGGCCCGGGACGCGGCCAGCACGATCGCGGCGCCGGCCGCCATCGCGGCGAACGTCACCAGGCTCACGCGCGCCCCGCCGAACCGGTCGGCCAGCCGGCCCCCGACCGGCCGGGACACCGAGCCCAGCAGCGGGCCCAGGAACGTCAGGTAGGCGGCGTCGATCGGCGTGGCGAAGTCGTGCTTGAACTGCACCTGGAGCACCTGCCCGAAGGCGAATCCGAAGCCGATGAACGAGCCGAAGGTGCCGATGTAGAGGGTGGAGATGATCCAGGTGTGGCCGCGCCTGGCGACCTCGCGGATCGCGCCCCGCTCCGGCTTCCGGTTCGGCAGGTTGTCCATGTAGATCGCCGACCCGGCGGCGGCCACGACGATCAGCGGCAGGTAGATCCCGGCGACCAGACCGGGGTGGCCCTTGCCGGACCAGGCCAGCACCGCCAGGCCGACCAGCTGCACGGCGGCGACGCCGATGTTGCCGCCGCCGGCGTTCAGCCCGAGCGCCCAGCCCTTGAGCCGGTCGGGGTAGAAGGCGTTGATGTTCGTCATCGACGAGGCGAAGTTGCCCCCGCCGACGCCGGTGACCGCGGCCAGCACGAGCAGCGTCGAGTAGGACACGCCGGGCTTGACCAGGAAGGCGGCCAGAGCGCACGGCACCAGCAGGAGCAGGGCGCTGAAGACGGTCCAGTTGCGGCCGCCGAAGCGGGTCACGGCGAAGCTGTAGGGCAGCCGCAGCACCGACCCGACCAGGGTCGGCACCGAGGTGAGCAGGAACTTCCCGGCGGCGTCGACGTGGTAGGCCGGGCCGAGGAACAGCACCAGCACCGACCACAGCGACCACACCGAGAAGCCGATGTGCTCGGAGAGGATCGAGAAGGCGAGGTTGCGGCGGGCGATCCGGCGGCCGCCGGCCGCCCACAGCTCCTCGTCCTCGGGGTTCCAGGTGTCCAGCAGGGTGCGGTCTGGCAGTACGGACGCGGCGACGTCCGCGGGCACGGTCGCGGTCACGGTTCTCCTCCTTCGTTCGCTTCCGGTGGACTGCGACCGCAGACTATGAACACCCTGTTTCGCCCGGTCACACCGCCGGAGTCGCCGCCGTCAGGAGTTCCGCATCCGGGGCGGAGCCGGATGTGACATCCGGGCCGACCCACACCACGCCCCGGTGGCGGCGCACCGCGAAGACCGGGAGGCGCACCTCGGGGGCGTCCAGGGCGACTCCGGTGGCCAGGTCGAAGATGTCCTTGTACATCGGCGAGGCGACGGTGGCGGTGCCGTCGCCGCGCATCCCGGTGATGCCGCGGGAGATGACCGAGGCGCCGCTGAAGGGGTCGATGTTGCCGACGGCGTGCAGCGAACCGTCACCGAGCCGGAACAGGGCCACGGCACTGCCCTCGACCAGGGCGGCAACGCCGCGTCCGGGTTCCAGTTCGGTGTACTTGCAGACGGCGGTCCACATGGTTTCCTCCTCGTTTTCGAGCGTTGGCGTTGGCATCGGCGTTGGCGTCATCGTTGGCGTTGGCATCGGCGCCGGCGTTGGCGTAGGCGTTGGCGTAGGCGTTTTCATCAGCGCCGACCCAGGGTCAGCAGCGGCTTGATCTGCCCGCGCTCGGGCACGAACGCCACGGTCGGGTCCGGCGCCTCCGGGGCGTTGACGAACGTGGCGAACCGGGCCAGCTTCACCGGGTCGTCGAGCACCGCGCGCCATTCGTCGGTGTAGGCGTCGACGTGCGCGGCGATCAGCGCCTCCAGGTCGGCGCCGCGCTCCTCCACGTCGTCCAGCAGGACGCTGCGAAGCCGGTCCAGGCCGCCCTCGTAGCGCTCGACCCAGGTCGCGGTGCGCTCCAGCCGATCGGCCTCGGCGATGTAGAGCGCCAGGAACCGGTCGACGGTGCGGACCAGCGTCTCGTCGTCGAGGTCGGTGGCCAGCAGATCGGCATGCCGGGGCCGGGCCCCGCCGTTGCCGCCGACGTAGAGGTTCCAGCCGCGCTCGGTGGCGATGACGCCGACGTCCTTGGACTGCGCCTCCGCGCACTCCCGGGCGCAGCCGGACACCGCCATCTTGATCTTGTGCGGCGCCCGCAGGCCCCGGTAGCGCAGCTCCAGGTCGATGGCCATCTTGACCGAGTCCTGGACGCCGTAGCGGCACCAGGTGGAGCCGACGCAGGACTTCACGGTGCGCAGCGCCTTGCCGTAGGCGTGGCCGGACTCGAACCCGGCGTCCACCAGGCGCCGCCAGATCTTCGGCAGGTCGGCCATCTGCGCGCCGAACAGGTCGATGCGCTGGCCGCCGGTGATCTTCGTGTAGAGGCCGAAGTCGCGCGCCACCTCGCCGATGACGATCAGCTTGTCCGGGGTGATCTCGCCGCCGGGGATGCGCGGCACCACCGAGTAGGAGCCGTTGCGCTGGAGGTTGGCCAGCACGTGGTCGTTGGTGTCCTGCAACGCGGCCTGGCCGCCGTCCAGCACGTGCGGCTTGCGCCCGGCGCCCTCGGCCTCGGCGAGCAGGCCGCCGAGGGAGGCCAGGATGGAGCCGACAGCGGGCTTGCAGACGTCGCAGCCGTCGTTGACCTCCTTCGCCGAGGCCGGGGCCTTGGCCGCGCCGGTCTTGGCCGCGCCGCCGACGGCCGCCGTCCCGTGCTTGGCCAGCAGCTCGGCGAAGGTGGTGATCCGGTCCCGGCGGACGATGGTATAGAGCTCGGAGCGGGTCTGCGAGAAGTGCTCGCACAGCGCCGAGCTGCCGCCGCCGGCCGCCGTGATCAGGCTCTTGATCGAGGTGACGCAGGACCCGCAGCCGGTCCCGGCCTTGGTGCACAGGCCGACCTGCTTGGTCGTCACCTCGCCGTTGCCCGTCTCGGCGCCCTTCTCGGCGAGGTCGTCGATCGCCGTGCAGATGGCGCCCTTGGTGACGTTGTGGCAGGAGCACAGCACGGCGCCGTCGGGCAGCCCGGCCGGTCCGAGGGTGACCGCCCCGGCCGTCCCGGCGGGCAGCAACAGCAGCTCGGGCGCGGCCGGCGGCTGCTCGCCGACGAGGGCGCGCAGCGTGGCGTAGTCGTCGGCGTCGCCGACCAGGATCCCGCCGAGCAGCCGGCCGTCGGGAGCGACGGTGAGCTTGCGGTACACCCGGCGGCGGGAGTCGCTGTAGGTGGCGGCCAGCGCGCCGTCGGCCGCGCCGAACGCGTCGCCGAAGCTGGCGACCTCCACGCCGAGCAGCTTCAGCTTGGTGGAGGTGTCGGCGCCGGTGAAGGCCCGCTCGTCGCTGGCGGCGGCGATGTGCGCGGCGGCCGCCTCAGCCATCTGATACCCGGGCGCGACCAGGCCGTAGACCCGGCCGTCGGCGGCCAGCGCGCACTCGCCGATGGCGTAGACGCGGGGGTCGGAGGTGCGGCAGAGCCGGTCCACGACGATGCCGCCGCGCTCGCCGACGCCGAGCCCGGCGTCGCGGGCCAGGCCGTCCTCGGGGCGCACACCGGCGGCGAAGACGACGATGTCGGCGTCCACGGCGATCGTCTCCTCGCCGCGGATGGCCTGCACGGCCCGCGCGACGCCGTCGTCGCCGACGACCACGCGGTCCAGGCGGGTGCCGGTGAGCAGGATGACGCCGAGCTCCGCGATGCGGGCCTGGAGCGCGGCGGCACCGCCGTCGTCGACCTGCAACGGCATCAGGCGCGGCGCGAACTCCACGACCGTGGTCTCCAGCCCGAGGCTGGTCAGCGCCTTCGCGGCCTCCAACCCGAGCAGTCCGCCGCCGACCACGACGCCGGTCCGGCGGCCGTCGGCGTAGGCGGCGATGGCCTCGACGTCGTCCAGGGTCCGGTAGACGAAGCAGCCGGGAGCGGTGTGCTGCTCCACCGGGGGCACGAACGGCCGGCTGCCGGTGGCCAGCACCAGCGTGTCGTAGCCGCGGACGGCGCCGTCGGCGGTGGTGACGGTCTGCGCCTCCCGGTCGACGGCCACGACGGTCGCGGGCGCGACCACCTCCACCGCGCCCTCCGGATAGGGCTCCAGGTGCAGCCCGCCGGGATCCCGGTCGTCGAACCACGACGAGAGCCGCACCCGGTCGTAGGCCGGCCGGTCCTCCGCCCCGAAGACGGTGACGGCCGGAGCCGGCAGCCCGCCCTCCCGGGCGTGCTCAAGAAGACTGGACACGAACCGGTGGGCGACCATGCCGTGTCCGACGACGAGGACTCTGCGCAGCGAGGGGCTCATGACCCCAAGGTGCAGCCCGGCGATTACCCATCCGCGTCAGCGGTGTTACACGCGATCGAAACCGCCCGCATCGCCGCCCCGGCCCGATGTGAGGAGATCGACCGGCACCCCCGGCACCGGGGCGCCGGGATCACCGGCAACGCGTCCCCAGTGGGGACAATCCGTTCGAGTCACGCCGGCTGCGGCGGAGGTGTCCACACCCTCACCCTCGTCGGCGCGCGCCTGCCCGCACCGCGCGGCCGTTACCCGCGCGCGACGGAGACCTCACACCGCCGCCTCCGGGAATGACAACGTCCACACACCTGTCGCCAGTGTTTTCAAGGGGCGAACCGTCTTACCGCCCCGTAGCCGGTCGGCAACACCCCTGTAATCGGGCCCGAAGATAGTACGGCGCATGGACACGACCACAACCGAACCGGACACACCGGGTTCACCGGCCTCCCCCACCCCCGGGACGACCGGCTCCGACCCCCTGATCGGCTGCGTCGTGGCGATCACCTCGGACCGGCGCCGGGAGGAGCTGGGGGCGATGCTCCGGCGGCGCGGCGCCGAGGTCATGATGGCGCCGACCATGCGCATCATCCCGTTGCACGATGACAGAGTCCTGCGGGCGGCCACCGAGGAGTGCCTGCGCGGCCCGCTGGACTACGCGGTCGCGACCACCGGCATCGGCTGGCGGGCCTGGATCTCCACGGCCGAGGGCTGGGGCCTGGGCGAACCGCTGACCGCGGCACTGGCCGAAGCGACCCTGACCGCCCGCGGCCCCAAGGCCACCGGAGCGATCCGCCAGTGCGGGATGCGCGAAACCTATTCGCCGCCTTCCGAGTCCTCCACCGAGCTGCTGGACTGGCTGCTGGCCCGGGACCTGGCCGGCACCCGGATCGCGGTGCAGCTGCACGGCAGCGCGGACACCGTCTTCCTGGACGCGCTGCGCGGCGCCGGCGCCGAGGTGGTGCCGGTCCCGGTCTACCAGTGGGGCCCGCCGCAGGACACCGGCGCCGTCAACCGCCTGATCGAGGCGGTGGTGCGCCGACAGGTCCACGCGGTGGCCTTCACCTCCGCACCGGGCGCGGCCGCCTTCCTGGCGGCGGCGGAGAACAGCGGCAACCTGGGCCGGGTGGTGGAGGCGATGCAGGCCGACGTCATGGCGGCGTGCATCGGAACGGTCTGCGCCGCGCCGCTGGAGCCGCACGGCATCACCACCGTCTCGCCGGACCGGGGCCGCCTGGGCTCCCTCGCCCGGGTGATAACGCAGGAACTGCCCCCGCGCGTCCGCCGCCGTCTCAACACCCCCGGCCGCGACATCGTGGTGCAGGGCAACGCGGTGCTGATCGACGGCCGCCCGGTCCCGCTCCCGCCACTGCCCGCCGGCGTACTGCGCGAACTGGCCCGGCAGCCCGGCCGCGTGCTCAGCCGCGCCGAGCTGCTGCGCCGCGTCTGGACCGGGATGCGGCGCGACGAACACGCGGTCGAGGCGACGGTCGCGCGCCTGCGGTCCTCGCTCGGGGAGCACGCGGACGTCATCGCGACGGTGACCAAGCGCGGATACCGGCTGGCTGTCGAGCCGGGGTGAGGCGCCCTGGCCGACGCGGGTGTGCGGACTGAAAATCCTTTCGGCCCGCACAGCCGATCATGAAATGCTCGGCTCATGAGCGTGCCCAGCTTCTCCGGCGTCCCGCCGCGCGATCACCCGGTCCCGGCCCCGATCCGGGAAGCCGCGCGGGGTCTGGCGATCGTCCCGGTCTGGGCCAACGAGGTCGGCGGCGCCACCTTCCGCCTCGGCGACGGCCCCGGGGCCCGGTACGCGAAGTGGGCGCCCACCGGCAGCGGGCCCGACCTGGCCGGGGAGGCGGCGCGGATGCGGTGGGCCGGCGGCCGCGTCACCGTTCCCCGCGGCACTGTACCTAGCATCACTGTCCCCCGCGTGCTGGACCTGGGCTCGGACGACGACGGCGCCTGGCTGGTCACCGCCGCGCTGCCCGGCGAGATGGCCGTCAGCGAGCGCTGGCTCGGGGAGCCGGCGACGGCCGTGCGGGTGATCGGGGAGGCGCTGCGAGCCTTCCACGACGCCCTGCCGGTCGCCGACTGCCCGTTCTCGGCGTCGGCCGAGGAGCGCGTGGCGGAGGCGCTGCGCAACGCCGACAACCGCGCCGACCGCGCCCTGCACTCCGACTACCGCCACCTCGGCGGTATGGCCGAGGCCCTCAAGCGCGTCGCGGACATCCCGCCGGTCGACCGGCTGGTCGTCTGCCACGGCGACACCTGCGCCCCGAACACCCTGCTCACCCCGGACGGCCGCTTCGCCGGCCACGTGGACCTCGGCGACCTCGGCGTCGCCGACCGCTGGTCCGACCTGGCGATCGCCACCTGGTCCACGACCTGGAACTACGGCGCCGGCTGGGAGCGTCCGCTGCTCGACGCCTACGGGATCGACCCGGACCCCGAGCGCACCGAGTACTACCGGCTGCTGTGGGAAGTCGGGCCCTGATACCAGGGCGCGAGGCGCAGGCGCGCGCCGACCGGAAACCGGCAGCCCAACCGCCCTGCCGCCCTACCGTTCAACAGCCCTGCCGCCCTACCGCCGCCGCAACCCGTCGAACACCAGCTGCGTCACCGCCGCCGCCACGTCGTCCGCGGCCAGGTCCCGCGCCGGCCGGTACCACTCCGCCACCGAGTTCACCATCCCGAACACCAGCCGCGACGCCAGATGCGGCTCCACGTCCGACCGCAGCGCCCCGGCGGCCGCCGCCCGCTCCACGAACCCGGCCAGCCGCCGGTCGATCTCCCGCCGCCGCTCCTGCGCCGCCCGCTCGGCCTCGGTGTTGCCGCGCACCCGCAGCAGCAGCGTCACGTACGGCAGCTCCTCGACCAGGATCTGCACCGCGCGGAACACGGCCTGCTCGACCCGGTCCAGCTCCCCGGCGTCCGGCAGGGCCTCCATCGCGTCCAACGAGCCGTTCAGCGCGTCCAGAGCCCGGTTCACACCGCGCTCCAGCAGCTCCTCCTTGCCCTTGACGTGGTGGTAGATCGACGATTTCGTGATCCCGGCGGCGCGCGCCAGGTCCTCCATGCTGGTGCCGTCGTAGCCGCGTTCGTTGAACACCGCTACAGCGACTTCCAGCAGGGAATCGGGGGTGTAGGTGGTGCGCCGGGTCGCGGCGGTTTCTGTGCTCATCGTTTCCTGTTCTAGATCATGAAGTCGCGGCCCGCATGTCCACGATCCGCTGTGCTTTGCCCTGAGAGCGTTCCAGATCTCCGGGCTCCAGCACATCCACAGTGATCGTGACCCCGAACTTCTCCTTGACGCCGAACGCCAGCCGCTCCCCCGCCGCACCGCGGTCGACCGCCGCGTCGCGTGCCTCGACCCGCACGCACAGCTCGTCGAGCCGCCCCGGCCGCGTCAGCACGCAGAGGAAATGCGGCGCGAGCCCGTCGACGGTGAGCAGCTCCTCCTCGATCTGGCTGGGGAAGAGGTTGACCCCGCGCACGATCATCATGTCGTCGCTGCGCCCAGTGATGCGCTCCATGCGCCGCATCGGCCGGCTCAGCCCCGGCAGCAGCCGCGTCAGGTCCCGGGTCCGGTACCGGACCACCGGCATCGCCTGCTTGGTCAGGGACGTGAAGACCAGCTCGCCCTGTTCCCCGTCCGGCACTACCGCACCGGTCTCGGGGTCGACGATCTCGGGGTAGAAGTGGTCCTCCCACAGATAGGTGCCGTCCTTCTCGCCGACGTCCTCGTTGCCGACGCCGGGCCCCATCACCTCGGAGAGCCCGTAGATGTCGACGGCGTGGACCCCCATCCGGTCCTCGATCTCGGCGCGCATCGCGTCGGTCCACGGCTCGGCACCGAGCACCGCGACCCGCAGCGACGTGGCCCGCGGATCGACGCCCTGGCGCTCCATCTCGTCCAGGATCGCCAGCAGATAGGACGGCGTGACGCAGATGGCGTCGGGCTCGAAGTCCTGGATCAGCTGCACCTGCCGCGCCGTCATGCCGCCGGAGACCGGAATGACGGTGCACCCCAGCGCCTCGGCCCCGTAATGCACGCCGAGGCCGCCGGTGAACAGGCCGTAGCCGTAGGCGACGTGGACCCGGTCCCCGGGCCGAACCCCGGCGGCCCGCAGCGACCGGGCGCCGACCGCTGCCCAATGTTCGAGGTCTGACGCGGTGTATCCGACGACCGTTGCCTTGCCGGTCGTCCCCGACGAGGCATGGATCCGGGCCACCTGCTCGCGCGGCACCGCGAACATGCCGAACGGGTAGTTCGCCCGCAGATCCTGCTTGGCGGTAAACGGAAAGTGCCGCAGATCGGCCAGCTCCCGGAAATCCTGCGGCCGCACGCCGGCCGCGTCGAACGCCGCCCTGTAGTGCGGAACGTTCGCGTAGGCGTGGCGCAGCGTCCACGCCATCCGCTCGGTCTGCAAGGTCCTGAGCTCCTCGACGGAGGCGCGCTCGGCCGCGTCGAGCACGTTCGCCGGGATCTCAGGGAGCGAACTCATGCCGCACGCTCCAGCAGCACCGCGATCCCCTGCCCGACGCCGACGCACATGGTGGCGACCGCGTACCGGGCCTGGCGCTCGGTCAGCTCCAGCGCCGCGGTCAGCGCCAGGCGCGCACCGGAGGCGCCGAGCGGGTGGCCGAGTGCGATGGCGCCGCCGTTGGGGTTGACGTGCTCGGCGTCGTCGGGCAGCCCGAGCTCGCGCAGGCAGGCCAGCGACTGCGAGGCGAAGGCCTCGTTGAGCTCGACGACGTCGATGTCCCCGATGCCGAGCTTGGCCCGCTCCAGCAGGCCGCGGGTGGCCGGGACCGGGCCGATGCCCATGATCCGCGGCTCGACGCCGGCGGTGTGCGAGGTGACGACCTTCGCCAGCGGCGTGAGGCCGTACCGGTCGACGGCGGCGCCGGAGGCGACGAGCAGCGCCACGGCGCCGTCGTTGACGCCGGAGGCGTTGCCGGCGGTGACGGTGCCGCCCTCGCGGAACGGCGTGCCGAGCTTGGCCAGCGCCTCCACCGAGGTGCGGCGCGGGTGCTCGTCCCGCGCCACGACGACGGGATCGGCCTTGCGCTGCGGGATGGTGACCGGGGTGATCTCCTTCGCCAGGCGCCCGTTCTCCTGGGCCCGCAGCGCGCGCTCCTGCGAGCGGACCGCGAACGCGTCCTGGTCCTCCCGCCCGACGCCGAACTGCTCAGCCACGTTCTCCGCGGTCTCCGGCATGGAGTCGATGCCGTACTGCTTCTTCATCAGGGGATTGACGAACCGCCAGCCGATCGTGGTGTCGAAGACGTCGGCCGAGCGCGAGAACGCCGCGTCGGCCTTGCCCATGACGAACGGCGCCCGCGACATCGACTCCACGCCGCCGGCCACCACTATGTCCGCCTCACCGAGCCGCACCTGGCGCGCCGCCTGCACCAGCGCCTCCAGCCCCGACCCGCACAGCCGGTTCACGGTGACGCCGGGCACGCTGACCGGCAGCCCGGCCAGCAGCAAGGCCATTCGCGCGACGTCGCGGTTGTCCTCGCCGGCCTGGTTGGCGTCGCCGAAGAAGACCTCCTCCACCGCCGCGCCGGGTAGCTGCGGAACGCCCGCGAGGAGCTCGCGGATGACGTGCGCGCCGAGGTCGTCCGGGCGGACGGAGGAGAGGGCGCCGCCGTAGCGGCCGAAGGGGGTGCGGGTGCCGGTGACGAGGTAGGCGTCGGTCATGTCTGGTCCTTGCCGGTGGAGCGGATTGAGGGGAGGTGGTGCGGGGGGCTGGGGTGCGGGGGGGCTGGGGCGCGGGGCGGCCGGGGCGCGGGGCGACCCGGGTGCGGGGCGACCCGGGTGCGGCGGTACTTAGCTACGGTGCCGGGGGCTGGTCGGAAGCCTCGGGTTCCTCGGGTTTTTTGGGTTCCTTGGGTTCCTTGGGTTCCTTGGGTTCCTTGGGCTGCTCAGAGCCCTCCTGGCCCTCGGAATCCTTCTCGGCCTCCGGCACCACAACCGAAAACTTGGTAGCCACGCGCGCCATGCCGAGCTGCTGCATCACTCCGGCCGCGTACGTCCGCGCCTCGGCCACGTCCCGGTTGACCTGTACCATGACCGACCGCACCAGCGGCGGCGGCTCGTGGTTGAGCAACGGCGCGCCCATGAGCGCGTCGGCGTGCGCGAGCTGCCGCAGCAGCGGCGACGCGCGGTAGCGGCCGTCGCGGTAAACGTTCTCAAGGTTGTCGAGCACGTCACAGATGTACGCGAAGCCTAGATCGGCGCCCCATTCGAGCGGGCCCCGGGGGTAGTTGACGCCCAGCCGCATCGCGGTGTCGATGTCGTCCTCGTCGGCGTCGCCCCGGTACATGGCGTCGACCGCCTCGTTCACCAGCCGCGCCACGGTCCGCGTCAGCACCAGCCCCGGCACGTCCTCCAGCACCACGACCTTCTTGCCCAGGCTCTGGAGGTACGCGACGGCCATCTCCAGACCGCGCGGCGGCGTGTCCGCGGCCGGGGCCAGCGCGACGGTGGGCCCGGCCTCGGGGTCGAGCATGAGATCGACCAGGATCCGGCCGTCGCCGTAGGACGTCGCCGTCCGGCCGAAGCTCTTGGAGAGCAGGAAGCTGCTGGGCCGGT
This sequence comes from Catenulispora yoronensis, assembly GCF_039531695.1. Classification (NCBI taxonomy): domain Bacteria; kingdom Bacillati; phylum Actinomycetota; class Actinomycetes; order Catenulisporales; family Catenulisporaceae; genus Catenulispora; species Catenulispora yoronensis. The sequence goes on from NZ_BAAAQN010000007.1 coordinate 99,469, forward strand.
CGTCCCGGGTCGGGTCGAACAGCTCGCTCAGCCGGAACGAGCCGGGGCGCAGCGTCTCGGACTGCTCCAGCTCCCGCGCCGGCTCGTAGGCCGGGGCGGGCTTCGCCGCGTTCTCGCCGTAGTCGTGGAACCCGCGTCCGGTCTTGCGGCCCAGGCGCTTGGCCGCGACGTACTCCTTCTGCGTCCACGCCGGCGTGTAGCGGGGGTCGTAGCCGGTCGCCTCCCACACCGAGGTGGAGACGGCGAGGTTCACGTCGAGCCCGATCAGGTCCACCAGCTCGAACGGCCCCATCTTGAAGCCGCCGCTCTCGCGCACGACCGCGTCGATGGTCGCGAAGTCCGCCGCCTGCTCCTCGTACGCGCGCAGCGCCTCGGCGTAGAACGGCCGCGCGACGCGGTTGACGATGAAGCCCGGCGTGGAGCGGCACTGCACCGTGGTCTTGCCCCAGGCCTCGGCGTGGGCGCGGACGGCGTCGCGGCGCGCGGGGTCGGTGGCGATGCCCTCGACGATCTCCACGAGCGGCATCAGCGGTGCCGGGTTGAAGAAGTGCATGCCGACCAGGCGCCCCGGGTCGCGCAGGCCGGCGGCGATCGCGCTGATCGACAGCGAGGAGGTGTTGGTGGCCAGGCCGCAGTCGGCGTCGACGACGTCTTCGAGCTCGGCGAACAGCTTCTGCTTCACGCCGAGGTCCTCGATCACCGCCTCGACGACCAGCACCGCGTCCTTCAGCCCGGTCAGCCCGTCGAGCGCGGAGAGGCGCGCCTTGGCCGCCTCGGATTCCTCAGTGGTGATCTTGCCCTTGGCGGCGAGCGCGTCCAGGCGCTTGCCGATCCCCTCCACGGCGCGCGCCGCCGCGCCGTCCAGTGCGTCGTAGACCGCGACCGCGTGCCCGGCCTGGACCGCCAGCTGCGCGATCCCGGCGCCCATCGTGCCCCCGCCGATCACTCCCACGAGTGACCCGGGGGCTTCGGATGCCCCGTTCCCCACCATCGACGTCCACTCCTTCCGCGGACGGCGTGTCCAGGCGGTGTCGCTCTGGAACCGACCGACCGTTCGGTTTACTCTAGATCCCGTCAGGGCCGCCACACCAGCATCCCGGGAGTCGATGATGACCGCCACGGCCGAGCAGTTCACCGCCCGCCACCGAGAGACCCTCGATCGGGCCTTGGAGGCGATCCGGGAGCGGGCGTTCTGGACGCCCTACCCGGAGATGCCGAAGGCGTACGGCGAGGAGGCCGCCACCACCGGCAAGGCGTCCTACGACGCCTACCTGGGCGGACCGTTCCCGCTGGTGCAGCCGGGCACGGACGAGCTGGTCGGCGGGGAGACGTCGCCGTACGGGGTGGAGCTGGGCGTCACCTACCCGCACCCGGACCTGGACGTGCTGCTGCCGGCAATGCGCGCGGCGATGCCGCAATGGCGCGACGCCGGGCCGGACGTGCGGGCCACGGTGCTCATCGAGGCGCTGGGGCGGCTCAACGCCCGCACCACCGAGATCGCGCACGCCGTGCACCACACCTCGGGCCAGGCCTTCGGCATGGCGTTCCAGGCCGGCGGCCCGCACGCGCAGGACCGCGGCCTGGAGGCCGTCGCCTACGCCTACGCGGCGCAGACCGCGCAGGTCGCGGCGGCGGAGTGGGAGAAGCCGCAGGGGCCGAAGCCGGCGCTGCGGATGACCAAGCGCTTCACCGCCGTGCCGCGCGGCATCGGCCTGGTGATCGGCTGCAACACCTTCCCGACCTGGAACAGCTACCCGGGCCTGTTCGCCTCGCTGGCCACCGGCAACGCGGTGGTGGTGAAGCCGCACCCGAACGCGATCCTGCCGCTGGCGATCACCGTGGCGGTGCTGCGCGACACGCTGTCCGCAGCCGGCTTCGACCCGAACCTGGTGGCGCTGGCGGCCGAGAAGCCAGGCGAGAGCCTGGCCAAGGTGCTGGCGACCCGCCCGGAGGTCCGCGTCATCGACTACACCGGCTCCACGGAGTTCGGCGAGTGGCTGGAGCGCAACGCACCGCAGGCCGTGGTCTACACCGAGAAGGCCGGCATCAACACCGTCATCATCGACTCGGTCGAGGACTACAAGGGCATGCTGGGCAACCTGGCCTTCTCCTTCTCCCTCTACAGCGGCCAGATGTGCACCACACCCCAGAACATCTTCATCCCCCGCGACGGCATCACCGCAGGCGGCGAGCACAAATCGTTCGACGACGTCGCCACCGACCTCGCCACCTCCGTCGACAAACTGCTCGGCGACGACACCCGCGCCAACGCCCTCCTCGGCGCGGTGTGCAACACCGGCGTGAGCGAGCGCCTGAAGAAAGCCGAATCGGTCGGCAAGACCGTCCTGGCCTCCCGCACCGTAACCAACTCCGACTACCCCACCGCCGAAGTCCGCACCCCCCTGATCGCCGCCATCGACACCACCGACACCGACATCTACACCGCCGAATGGTTCGGCCCGATCAGCTTCCTGATCGCCACCGACACCACCGACTCCGCGATCAACACCTTCCGCGAAACCGTGACCACCCACGGCGCGATCACCGCCGCGGTCTACTCCACCGACGACACCGTGATCGCGAAGACCGAGGAAGCAGCCCTGGACGCAGGCGTGAACCTGTCAGTGAACCTGACCGGCGGCGTCTACGTGAACCAGAGCGCCGCCTTCTCCGACTTCCACGCCACCGGCGCGAACCCGGCGGCGAACTCGGCGCTGTCGGACTTGGCTTATGTGGCGAACCGGTTCCGGGTGGTGCAGTCGCGGCGGCATATTTAGGGGCCGATCAGCGCGATTTCGCGTTCCCGCAACGTGTCGCCCTTGCCCTAAGCACTTCGACGCCGAGAGCATCGAACGACGAACCTCTACGAATAGGGGGAAGGCGTGAAGCTCACCAAAATGAACGGCGACGGAAGCAAGTGCCAGGGCGGCACCTGCCCAACTGTGTACGCGACCGCCTCTTTGCGCATCCCCCTGGCGCTCCTCAGGGACGTTGCACGTGATCTCGGCTAAGGAGTTCGGGGCACTGTTCGGAACTTTCGACCGGGAAGCTTTCCGGCTGGAGACACTGGACGACTACAGCGGATCGACCAGCGCTGAGAAGATGCGGGCCTACCACGCTGGGGAGCCGAAGCCCGAGGACTATAACGCTCCATGGCTTGAGACAATCCGCCGGAACACAATCGCCGGACGCCGCATGTATCGCGTCCACGTGCTCGCTCGGCCGCTGACGGACTACCTACGGTACGAACTGGAATGGGGCTACTTCACCAACCAGACCGCCGGCGAAGAGTTCTTCATCCTCGACGTCACAGAGCGATCCAACCCGCTGGCGGGCGTACCGGACTTCTGGATGTTCGATCACTCCTCGGTCGTGTCCATGACGTACGACGCTGCCGGCGGTTTCATCAGTGGGGAGCGGGAGCCCGACGCCGGGAAGTGGATCGAGTGGCGCGACCTGGCACTGAGCCACGCCGAGCCGTTCACGTCGTGGTGGAAGCAGCACGGCACTGAAAGGTGACATCGGCCGGACGCTCCGGGAACTGCGGGAGGCCAGCGGCAAGGAGGCCAAGGCCGTAGCCCGGAGCGCTCTCATGTCCACGTCCAAACTGAGCCGCGTTGAGACGGGCAAGACCGCTCCGACCGTGATGGATGTTGAGCGCCTCCTCACGGCGATCGGCGTGTCCGAAGAGATCAGGACCAACCTCGCGGAGGTCGCACGGCGGGAAGCCACTGAGGCGACCGCGTGGCGGCTCTACCGCCGTACCGGGTTCCACCACCACCAAGACGAGATCAAGGCCATAGAGGCAGAGACAACGGTTCTCCGGGTCTTCCAACCGTCATGTATCCCCGGCCTATGTCAGACGCCAGAGTATGCACGCCGCATCCTCGCCGGTGAGAGCCTGACTGAGGAAGTCTTGATCCGAACAGTCGGAGCTCGCCTCCAGAGGCAATCAGTGCTCTATGAGCCAAGCAAGTCGTTCCGATTCCTCATCACGGAGTCGGTTCTCCGCTGGCGCTTACTCTCCGCCCCGGAGATGGCAGTGCAGCTGGACCGTGTAGTCACGCTGTCGAGACTGCCGAACATTTGGCTTGGCGTCGTGCCTCTTGCGGCGCCCATGCCCGAAGTACCTACGTGCTCATTCGCCGTATTCGACTCCCGCCTGACAACGGTCGAGATTCCACACGCCGAGATCACCACGGCCGAGCCAAGAGACGTCGAGCTGTACCGCGAGAAGTTCGAGAGGTTCGAGCGGACAGCTGTCACCGGTGACGCGATGCGCACCATGGTCGAGCACATCCGAGATGAGTTCTTGCGGGAACGCAGAACACCGTAGAGCCGGGCCAGAAGGCCGGGCAATCCTCAGAGCATGAGCCCGAAAGCCGAAGAGAGCGCAGTCAAGCCTCAGCGCGGAACCCTCGTCCAGTACCAGGGCAAGACGTACAAGGTCTTGGACTACATCGGAGAGACCAAGGTGGCCATTCGGCCCCATCCGGCTGGCGGGGTCGAGGAGTGGGTGGCGGCCACAGATCTCGTTTCCGGGGGCGGCGAGGTGTGATGAGCGCGCAGGGCAGCAGGATTCGCTTGTGCCCTTGGCTCGTCTGCTCCGCCCCCCACCTCACAACAGCTTCCCCAACAACGCCGCCAGCTGCTCCCGCTCCCCTGCCGACAGTCTCCCGAAAGCCTCGTCGAGCAGCTCCGGTACCGAGGCCTCGGCTCGCTTCAGCTGTCGTCTTCCGGCAGCGGTGATCGTGACAGCGTAGGCCCGGCGGTCGACTGTGTCTCGTTCGCGGTGGGCGTTGCCGTCGCGTTCGAGGCTGTCGCAGATGCCGACCATGACGCTGCGGTCGATGCGGAGTTCGTCGCTGAGGGTGGCTTGGGAGCAGGGGCCTGATTCGGCGAGCATTTTGAGGACCAGGTGGTGGCCGACGGCGAGGCCGGTGGTGGCGGTGTGGGCTTCGGCGGTGCGGGCTACGGCGGAGGACGCGCGGCACAGGGCGATGTCGAGGCGTTCGGCGGCGAGTTGGGGGAAGTAGGCCGTGCCGCGGTCTGGGGTTCTGGGTGGCATGTGGTTTCTCCTCGGGGGTCCGGCGGGGGCAGCCTATCGGTGATCGTTTGCCGGCAGATTGTTTGCGGGGCGACGGTCCCGTTTGTATGCTCGCCAATAATCTAGTTGCGGATTATCTCTTGGCCTACGGTTGAGGAGCCCCCCATGACCCTGCATCTGACCCCTGACGAGCTGCTGTCCACCACGCGGGCCGTTCGCAGGCGTCTCGACTTCGATCGGCCCGTGCCGCGCCGTCTCATCGAGGAGTGCGTCGACCTCGCGACCCAGGCCCCCACCGGCCGCAACCGGCAGCGCTGGCACTTCCTCGTGGTCACCGAGCCGGCGCGGCGGCGGGCGGTGGCCGACATCTTCCTGCGCGCGCTGCCCCTGGCCGCCGGGCAGCCGCTCACCGACCGCGACGTGTGGCGGATGAACTACCACGCCGCCTCCACCGAGCGCGTCTTCGACGGCCTGCGCCACCTCGTGGAGAACATCCACCGGGTCCCCGCCTTCGTCATCCCCGCCGTCGAGGGCCGCACCGACCGCGCCTCGGCCGCCGTCCAGTCCGGCACCTGGGGCTCCATCCTCCCGGCCGTCTGGAGCTTCATGTTCGCCGCCCGCGCCCGCAGCCTGGGAACGACGTGGACCACCGCCCAAGGCCCCCTGGAACGCGAACTGGCCGCGACCCTCGGCGTCCCCTACGACGACGTCATGCTCGCCGCCTTCATCCCCCTCGCCTACACGATCGGCACCGACTTCAAGCCCGCGCGCCGCATCCCCCGCGATCAGGTCCTGCACTGGGAACGCTGGAAGTAGGGCACGGTGGCCGGCGTGGTGGTTGAGGCATGCCGCCCCTGGTCCCGGCCCAAGGCGAGTACTGGATTGTTCCTGCGGCGTCGGAACACAAGCCATCGCCCTGGCGAAGGCCGGCCCGCACTACTCGGTGACCGGCTCGGACCTGAGCCCACGAGCAGCGGCGCGTGCTCCGACCCGGCAGCCTACTGCTGCTGAGACACCGACCAAGAACGGAAACAACGACAGCTGGGACGTCCGCGTAAGACGCACAACCTACTGGGCCCTGACCCGCACCCAACTCACGCAATTCGCCACCGACGCCGGATTCACCGCAGTCCACTGGCACGAACCAACCGAAACCGAGTACTACCAACCCATCCTCACCACAAAACGACCAACCTGACTCACCCCTCCCAGAACGCCCGCCGCACCCGCAGCAGCCAGTCCTCCACCACCCTCTCGTCCGGCTGGTCCGCCAACACACTCCGCGCCTTCGCGAAACGGTTCTCCGCGTCAGCCATAAACGGCCGCGTCGCCTCCGGATCGGCCGCGACCCGCTCGCCGAACGCGCGGAAGCGCTCCGGATCAGCCAGACGGATGCTGACGTGGCCAGTGGTGTAGAGCTCATACCCCTGCTCGACCAGCCGCATCAAATGCCGCGCGTGCTTGGCCACCTTCGCGGTGGAGGCCGCCGGATCGCGCGACAGCAGCTTGCGGAACTGCTGAGTGGCGTAGCCGAGGTACGCGTCACGGACCCGCGGCGCGGACAGGAACGCGGTGCGGATCGCGATCGCCTCGTCGCCGAGCGGCGTGCGGACCTCGTAGAGGTCGTCCGGCAGCCACAGCAGCTCCGACGCCGTCGGATTGCCGCCGAGAGCCAGGCGGACCAGCTTCCCGACCTCATGAAGGGTCACGTCAGGATCCGTACTCACCTGGCTGTCGCGCGGCGTGTGCAGTCCGAGCAGGGACACCGTGGGCAACGCGAACATGCCGAGGCGGTCCACATCCGAGTCGGGGCCGGCCAGGCCGTAGGCCGTGGAGCCGACCACCCCGGACAGCAGCACAACACCAGGCAGCGCCTCGCCGACCGACCCAGCACCAGCACCGGCGCCGTCCAGAATCGTCATGTCCTCACCCCCGAATTGGCCCACAACCCACCGCCCGGTCGCAAGATCGAACAAGCAGGCGGTCAAGCAGGTCAGGCCACCGTAACAGGCAAGCTGGCGTAACCGCGAAGCACTAAACGGTCGTTACGCCTCGGCTCCCCGGCCGACGCCAGAGCCGGGAACCGCTCCAGCAGCCTCGGAAAACCGATCGCCGCCTCAGTACGAGCCAGCACCGACCCGACACAGAAGTGCGCACCAGCCCCGAAGCTCAGAGGATTGATATCAGTACGCCGAGGATCGAACCGGGACGGCTCCTCATACCGCCGCGGATCCCGATTGGCCGCCCCGATCAACAGCGCCACCTCGGTACCCTCCGGCGTCGGCAGGCCGCCGACCATCAGGCCCTCGGTCAGCGCCACCCGCGAAGTCATCTGGACCGGCGAGTCGTACCGCAGCACCTCCTCGGCGAACCCGGCGTACCGCACCGTCCCCAACCGCAGGTCGTCAGCCACCTCGGGGTACTCGAACAGCAGCCGCACACCATTGCCGAACAGGTTGGCGGTGGTCTCGAAGCCGGCGATGAGCAGCAGCGTCAGGTTCGCCAGCAGCTCGACCTCGTCCAGCCTGGCCTCGTCGGCGTCACAGGCCGCGATCAGCGCGCTGGTCAGGTCGTCCGCGGGCCGCCGGCGCCGCTCGGCGACCAGCGCGCCGAAGTACGACTCCAACTCCGTGCCCGCCGCGTCGGCCAGATCCAGCGCGTCCGCGAGGTCGATGAAGTCCAGCACCGCGGCCAGCTGCGTGGCCAGCTTCCGGAACGTCTCGCGATCGCTCTCCGGAATACCGAGCAGATCGCAGATCACTGCGACCGGCAGCCGATAGCCGAACCGGTCCATGAAATCCACCGGCGCGCCGCCCGCGCCCTCGTCGGCCAGCCGGTCCAGCAGCGTCTCGACCGCCGCCTCGATCGCCGGCTCCAGCATCCCGACCCGGCGCGGCGTGAAGACCGAGGAGATCAGGGCACGCATTCGCCCGTGCTCCGGGGTGTTGCTGTTGAGGACGGACCGCTCCATGCTCTTGATCGACGGCCGCTCCACCAGCTCCGAAGGCCAGGTCCGGGCCCGCAGCTCGTGGTCCCACACCCCGAAGGCCGGGTCGCGCAGCACCCGGTTCACGACTTCGTATCCGGACGCCATCGCGAAGCCCTCACTGACGTCGACGACCGTGCCGAACGCATGCGCCGCCTCGTAGAGCGGGTACGGGTCGTCGCGGCCCTCCGGAGTGAGCAGCGCCCCCATGATCTCCATCGGCTCCATGCCCCGAAAACGGCCGTGCGGCCCGGGATGGTTCCCGAGCCGCACGGGCCACAGAAGCCTTACTTGAATACCAAATGGCCCAGCGCCGACTCACTTGGTCGTCAGCGGCACCGTCAGAATCGTCCGGTACGTCGCCAGGTCCCCCGCACCGACCGTGTACAGCGCCCCAGGATCGGTCCCCAGCACCGTGCCCGGCTTCGGCAGCGGCTTCGGCGTGCGGTAGCCGGCGAACACCATGGTCGCGGTCTTGCCGTCCTTGCCGAGCACCACCTGCGGGCCGTAGATACGGCCGCCGTAGTACAGCTCCGGCGAGGTCTGCGGGAACGCGGTGTCCACCGACAACAGCGGGTTCGTAAACCCGTTGACGATCTTCCAGTTCACGCCGTCCTTGCTGGTGGCGTAACCGATGTAGTGGAAGCCGTCGCTGTCGCCGTCGTAGCAGTTGCCGGCGCCGTAGAACAGGCCGAGCGTGCCATCAGGGTTCTTCACCACGGTGCCCGACGGGCTCACGAACCGGGTCGCGGTCGCACTGGCGTCGGTGTTGTCCCCGAGCCCGTTCACCGGGCCGTTGTCAGTGAAGTGGACACCGTCACGAGTCGTCGCGCTGCGAACAGTCGCCAGGTCCTCGTTGTTGCCGTACAACGGCGCCTTGTTCTTACCCTCGCCGATCTTGGCCAGCGTGGCGTAGGGGACGTTGCAGGCACCGGCCTGCGAAGCGCTCGTGAAGTAGTCCTTCTGCTTCTCGACGTAGAGCACCGTCACCGTGCGGTCGTCCTTGCCAGGCAGCACCCCGAGGATGCCATCCGGGGAGACCAGCCCGGTGGTGGCCTGCGTACCGTCCGGCACGATCGCATAGGTGGTCGCGGCCGCGCCGACCACCGCGTTACCAGTACCGCCGGTGCAGCCGGTGAACGAGGTCGCGGTGGAGCCGGTGCAGCGCACATCGACCACACCGGCATCAGTCTGCACACGAACCGTGCCGGGAATCTCGAACGCCGAGGTATCGGCCGCCGGAATGATCGCGCTCGGCAGAACCACCGCGGCGGTCAGCGTAGTGCTGGCGCCGGTCCCGACCGGCTGCGCAGCCGGAAGCTTGGCCAGCGGACGCTCGCTGTCGGCGTCGATCCGGTGCACCAGCAGCTGCGAGCCAGGGGTGTCGGCGGTGGGCCGGGTCAGCGTGTACAGGAAGTCCTTGCCGGCCACGCGCAGCACCGTCGGGTGGCCCTGGCCGTCGTCGTTCAGCGCGGCCGACGGGCACTGCCCCCGGTTCGACTCCAGCGCCTGGCCCTGATACGTCCAAGTGCGGCCGCCGTCGTCGGACCGCGCGGCCAGCACGGCCTCGTCGGTGTCCTTCGGGCGGTAGTCGAAGAAGCCGCGCAGATGCTGGCCCTTGCCGGTGACGTTCGGGAAGTAGGCCGGCTGGAACAGCTCAGCCCCCGGGCTGCGCGTCACGGCGCCGGAGGCGTCGCAATAGCCTGCGGTCGGATCCCCGTAAGTGGCCGGAGCCTGTCCGAGCGACCAGGGGCCGCCGTCGAGCGTCGCCGGCGCCACCGCGCCGGACAGTGACCAGGTGGTCGGTCCCCCGTGATGCCGGCCGTTCGCCAGAGCGGTGGCGGGCAGCAGGACTGCGATCCCCACGGCCAGCACGAGCGCCGATACCGCTAGACGTCGCTTGGACGCGAGATAGATTCTCATGCAGTGGAGTTGTACATTCCTTGTCTTCAGCGACGGTGAACGGCGGTTATATCTGACGGGCGTTCACATGAACTTTTTTGCTAGGAAGGTCCCATGCGGATTCGACGAGGTGACCGGGACGACGTGGCGCTGGTGCTGGCCTTCGGCGACGAGGCCGTGGCGTGGATGAACGCGCGGGGCAACACCCAGCAGTGGGGCACGGAGCCGTGGACCGGGAACCCGAAGCGGCGCGAGGCGTTCGAGGAGCGCGCCGACACCGGCGGGATGCGGGTCCTGGAGGACGCCGACGGCACGGCGCTGGGCGTCATGATCATCACCGAGAAGCGGCAGGACTACGCGCCGCCGGTCGATGAACGCGAGCTGTACGTGAATTTCCTGATCACCTCGCGGGCGCACGCCGGCCGCGGAATCGGGCGCGCGCTGGTCGAGCGGGCCAAGCAGGAGGCGGCCGAGCGCGGGATCGACCTGATCCGGGTGGACTGCTGGGCCGGCGAGGACGGGAACCTGGTCAAGGTCTACGAGAGCTACGGGTTCACGCGGGACCAGGAGTTCATGGTGGGCGAGTGGCCGGGGATGCTGTTGAGGCTGCGGTTGTCGGAGGTGGGCAAGGCGGGCGAGTAGCCGCTGGGGTTACTGGTATCCGCGGCCCGGCTAGGCTGCGCGCTATGTCAGGAACCCGACTCACTTGGCGTGTCGTCGAAGACGAGAAGATCTACGGCACGTGGCGACACGCGTGGATCCGCAACGGCAAGCGGCTGCTGCTGGTCGATGCCATGATCTACGCCGACGGCGTCGTCGACTGCGGCGGCGCCACGGGGTTCGAGGAATTCGCGGCCAAGGTCCGGGCCGACCAGATCCTGCCCGGGCCCCCGTACGACGCGATGGACATGCCGATCGAGGATTTCATCGGGGAAGTCCGCGACGACATCGAACGCCTCAACCACCGGCCGACGGCCGAGCAGCGGTGCATGGACGCCGCCGAGGCCTACGCCCGGGACCCGAGCGAGGAGAACCTGGCGCTGCTGCGGGCCGTGTACGAACAGGTGCCTGGCCGCGATGCGATGTACGCGTTCTGCAACGAAGGCCCGTTCAACCGCGACAACATCTGGATTCTGGTGGCGGGGATCGGCAATCAGGTCGAGACCATCGACGGAATCGAGGTCGTCGACGAGGAACTGCGCGCCGAGGCGATGGACAGCCTGATCCGCAATCGTGCCAACGCACGCAAGCGGAACGGCCCTCCGCCGGAGGGCACCGCCGAACCGGTCGAGCCGAGCGTGATGATTCCGTTCCACCGCACGGTCAACGGCGTCGGCGTCTCGTTGCACACTGCGCAGCCTCCGGACGTGATCGTGCTGCGCAAGGAGTACCCCGGGCCGATCGAGGTCGCCGGGCGGAAATGCGAGGTCACCCACGCGTTCTGGGCATTGTCCGTCGCGGATCGGTCGCTCCGGGAACGCCTGCTCGACATGAAGCAGGCGGACGCGATCACGGCGGCGATAGAGGCTCCGCGCCGCGAAGACTGGCCGCGCATCCAGACCGCGGTGATGGCCGAGTTGCTGCGGGCCAAGTTCGCGCGGCACCCCGAGCTGGCCGCCGTGCTGCGCGACACTGGGAATGCCCGGATTCTGCACGACGGCGTGGACCGCTTCTGGGACCACAACGGGCGCGACGGACGGAACTGGATGGGTCGGCTGTTGGAGCAGATCCGGGCCGAACGCGCCGCGGGTACCGGGGTACTGGAGCTGTAGCCGGTTCCAGCGTGCTGTAGCTGATTCCAGCATGCTGGAGCCGGTACCGAGCGCTGTAGCTGGAGCGGTCAGCAGTCAGCAGTCAGCAGTCAGCGGTCAGCCGTCAGCCGTCAGCCGTCAGCGCGGAGTCTCCTCCGACGGCGCGAACGCCGCGCCGTGCCCGGGGATGATCAGCGCGGGCTCCAGCTCCAGGACCGCCTTGCGGTAGTGCTGGAGCTGCTCGCCGTCGGTGGCGAAGGGATCCTCGGCCGGGCCCTCGGCGCTCCACCACAGGTGCGTGAGCACGACCAGGCCGTCAGCGGTGTCCACCAGGGTGCTGATGTCCTCGGCGGTGTGACCGGGGGTTCGCATAAGGCGTATATGCTCCGAAAGCTGGTAGCCGTCCGCGTCGCGGTCGTCCCAGACGTCGTCCTGGTAGATGGCCCAGTGATCGTGGAAGCGGGCGTTCGGGAACAGGGCCGCGTTCAGCGTGTGGTCCGGGTGGTGGTGCGAGAAGACCACGTCGGTGACGTCCTCCGGCGCCACGCCGAGCTCGCGCAGCGGCGCCAGGATGCGCTCCCGGTCGGCCACCATGCCGGGGTCGACGACCACCTGGGCCGCGAGGTCGCGGATCAGCGTGACGGTCGAGGCGACCTTGGGGCCGACGTAGCCGGCGGTGAGGACGTGCACGGTGGCGGTCATGGGCGGATGCTCGCACGAGGTGCGGGGTCGGGGCAACGGAAAGAGTGTCGGGAGCCGGCGCGGATTGGTTGACAGACTGTCGCTACCCGGCCGTGCCTCCGTGCCGTCCGGCCCCGTCGGCGAAGCGCTGAGCCCCGGCCAGTGACTCGGCGAGCGAGGTCTGGCCGTGCCGAAGCTCGTTGCGCAACGCGTCCTCCTCGCTGAGGCCGTCCTGTTCGAGCACTGATAGCCGGTCCTCCCGCAAGCAGAGCTGCGGGAGCGCGGCGAGCTCGGCGGCGAGCGCCTCGGCGGCCTCGCGCACGGTGCCGTCCGGGACGACGCGGTTGGCCAGGCCCCACGCCAGCGCCTCGGCGGCCGGAACGGCGCGGCCGGTGAGGATCATGTCCATGGCGCGGCTCTGCCCGATAAGCCGTGGCAGCCGCACGGTTCCGCCGTCCACCAGCGGCACGCCCCAGCGTCGGCAGAACACGCCGAACACCGCGCTCTCCTCCGCGACCCGGAGATCGCACCACAGCGCCAGCTCCAGGCCGCCGGCGACGGCGTGCCCCGCCACGGCGGCGATCACCGGCTTGGACAGCCGCAGTCGGCTCGGGCCCATGGGGCCGTCGCCGTATTCGGCCATTCCGGCCGGTACCGCGCCCGCTGTCAGGGCTTTGAGGTCGAAGCCGGCGCAGAAGGTCCCGCCTTCGCCGTAGAAGACGGCGACGTTCGCCTCCGGGTCCTGCTCGAAATCCTGGAACGCGGCGAGCAGCAGGCTGGCGGTCTCCGGGTCGACGGCGTTGCGGACCTCGGGACGGTGCAGGATCACGGTCGTCACGGCGCCGGTCTTCTCGACGCGGACCGGTGGGCGACGGTCGCCGGCCGGGGTCGTCGGGGCTGCCGGGGCCGCCAGCGGTGTGGGTGCCATGGGCGCAGTCTGGCCCCGGAGGCGACGGACCGCCAGTGGAGCCGAAGCCGCAGCCACTCGCAGCCACCCGCGTCCGCGCCGCGCCCCGGGACGGCCGCAGCTTCAGCACCAGTCGGGTTCCGGTCAGGGAATCGGTTCGTCCAAGGCCGTGTCGCTGCGCCAGCGCTGCATCTCCACCGCCGGCGTCACAGTCCCGGCCCGGCCCCCGGTCGCCGTCCTTTTCGCCCCTGCCCCAGCCCCGGCCCCGCTCCCGAGCCCGGCTCCGGCCCGCACCAAAGCCTCCCCCGTCCCCGCCATCATCGACTCCCGCACCTGCGGCATCATCTGCTCCAGCGACCCGGCCCGCTCCAGCTCCACCGCCCACACCACCTCCGGCGCGGACATCTCCGCCAGCCGCACGTACGCCGCCAGCCGCGCCGCGTCGCCGACCGCCGAGCCGGCGGCGCGGACCATCGCCCGCACCCAGCCCACGTCGCCGGGCCCGGCGTCGAGCATCGCCAGGAACGGCCGGTCGCCGCGCGCCGCCACCAAGTCGTGCAGGGCCTTGCCGACAGCGCGCGGATCGTCGGGCAGCGTCAGGAACGACTGGCGGAGGACCGCGCCGCCGGCGAACTCGTGGAGCCGGACCGCGTTGAGGATCTCCGGCTCGGTGCCGTGCTCGTCGAGCAGCCGCAGCAGCACGCTGTCCGGCGTGTACGGGTTCGCGGCCAGCCGCATCCGCAGCGTCGCGTCGCCCAGCGACCCGAAGGCGTGCTCGGCCAGCTCCCGGCACAGCGGCGCGTTCGCCATCATCCCGACGATCAGCTCGGCGCGGCGGCTCAGGGCACTGAGTTCGCCGCCGGTGGGGTTGGTGCGGATCGTCGCGCCGGAGGCCAGGAACGCCCGCGCGGCCAGCGCCGGCGCCAGGGCCAGCATCACGTTCGCGGCGCGCCACCGCTGCCCCTGGGTGCCCAGTGCGGCGGTGTCGCTGAGCGCCAGCCGGCGCCGGGCCCGGACGGCGCCGCCGCGCCGCTCCTCGGGTTCGCGCCGGCCCTTCACGAGCGCCGAGAGCGATCCGCGTGATCGCTCTATCTCGCCGATCATCCGCGCCCAGTACTGCGGCCCGGCCCCGTCGCCGCGCTGTATCGCCCGCATCACCGCGACGCTGGCCCCGGCCAGATCCGGGTCCGGCTCCATCAGCATCGTGACCGGAACCGCCGCCGGCCGCACCCGCCGCACCAGGTCGGCCGGGCGGATCGTGCCGAGCCGGCAGCCTTCCAGGGCCAGCTCCCGCAGCCGGCCGAACTCCGTCGCGGGGTCGGCGCGGATGGTGTGGTAGTGGTTGGCGAGCCGCTCGTAGTCGTCGATCGTCGGATGCGAGGGCACCGGCGGCACGCGGTTGCCCAGCGCGCGCCCGGGGTCGTCGGCCCAGCTCATGGTTCCTCCCCGGCCGCCGCGACCGCGTCGACCAGTGCGACAAGGTCCTGATAATCAAGCTCCCCGGCGACCATCAGCCGCCGCACGGCCGCGCGCCAGCGGTCCGGCCGGCCGTCCAGGCCGCGCCGTACCGCCTCCTCCAGCGGCCAGCTGGCAGGATCATCGGGATGGGGTGAGGGATCGGTGCGGGGATCGAGTGCGGTGACGCCGGGCAGCTCGCGCGCCGCGGCGGCCTCGGCGGCCTGCCGGAGCGGCTCGGCGTCGGCGCCGAGCATCGAGGCGCGCACCGCCGGATCGACCTCCTGCACGCCTCCGGCCAGGAAGGCCGCGACGTCCCACACCGGCTCCGGGCCGGCCTGCTCGGCGAGGCGGCCGTAGAGCAGGGCCAAAGTGTCAGGGCCCAGATACCGGCCGAGCTTGCGAAGCAGGAAATGCAGACGCTCGGCCGTCGGCGCCGCGTCCACGAGGTGATAGACGGCGCTCTCGCCGAGGTTCTTCACCACGTTCCGGAGCTGCGCCCAGGGCACGCCCTGCCGCTCCAGCTCCTCCAGCGCCGCGTACCGGATGTCGGCGTCCCGGCACCGGCTCAGCAGGCTGAGCCGGGTCTCCACCGGGTCGGCGGGCTGCTCCAGCAGCCGCAGCAGCGCGGACGTCGGCGTCGCGGGATTGCCCAGCAGCGCGGGCAGTGCGTCGGGGCCGGCGTCCGGCTCCAGCGCGCGCTCGACCAGCCCCGGCGCCAGCGGCCGGCGGCGCAGCAGGAACACCTGCTCGGGGCTGAGCGCGTCGTCGGCGCCGCCGAAGTTCTCGGCGATCGCCCGCGGCGCGAAGGCCAGCAGCACGTTCGCGCTGTCGCCGTCGACGGCCTGCTCCGCCGGCGGCATCGCATGGTCCGGCCCGAGATCGGCGACCAGGTCGACGAGTTCGGCGACGGTCCCGGACCACAGGAACGAGCGCACCATCAGCGCGTCCCAGAGCCAGGGGTCCTCGCCGATCCGGTCGCGCAGCCGCTGCCGCAGCTCGGCGGCCAGGTCGGCGCGTCCGCGCGCGGCGGCGAGCACGCCGTCGCCGCTGCGCCAGGCCAGGTCCAGCACGGCGCCGGCCGGGACGGCGTGCTCCAGCACCTCGGCGGCGGTCAGCGTGCCCAGGCTCAGGCCCCTGATGATCAGGAGCCTGATGGCGTAGCGGAACTCCGGCTCCGCGCTGACGCCCTCGCCCCAGCGCGGCTCCAGGGCCTTCAGCGCCGCCGGGATCCGCCGCAGGGTGCTGACGTCGGGCGCTCCGGCGTGCCACGCGGCCGGCGGGTAGCGGGCCAGCAGCCGCTGCCGGACGTCCTCGGGGACGTCCTCGCGCGCGGCCGCCTCGTCGAGCCCTTTGACCTGGCCGAGGAACCGGCCGCGGTCCCCGGCGACGTCGCGGTGCCCGGCGGCGAGCTCCAGGATCTCCTCCCAGTCCACGCTCCAGGCCCGGGAGCCGACGCCGGGCCGGTCCCAGCCGTGCACCCAGGTCTGGTCCCGCCAGCCGGCCGCCCGGGCCGGCAGCGGCCCCGGCAGCCCGAGGATCCGCGCGGCCGGGATGGCCAGGCCGGGGTCGCGGGCGCCGGCCAGCACGCGCAGCAGCTCGAAGTCGGGATCGCCGGTATCGGTGTTCGCCAGGTCCTCCGGCGAGCGCGGCAGCACGGCGGTCCCGAGGAAGTCGACCAGCCGGGCCCGCAGGTCCGGCGGCACGATCGCCGCGCCGTCGGATCCGGTGCGGTCGCGCAGGATCGCCGCCCGCACCCAGTTGACGCCGGCCTGGTCCAGCCGCCCGAACAGCGCGCGGTCCACCTCGGGGTCGGCGAGCCGCAGCAGCTTGCGCCGGGCGGTGTCGTAGCCCAGCACCCCGGCGTGCCGCAGCGGCAGCCGCAGCTGCCAGGCCAACGCCCGGCGGGCGCCGGGCGGCCCGTGCTCGATGACGTGGTCCACGACCGGTTCCGGCAGCCGCCGGCCCAGGCGCGCGACGCCGGCGGCGAGCTCGGTGGCGGTCAGCGCGCCCAGGATCGAGGGCAGGTCGGCGGGCCGGGCGACCTGGGTGAGCTCCAGGACCCGCTCGGCGGCCGCGGGGACCGACAGGGGTGCGGTGGCGGCGTCGGCCCCGATCGTCATGGCCCCCGTCTTGCCTCCCGAGTGCGAAATGCCTGATCCGACAGGACCATGATGCCGTACCGGAAGGATGCGCGGCAGGGTGAGTCGGCAGGGCGAGTCGGCAGGTCGGCGAACCGCGCCGCCGGACCCGGTCAGCCGGCCGGCCGATCAACCGATCAGCGCCAGCGCCTGGTCGGCGATCTCGATCTCCTCGTCGGTCGGCACGACGAGGACCGCGGTCTCGGCCCAGTACGGCGAGATGTAGCGCGCCTCCTTGGACTTCGCGGCGTTCCGCTTCGGGCTGATCGCGATACCGAGGTGGTCCAGGCCCGCGACGACGCCGGCGCGCACCTCGGCCGAGTTCTCGCCGACGCCGGCGGTGAACACGACGGCGTCGATCCGGCCCAGCGCCGCGAGATAGGCGCCGATGTACTTGCGGGCGCGGTAGCAGTAGGCGTCCAGGGCCAGCCGCGCGTTCTCGTCGCCCTTCTCCGCGGCCGCCACGATGTCCCGCATGTCGTTGCTGCCGCCGAGCGCCAGCAGGCCGCTGGACTTGTTCAGCGTCAGATCGGTCTCCTCGGCGCCCCGGCCGGTCCGCCGGGCGATGTAGGCGCTGATCGCCGGGTCCAGATCGCCCGAGCGGGTGCCCATGATCAGCCCTTCCAGCGGCGTCATGCCCATCGAGGTGTCAACACTCTTACCTCCGCGCACCGCGCACGCGCTCGCCCCGTTGCCCAGGTGCAGCACGATCATGTTCACCTCCTCCGGACGCCGGCCGAGCAGCTCCGCGGCCCGCCGGGAGACGTACTGGTGGGAGGTGCCGTGGAAGCCGTAGCGGCGCACGCCGAGGTCGTCGCGCCACTCGGCCGGGACAGCGTACGTATATGCCGGCGCGGGCAGCGTCTGATGGAACGCGGTATCGAACACGGCGACCTGCGGGGTGTCGGGGAAGGCTTCGCGCGCCGCCTCGATCAGCGTCAGGTTGGCCGGATTGTGCAGCGGCGCCAGCGGAATCAGTTCCTTGATGGCGGCGCAGACCTCGTCGTCGATGCGCGTGGGCCCCCGGAAGCGGTCCCCGCCGTGCACGACGCGGTGCCCGACGGCCGCGAGCGCCGAGCGGTCCAGCTCGCCCTCCAGCTCGCTGAGCACCGTCCGCATGCCTGCCGCGTGGTCGGGAGCGGAGCCGCCGGACTCCCCGATCCGCTCGACGATCCCGACCGCAAGACGGCGGCGGTCGGCCATGTCGAGCAGCTGGTACTTGATCGACGACGAACCGGAGTTGAGGACGAGAACCTGGTTCACTGCCCACTCTTCTCTGTTCCGTGCTCCTGGGCCTGCACCGCCGTGATCACGATCGTGTTGACGATGTCCTGGACCAATGCCCCGCGCGACAGGTCGTTGACCGGTTTGCGCAAGCCCTGGAGCACCGGGCCGACGGCGATCGCCCCGGCGCTGCGCTGCACGGCCTTGTAGAGATTGTTGCCGGTGTTGAGGTCCGGGACGATGAACACCGTGGCCCGGCCGGCCACCGCGCTGCCGGGGAGCTTCAGCGCGGCCACTTCCGGGTCCGCGGCGGCGTCGTACTGGATCGGGCCCTCCAGCGGCAGCTCCGGATCCCTGGCCCGGGCCAGTTTCGCGGCCTCGCGGACCTTCTCGACGTCCTCTCCGGACCCTGATTCGCCGCTGGAGTACGACAGCATCGCCACCCTCGGCTGCACGCCGAAGGCCTGCGCCGTGCGCGCCGACGAGACCGCGATGTCGGCGAGCTGGACGGCGTCCGGGTCCGGGATGACGGCGCAGTCGCCGTAGACCAGGACCCGGTCGGCCAGCAGCATGAAGAACACGCTGGACACGACCGAGACGCCGGGCTCGGTGCGAATGATCTCGAACGCCGGGCGGATGGTGTGGGCCGTGGTGTGCACCGCGCCGGAGACCATGCCGTCGGCGCGGCCGGTGTGGACCATCATGGTGCCGAAATAGGACACGTCCTGGACCAGGTCGCGGGCCCGGTCCAGGGTCATGCCCTTGTGGGCCCGCAGCCGGGTGTATTCGTGCCCGAACTCCTCGACCAGGTCCGGGTCCGACGGGCTGACCACCCGGACCCCGGCCAGGTCCAGGCCCAGCGCGTTGGCCCGGGTCCGGACCCGTTCCTCCTCGCCCAGCACCGTGAGGTCGGCGGCGCCCCGGCGCGCGACGATGTCGGCGGCGCGCAGGATGCGGTCGTCGGTGCCCTCGGGCAGCACGATGCGGCGCCGCTCGGACCGGGCCCGCTCCAGCAGCTGGGACTGGAACATCAGCGGCGTCACGGCGACGGACCGGGTGACGTTGAGCCGGTCCAGCAGCGTGGAGGTGTCGACGCCCCGGGCGAAGGCGCCGAGCGCGGTCTCCACCTTGCCGGGGTGGTCGGCGGTGATCTCGCCGCGGACCGCCGCGAGCTGGAGCGCGGTGGGGAGCGTGTCCTGCGTGGTGGCGATGATCGGCAGCGGCGAGTGCACGCCGTCCAGCAGCCGGGAGACGCTCGCGGGCAGGGTGAAGCCGCCGGTGAGGAAGACCCCTGACAAGGCCGGGAAGTTGGACGCGTCGTGCGCGGCCAGCAGGCCGGGCACCAGGCCGGCCGTGCGGTCGCCGGGCGCGATGACCGCGACGCCCTCGGTCAGCCGGTCCAGCACGTTCGGCAGCGACATCGCCGCCACCACGAGGGTCGAGGCCTCCCGGTCCAGCAGCGCGGGATCCCCGCTGATCTGCACGCCGTCGGCGGACCGCACCAGGTCCCGGATCGTCGGCGCGGTCAGGCCGGGGACTTCGGGGATCGTGAAGACGAGCGGGGTCGCGGTGTCCGTCCCACCCGCGTTGCTGGCCTCCCCGGCCCCGGCCCCGGCGCCGGTCGCCCCAGCCCCGACCCCGGATCCGGCCGCGGCCGCCGTCGGTCCGAAGACCCCGACCACCTCGCGCCGCACCGGCTCCTCCTGCCCGGCCGGCACGCGGTTCACGACCACGGCGAGCTCGGTGGCGTGCAGCCGCGCCAGCTCCTGCCGGGACACCCGGACCACCGCAGCCACGTCCTGCGGCGTCCGGTCCATGCCCCCGACCACCAGCAGCACCGGCAGCGCCAGGTTCGCGGCCACCGTGGCGTTGAAGCCGAACTCGGTGGAGGTGGCGGCGTCGGTGTAGTCCGAGCCGACGACCACCAGCGCCTCGCAGCGGGCGGCCAGGGCGCGATAGCGGTCGACGATGGTCTCCACCGCCCGCGCCGGATCCAGGTGCACCGCGTCGTAGGTGGTGCCGACGCAGGACTCGTAGGACTCCTCGATCCGATAGCGCGTGCGGATCAGGTCGACGACCTCGTCCACCGCGCCGCCCCCGTGCACGACCGGCCGGAACACCCCCAGCCGCCGGACCCGGCGGGACATCGCCTCGGCCACGCCCAGCGCCACCACGGTCTTGCCGCTCGCGGCGTCGGTCGAAGTGATGTACAAGCCCTGCGCCGCTGTGTCCACGGTGCGATCATGCCAGTGCGCCCGGATCCGCGCAGCACGGCGGGGGTGTGACGCTGCTTTCGGCGCTACCCGTCCGGCTCAGCTCGCCGAGCGGTCGACGGGCACGCGCCGCACGCCCGACCTAGCCTGGACGGGTGACCAAGACCAAGGGACCGCTTTCCGCGAAAGACCTTGCCGCGATCAACGCCTACTGGCGCGCGGCCAACTACCTGTCGGTCGGGCAGATCTACCTGCTGGACAATCCGCTGATGCGGCGGCCGCTGACCCTGGACGACGTCAAACCACGACTGCTGGGCCACTGGGGCACCACGCCCGGCCTGAACTTCGTCTACGCCCACATGAACCGCGTGATCAAGGCCCGCGACCTGAACGCGATATACATCGCCGGCCCCGGCCACGGCGGCCCGGGCGTGCTGGCCAACGTCTATCTGGAGGGCACCTACACCGAGTTCTACCCGGGGATCACCCAGGACGAGGAGGGCCTGCGCAAGCTGTTCCGCCAGTTCTCCTTCCCCGGCGGCGTGCCCTCCCACGTCGCGCCGGAGACGCCCGGCTCCATCCACGAGGGCGGCGAGCTCGGCTACTCCCTGGTCCACGCCTACGGCGCCGCGTTCGACAACCCGGACCTGCTGGTCTGCGCGGTGGTCGGCGACGGCGAGGCCGAGACCGGCCCGCTGGCCGGCTCCTGGCACTCGAACAAGTTCGTGAACCCGGTCCGGGACGGCACCGTCCTGCCGATCCTCCACCTCAACGGCTACAAGATCGCCAACCCGACCATCCTCGCGCGCATCCCGCAGGCCGAACTCGAACAGCTGATGCGCGGCTACGGGTACGAGCCGTTCACGGTCGTCAGCGAGGAGGGCGCCGACCCCCTCGAAGCCCACCAGGCGATGGCCGCGACGCTGGACACGATGCTGGACCGGATCGGCGAGATCCGGAAGAACGCCGCGAGCGGCAAGGACAAGGGGAAGCGCCCGGCCTGGCCGATGCTGATCCTGCGCACCCCCAAGGGCTGGACCGGGCCGAAGACCGTCGACGGCAACCGCGTCGAGGACTCCTGGCGCTCCCACCAGGTGCCGATGGCGGACGTCCACACCAACCCGGCCCACCTGGACGTCCTGAAGGACTGGATGGGGTCCTACCGGCCCGAGGAACTCTTCGACGAGACCGGCGCCCTGAAGCCCGAACTCGCGGCCCTGACCCCCGCCGGACCCCGCCGCATGGGCTCCAACCCGCACGCCAACGGCGGAGTGCTGCTGCGCGAGCTGAAGATGCCCGACTTCCGCACCTACGAGGTCGACCCCGAGGGCCACGGGGTGCGGCAGGCCGAGGGCACCAAGATCCTCGGAACCTTCCTCCGCGACATCATGGCGGGCAACTCCGACGCCGAGAACTTCCGCGTCTTCGGCCCGGACGAGACGGCCTCCAACCGCCTGCAGGCCGTCTTCGAGGCCACCGGCCGCATGTGGTACGCCGACCAGGTGCCCTGGGACGACGAGCACCTGTCCCCCGACGGCCGCGACCTGGAGCCGCTCAGCGAGCACATGTGCCAGGGCTGGCTGGAGGGCTACCTGCTGACCGGCCGCCACGGCCTGTTCTCCTGCTACGAGGCCTTCATCCACATCGTCGACAGCATGTTCAACCAGCACGCCAAGTGGCTGAAGACCACCCGCACCATCCCCTGGCGCGCGCCGATCGCGTCCCTGAACTACCTGCTGACCTCCCACGTGTGGCGCCAGGACCACAACGGCTTCTCGCACCAGGACCCCGGCTTCATCGACCACGTGGTGAACAAGAAGGCCGACGTGATCCGCGTCTACCTGCCGCCGGACGCCAACACCCTGCTGTCCGTCGCGGACCACTGTCTCCGCTCGCGCGACTACGTCAACGTGATCGTCGCGGGCAAGCAGCCGCAGCTCCAGTACCTGTCGATGGACGAGGCGATCACCCACTGCACCCGCGGCATCGGCATCTGGAGCTGGGCCTCCACCGACGCCGACGGCGAACCCGACGTCGTGATGGCCTGCGCCGGCGACGTCCCGACCATGGAGACCCTGGCCGCGGTCGACCTGCTGCGCCAGAACTTCCCGGAGCTGAAGATCCGCGTGGTCAACGTCGTCGACCTGATGCGCCTGCAGGACAGCACCGAACACCCCCACGGCCTGACCGAGAAGGAATTCGACGCGATCTTCACCACCTCGAAGCCGGTCATCTTCGCCTACCACGGCTACCCCTGGCTGATCCACCGGCTGACGTACCGCCGCAACAACCACGAGAACCTCCACGTCCGCGGCTACAAGGAGGAGGGCACCACGACAACCCCCTTCGACATGGCCATGCTGAACGACATCGACCGATTCCACCTCGCGATCGACGCGATCGACCGCGTGCCGGGCCTCGCGGAGCGCGCCGGCCATGTCCGGCAGGCCCTGCTGGACGCGCGGCTGAAGGCACGCCAGTACACGCGCGAGTTCGGCGAGGACGACCCGGCGATCTCGGGGTGGACGTGGTCTTACTGACGGTGGGGTGGTCGGTGGCGTGGTCGGTGGCGTGGTGAGGTGGGACCGGCGGCGGGCGATGTCGCCGGTCCGCGGTGCTTGTTGGGTGGTTGGGGGATGGCGGATGGCAGTTGTTGGCGGTTGGCGGTCGGCGGTCGACAGAGTCAGCAGTCAGCAGTCAGCAGTCAGCAGTCAGCAGAGGATGGCGGTCGGCGATCGGCGGATGGTGACGGATGGCGGATGGCGGTCGGCGGATGGTGACGGATGGCGGATGGCGGTCGGCGGCGGTTGTCGGCGGTCGGCCGTCGGCGATTGGCGGATGGCGGATGGTGATCGGCGGTTGTCGGCGGTCGGGAGTTGTTGGCGGTCGGTGGTCGGCGGTTGTCGGCGTATGGCGGTCGGCGGTCGGCGGTTGGCAGTTGGCGGTCGGCGGTTGTTGGCGTATGGCGGTTGGCGGTTGGCGGTTGCTGGCGGTCGGCGGTCAGCGATTGCTGATCGTTGCTCTCCGCTCGCGAGCACAGCATCGCCCGACATTCACCCAATCCACTGGTTTGGAGCCCCGATCCCTTCAACCCCGCCTCCGCCGCGCCTAGCGTCGACCCCATGCCGAAGCCGTTCCGCCTGCCCGACTTCTACATGCCGTACCCTGCCCGCCTGAACGCGCATCTCGACTATGCCCGCGTGCACTCCAAAGCCTGGGCGCGGTCGTTCACCATGATCGAGGGCTCAGAAGTCTGGGACGAGAACGACTTCGACCGCCACGACTACGCCCTCCTGTGCGCCTACACCCACCCGGACTGCGACGCCACGGAGTTGGCGCTGATCACCGACTGGTACGTCTGGGTCTTCTTCTTCGACGATCACTTCCTTGAGGTCTACAAGCGGCCGCGCGACATGGCCGGCGCCCGGGCCTACCTCGATCGGCTGCCCGCCTTCATGCCGGTCGGCGGCCTGGCTGGCCCGGCCGGCCCGGCCATGCCCGCACCGACCAACGCCGTGGAGGCGGGTCTCGCCGACCTCTGGGCCCGCACCATCCCGGGCAAATCCGAGGGCTGGCAGCGTCGTTTCGCGGAGAGCAACCGCCATCTCCTCGAAGAATCGCTGTGGGAGCTCGCGAACATCAGCGAGAACCGCGTCGCCGACCCAGTGGACTACATCGAGATGCGGCGCAAAGTCGGCGGCGCGCCGTGGTCGGCGCATCTCGTCGAGCACGCCAACGGCGTCGAGATCCCCGACCGCATCGCGGCGAGCCGACCGCTGCGCGTACTGAAGGACACCTTCTCCGACGCGGTCCACCTGCGGAACGACCTGTTCTCCTACCAGCGAGAGGTCGAGCAAGAGGGAGAGAACGCCAACTGTGTCCTGGTCCTCGAACGCTTCCTCGGCTGCGACACCCAAACCGCCGCCGATCTCACCAACCGGCTTCTCACCAGCCGGCTGCACCAATTCGAGCAGACGGCACTCACCGAACTGGCTCCGCTGTTCGCCGAATACGCCGTCGGTCCTATCGAAGCAGTGCAGGTCGGCCTGTATGTAAAAGGCCTGCAAGACTGGCAGTCCGGCGGCCACGAGTGGCACCTGCGCTCATCGCGCTACATGAACGACCACTACTCCCCGACCGGAACCTCGTCGGCTCTCGGCGAGGCGTCGGTTCTCGGCGAGGTATCGGCGCTCGGCGAGGCGTCAGCTCTCGGTACGTCCGCAGCGCGCATCCTCACCTCCCTCACCCGCACCGCCCCGCTCCGCATCAAACGCCTGACCCACCACCCCTTCGAGCAAGTCGGCCCCACCTCCATCCCGCCCCTCACCCCACCCTCCGAACTCCGCCTCAACCCCCACCTCCCCGCCGCCCGGCGCCACTCCCTCGAATGGGCCCGCCACATCGGCATCCTCGACGGCATCTGGGACGAGAAGCACCTCCTGGGCGCCGACATCGCCCTGTGCGCCGCGGGTATCGGCCCCGACTCCTCCCGCGAGGACCTCGAACTCGCCGCCGACTGGCTGATGCTGGGCACCTACGCCGACGACTTCTTCCCGCTGGTCTTCGGCCCCGCCCGCGACCGCACCGGCGCCCGGGTCTTCGTCGAGCGTCTCAGTGCCATGATCTCCGACACTCCGCCCCCGCCGATGTCAGCCCTCGAACGCGGGATGCTCGACCTCTGGCAGCGCACCGCCGCCACCGGCCTGCCCGCGCAACGCCTCGAAGACCTCCGCGAAGCCAACCGCGCCATGCTCGACGGCTGGCTCTGGGAACTCGACAACGCGATCGCGAACCGCGTCCCCGACCCCGTCGACTACATCGAGATGCGCCGCCACACCTTCGGCTCCGACCTGACGATGTTCTTCGCTCACGTCGGCCACGCGCCCCTGCCTCCAGAAGTCCTGCGCAGCCGACCGCTCCAGGCCCTGGAACACTCCGCCTCCGACTGGGGATTCCTGGTCAACGACCTGTACTCCTACCAAAAGGAGATCCAGTTCGAGGGCGAACTCCACAACGCCGTGCTGTCCGCCCGCGACTTCTTCGGCTGCGACCAGAACGAGGCCCTGCACATCATCAGCAGTCTGATGGACGCCCGGATGGACCTCTTCGACCACGCGGCCGACGTCGAGATCCCGGCGCTGGCCGACACCCTGCGCCTGTCGCCCGACATCCGCGAAGCCCTGGACCAGCACGCCCAGGCCCTCCGCACCTGGATGACCGGCGTTCTGCACTGGCACCAAATGACCGCCCGCTACGTGGAGGGCGAGCAGCGACGCCGCCGAGCTGTGCGCTTGAACCACCCGACGCCCACGGCCTGGGGTGTCCGGCACAGCTCCGGCAACCTCGCCTTCCCTCAGCCGTTCTCCGCCAGCGCCCCACCCGCCCCGAACGCCCTCTCCGCGAACCGCTCTCCGATCAACCGGTAACCAGCCGGATTGGGGTGCAGCCCCTCCCCCAAGAACTCGTCGGCCTCCGCAAGCCCCACCAGCTCAAGCCCGTCCAAGTAGCTGATGTTCGGATCCGTCGCGGCCCGCTCCGCGACGATCCGCCGCAGCTCCCTCCGGACCACCTCCAACGTCAAGGCCCCGGCAGCGACATCGGCCTTGCTCCCCGTCGCCGTGAACACTCCGTCGCGCCAAACCGTCGGCCCCGGCGTGTCCTCCAACGCGGGACAGGCGATCGGCGAGACCACCAGGATCGGCGTGTCCGGATGTCCTTCCCGAACCGTGTCCAGGAACCCGTGAACCGTCGGCCCGAAGGTACGCAGCCGATACGCCGCCCGAGCGGTGAAGTTGATCCCCAGCTTCAGGCTGATCACGTCGGCCTCGGTGTCACGGATGGTGCGCGCCACAAAGGGATCCAGGAAGCAGTTCCCTGACAGTCCGACGTTGACCAGGTCCACTCCGGCGCTCCGAGCCGCGATCACCGGCCACACCCCCAGCGGCGACTCGGCCTCGTTGCACTGGCTGATCGAGCTGCCGTGGTGCAGCCACACCCGCTGGCCCGTGGCCGTGGGAGCGTCGACCACGCCGTCGGCACGCACCGCGACGATCTCGGTCTTGACCCACTGCGGCAGCCACACCTCCACCTCCTTCGGCGCCGCCGGCAGACCCGCGAACCGCACCGTCGTCGGCGACCCCGCCACGAACCCGCTCTCCTGGAAGAGGGCGTCCAGCTCGATCACGTTCCCCACCGGCGCGGCCCTGGTCCCCGCCGGCTCGCCGTCCACCGTGATCTCGAAGTACCCGGCGTCGTCCGGGTTCGGCTCGTCCACGGCCATCATCGCGACCGTGGTCAGCACGTCCAGCTCGATCATCGTGGCCGTCGTCCGGAACGCCAGCCGCACCCCCGACCCGGCCGTCGCCTGCCGCTCCATCGAGGCCTCCGGATACTGCGCGACCGTCCACTCCGGCAGACGACGCGCCAGAACCCCGGCCTCGGTGGTGACGACTTCCAGCGCGCCCCGGAACTCGATCGGGCCGCCCACAAGCGGAACATGCCGCAGAGCCTCAGTCATGGCAGGAACTTAACACCCTGACACCGCCGAAGCGATCACCACTGATAGGGGGGCCAGCCCTACCCCGGTTTCTGGAGGCAGCACTCTGATGCCGAGCCCCCGGTCCCGGCCAGCATTGAGCCATGCGAAAGACACCCGCTCTCCTGGCCGCCGCCATCGCCGCCACCACGGTCGCCGCCCTGCCGGCCGTCGCTAACGCTTCGACCACCACGACCACAGCGCCGACGGCCGCGACCGCCACCCCCACCTTCGACTACTCCGACTGCCCCCGGATCCCCGCCGGGGTCGACCCCGCCAAGTGGCGCTGCGAAGTCATGGTCGCCACCGGGACGATGACCGTCAACGGAACCACTATCCCCTTCCGCTTCGACCGCGTGACCCACGCCGAGGGCTACCTGCCCGACGGCACGGAGAGCCAGGTCTTCGGGGCCTTCCGGGCAGCGAACCTCGAAGTCCCGGGACGCCAGTCCGGCAACGGACACGGCCCCAAGCTCTGGCTGCGCCCGCACCTGGTCACCCCTCCGGACTTCTTCTCCCAGGACGGCGCCATGAGCCTGACCTTGGAGCTCTCCGGCCCCCGGCTCGGCGACCACTGCTCCATCGGCACCGCCGACGCTCCGGTCGCGATAGCCGCGGCCCGCGTCGCGGGCACCACGCAGTGGCTGTCGCAGGACCCGCCGATCATCACCTTCGACGTCCAGGACAGCACACTGACGGTTCCGGGAGCCAAGGGCTGCGGCCGGTCCACCCACGACATCGACCGGCGCTTCGGGCTGCCGTCACCGACCGGCGCGAACCGTTTGGAGGGGACGGCTTACTACTCCTTCAAGACGTACGACAAGCTTTAGGCCGCTCAAAGCGATACGGCGCCATAGGCGAGGGCGGATACGGGCTGCGGCCGCGATTCAGCGGCCGCGCCTGCCCCTTCTCCTGCCTCTGTTTTCTGCTTCAGCCTCAACCTGTGCCCCCGGCTCTGGCCTGGCTGAGCCTCAGCTTGTGATTCGGGCTCGGGCTCGGGCTCGGGCTCGGGCTGTGGCTCCGGCTCGGGCTGTAGCTCTAGCTGTGGCTGTAACTCTAGCTGTGGCTGTAGCTCTGGCTGTAGCTGTGGCTGTGGCTCTGGCTGTAGCTCTGGCTCTAGCTGTGGCTGTAACTCTAGCTGTGGCTGTAGCTCTGGCTGTAGCTGTGGCTGTGGCTCTGGCTGTAGCTCTGGCTCTGGCTGTAGCTGTGATTCTGGCTCTGGCCGTAGCTCCGCCCCTCAGCCGAGCTCTAGCGTCGTGACCCCGAACACCTTCCCCGGATCCGTGTCCCGCACCGGCCCGGTGTACATCCGAGCCACCTCGAACGCCGGCTCCATCCCAAGTTCCCCGACCATCGCCAACGCCTCGCCGTTGGTCTCCGGCACGTCGATCGCCACCGGCCCGCCCCCGATCCCCGACACCAGCGCGTCGAGGATCACCTCGGCGTAGACCCGGGAATCCGCGAACAGCGGCCCGACCCGATGGCTGTCGCGGGCGCTGCGGATCACGCCGTAGCCGACCAGGCGCCCGTCGACGATCAGCGCCCGCCCGACGTGCCCGGGCGCGGCGAACCACTCGCGCAAGAACACCGGCCGCGCCGCGGGGAAGCAGAGTCCGTCGTAGTCAATGACATCAGCGAGCGCCGCCTCGGCCAGCGGGACCGCGGCCGACCCGGACCCGTCCGGGCCCAGCACTCCCAGGTACCGGACGGTCCGGTGCGACGCGTTGAATCCGGACTTGCGGTAGTTGTCCTGCTGGGCGACCACTCCGTCCAGTCCGACCGTCCGCTCGCCGGCCCGCGGCAGCGCCGCCTTCCAGGTCGCCAATCCGTGTCCCCGCCCCCGGAACTCGGGCTTGACCAGATACAGGCCGAGGAACGAGAACGCGTCCCCGTAGTTCACCACGGACACCGCCGACACCGGCTCCCCGTCGATCTTCCCGAGGAAGAAACCTTCCGGGTCCTGCGCGAGGAAGCACGGCCCGTCCTGGTCGCCGGGGTTCCAGCCCTCGTCGGCGCACCAGGACTGGATGGTCGGCCAGTCCGCGAGAGAGGCGCGCACGATCTGTAGTTTGTCCGTCATTCCCTTATCTTGACGCGTCGGGCGGCACCGCGGGGGCGCCGACACGCGGGCGCGGGCCGCCTCCCCGGATGCCATGATGAGCCCATGGACAACCCGTGGAGCACCGTCGTCACCCGGCTGGGCCGGAAGAAGTGGTTCTCGACCGCCTTCAAGGGCGTCGCGCCGCACGTCGACCGCTTCCTGGGCCGGGTCTCCGGCGGCCGGGTGTTCATCCTGACCGGCACCGGCCGCCACACGCTGCTGCTCACCACGACGGGCCGCAAGTCCGGGCAGCAGCGCACGGTGCCGTTGCTGTACGCGGAGCGGGAAGGCGCCTACATCGTCGTGGGGTCGAACTGGGGCCAGGAGCGCCACCCGGCGTGGGCCCTGAACCTGCTGGCGACGCCGGAGGCGAGCGTCTCGGTCCGCGGCAAGGCCAAGAAGATCAAGGCACGGGTGTTGGAAGGCGACGAGCGCCAGCTGGTATGGGGCGTGGTGACGAAGCTGTGGCCCGGCTACGACAACTACGCCGAGCGCTCCGGCCGGGACATCAACGTCTTCGCCCTGGAGCCCGTGGCGTGAGCGGGCGCATCCTCAGCGAGCAGGAGCTCAATCGGGCGACGCTGGACCGGCAGCTGCTGTTACGGCGCTCGGCCCTGGACGCGGCCGACGCCGTGGAGCACCTGGTGGGGCTCCAGACGCAGCTCCCGCCGAACCACTACGTGGCGTTATGGTCGCGGCTCGACGGGTTCGACGCGCAGGCTTTCTCGCGCCGTTTCGAGGACCGCGAGTTCGTCCGGCTGAGCCTTCAGCGCTCGACGATCCACACGGTGACGGCGCGCGACTGCATGCCGCTGCGGCACCTGCTCCGATCCGTGCATTCCCGCACGCTCCAGGGCGCGTTCGGGCGCAAGCTAAAGGGGATCGACATGCCAGAGCTCGCGGCGCGGGCGCGGGTCCTGGTCGAACAGGAACCGCGGACGTTCAACGACCTGGGCAAGCTGCTCGCCGAGGACTACCCGGACCACGACGCCCAGGCGCTGGGCGTGGCGGCGCGCAATCAGCTGGCGATGGTGCAGGTGACGCCGCGCGGGCTGTGGCTCCAGGGCGGTCTGGCCAAGCACACCACCGCCGAGAACTGGCTGGACCTCACCGAGCCGGTACCCGCCATGACCCCCGACGAGCTGGTCCTGAGGTACCTCAAGGCATTCGGCCCCGCGTCGGTCATGGACGCGCAGATGTGGAGCGGCCTGACCGGCCTGCGGGAAGTGTTCGAGCGGTTGGCCGGCGGGCTGGCCGTCTTCCGGAGCGAGGGCGGGACCGAGCTGTTCGACCTGCCGGACGCGCCGCGTCCGGACGCCGACGTCGAGGCCCCGGTGCGGTTCCTCCCGGAGTTCGACAACGTCTTCATCGGCCACAAGGACCGGGCCCGGATCCACGACCCGAGGGTCGCCAAGGAGAAGATCTGGGCCGGGAACTTGTCGCTCACGACCTTCATGGTCGACGGCCGGATCCGGGGCGTCTGGAAGCTGGAGACGGACCGGAAGCGCACGACGGCGACCGTGAACCTCACCCCGCTGGTGCCGATCACCAAGGCCCAGCGCTCGGCGCTGGAGGCGGAGGGCGCGGCGTTGCTGGAGTTCCTGGTTCCGGGCGCGGATCATGATCTGCGGTGGCTTGTGGACGAGAACGGCTGAGTTCGGATGCCTTCTGTGAGAACGCGTAGCGTGCTGGGTGCCGTCGCGACAGCCATGGTGGTGGCGGCGGCCGGCGCGGGGTGCGGCGGGTCGTCGAGCCCGCAGGCGGCGTCGGTCGCTTCGTCCGGGGCGGCGGGCGGCTCATCAGGAGCGGCAGGCGGCTCATCAGGAGCGGCGGCCTCCTCAGGGTCGTCGGCCTCGCCCGCTGTTCCGGCCTCGGCGTCCTCCCCCTCGGCAGCGTCGTCCTCCCCTTCCGCGCCGCCTTCCCCCACGCCCACCGTCGACCCCGGCACCCTGCCGCAGACGAAGGTGTTGCCGACGACCACCGACCCGCAGTTCCTGGCCGGCGTGAACGCGCTCTGGCAGGGCATCGTCGATGACAACCCGCAGGAGGCGATGCCGTTCTTCTTCCCGGAGGCGGCGTACCTCCAGGTCAAGTCGATACCGAACCCGTCGTCGGACTACAAGAACCGGCTGATCGGCTTCTACACGCTCGACGTGCACGCCGCGCACCGCCTGCTGGGCGCCGGGGCGAAGGACGCCAAGCTGGTCGGCGTGACGGTGCCGGCCCAGGCGGCGCAGTGGATCCCGCCGGGCGGCGAGCAGAACAAAGTGTCGTACTACCGCGTCTACGGGGCGCGGCTGACCTACACCGAGGGCGGCAGGACCAAGTCGTTCGGCCTGTTCTCGCTGATCTCCTGGCGCGGCCAGTGGTACGTGGTGCACCTCGGACCCAATCCGCGGCCGAAGCCCGTCGGCACCGTCTACCAGGCGCGCGGCTAGTCATTCCCTGACACCCCAGCCCCGCCTTCAACAGGCGCGACGGCGGCGCCTGTGGAAGCTTTGAAGCATGCGACCACCGCCACCGCCGTCGGGGTGGCCGGGGCACGAGCGGCGGGCGCTCGGCGTCCTGGCCGTCGTGCTGGTGGTGACGCTGACCGTCTTCTACTCCTCCCAGGCCCTGCGGGGCCTGGCGTGGTGCGCGCTGGCGGTGTGGACGGTCGCGGCCATGCTGGTCGGGATCCGGATCCGGCGGCCGCCCTATCCGCACGCCTGGTACCTACTGGCGGCGGCGGCCGGGCTGATCGTGGCGTCGAACCACTCGGACTTCGCCTACGCCGAGCACGGGGTGCCGGACGTCGCCGACTGGGTCGGGTTCCTGGGGTACCCGCTGGCGCTGGTCGGGCTGCGGATCGTCATGAAGCACCGGCTGGTCGGGCGGGACTCGGCCGGGACGCTGGACGCGCTGATCGTGGTGTTCGCGGCCACCTACGCGGCGTGGGTGTACCTGATCGCGCCGTACTTCGAGGAGCCGGCCGAGACCTGGGACTACCGGCTGGCCTCGGTCATCGACCCGATCGGCGACCTGCTGCTGCTCGGCATGCTGCTGCGGCTGGTGATCTCGCCGGGCTCGCGCAACGCCGCACTGTGGCTGCTGACCGCCGGGGCGCTGTTCCAGACCACGGCCGACGTCTCCGAGTCGGTGCTGCGGCTGAACGCCTCGCACTGGTACGGCGGCCACGCCGGCAACGTGCTGCTGGGGCTGTGCTGGCTGCTGTTCGGCGTCTGCTGGGCGACGGCCTCGCTGGTGCCGTCCGCGCACGACCTGACCAGACCGGTCCGGCAGACCGCGCGCGCCGCGCTGCCCACCGCCTGGTCCCGGCCGCCCCGGATCGCGCCGCTGATCCTGGCCGCGATCGTGACGCCGATCATCAACAGCGTGGAGCTGGGCCGCGGGCACCTGGACACCGGGTGGGCCGGGCCGATGGTGGGGCTGGCGATCTCGCTGATGATCCTGGCCCGGGTCACGGTGATGGTGCGGTCGCACCGCCAGGCGCTGACCCGGGAGTCGATCCTGCTGGCGTCCAGCGAGGAGCTGTCGGTGGCGGCCGGGGGCGCCGAGGTGGCGGGTGTGGTGGCGGACAAGGCGGCGGGGCTGTTCGCGGGGCGCGGCGCGGCGCACGCGGTGGTGGTGGTCGTCGACGGGGCGGACGGGGTGCGGGTGGCGACAGCGGGAGCGGTGCGGGTGGCGGGGGCGGGGGCGGCTGCGGCTACTGGTGGCGATGCCAAATCCCGCGTCCCGCCGCGCTACAGCGGCGCCGACGGCCGGTTCCCCTCGCCCCTGCCGCCCCCGCACACCGGCCTCGACGCGAACGGCCGCCTCCACGACACCGAGACCGGCGTCTGGCACGACGCCCTCGACCGGATCGCGATCATCGCGCGGGAGTCCGACGACGACCTCGTCCATACCGGCGCCACCACCCGGGGCCGGCATTTCCACCCGGCCAACGTCGTCCACACCGCCGACCTGCCCCATCCCCTGCCCGCCTACCTCGGCCCGGTCGAGCACGCCGGCGTCGTGCCGCTGAACGGCGCCACCGGCGCCCTGATCGTCGCCGCGGCCGAGGAGGACCTGGCGGTGCTCGGCGGCGCGCTGGAGATCCTGGCCCGGCAGGCGTCGTCGGCGCTGGAGCGGATCAAGCTCTCGCAGGAGATCACCCGGCGGGACAGCGAGGCCTACTTCCGGGCCCTGGTGCAGAACACCTCCGACACCATCCTGATCGTCGACTCGGAGCTGCGGGTGCGGTACGCGTCCCCCTCCTCGACCCAGCTGTTCGGCAGCCGCCCGGTGCGGGACCGGCAGCTCGCCGAGGCGATCGGCCCGGTCTACGCCGCCGACGTGGCGGTGCGCGCCTCGGACCCGACGCCGCAGCCGCCGGTACGCCGGGACTGGGAGATCAGCGCCGGCGGCGGGCCGCCGCACGAGGTCGAGGCCACGATCGCGGACCTGCGCGCCGAGCCCACGGTCGGCGGCTTCGTGCTGTCGCTGCACGACGTGACCACGGCGCGCGGCCTGGAGCGGACGCTGCAACGGCACGCCTACCGCGATCCGCTGACCGACCTGCCGAACCGGCTGGCGTTCATGCGCGGCCTGGAGGACGCGGTGGAGCTGGCCTCGCCGACGGTGTCGGTGAGCGTGATGCTGCTGGACCTGGACCGGTTCCGCGAGATCAACGACTTCCACGGCCGCGACGCCGGCGACCAGGTGCTGCGCGCCCTGGCCGAGCTGCTGCGGCAGCGGCTGCGGCCCGGCGACGTGCTGGCCCGCACCGGCGGCGACGAGTTCGCGGTGCTCGCGGTGCGGACCGCCGACGAGACCCCGACCCTGCCGGCCGGGATGCCCGGCGAGGACGAGCCGTTCCACGTCGGCCCGATCGCCGTGACCACCTCCGGCGCGCTGGCCACCTGCACCACCGGCGCGACCGGCGCCTCGCTGCTGGCCGACGCCGAGATGACGCTGCACGCCGCCAAGGGCGACGGCCCCAACACCTGGCGCGGCTACGACCCGCGCCTGCGCGCCGTGCTGGCCCGCACCGCCGCCCGCCGCTCCGGCCTGGACAAGGCGCTGTCCGAGAGCAGCTTCGAGCTCTACTACCAGCCGATCGTCTGGCTCGACGACGGCGACATGGGCGGCTTCGAGGCGCTGGTCCGCTGGCCGCAGCCGGACGGCACGGTGATCCCGCCGGACGACTTCATCCCGCTGGCCGAGGCCACCGGCCAGATCCTGCCGCTGGGCCGCTGGATCCTGCGCACCGCCACCGACCAGGCGGCGCGCTGGAACACCATCCGGCTGGCCCGCGGCCTGGCCCCGATCAAGATCTCGGTCAACGTCTCGGCCCACCAGCTGCGCGACCCCGGCTTCCCGGAGGAGGTCGGCACGGCGCTGGCGGACGCCGGCCTGGACCCGGCGCTGCTGATGGTGGAGGCCACCGAGAGCGCCTTGATCGACAAGGCCGGCATCGCGCTCGCCAATCTCAGGACCCTGACCCATCGCGGCGTCGGCGTCTCGCTGGACGACTTCGGCACCGGCTACTCCTCGCTGTCCTACCTGCGCGACCTGCCGGTGTCCACGCTGAAGATCGACAAGGCGTTCGTCGACGGCGTCCCGGACGAACCCCGGCAGACGGCGCTGGTCAAGGGCATCATCGGCATCGCGAAGTCGCTGACGCTGATGGTGGTGGCCGAGGGCGTGGAGACCGCCGAGCAGCGCAGGGCCCTGGCTCGGATGGGGGCTGACCTGGGGCAGGGGTACCTGTACGCGCGGCCGATGCCGGTGGCCGAGGCGTCGGCGCTGATCCGGGCCGGACGGGTGACGCTGCCGACGCGGGCTCTGGGGGCGTTGGCGCCGGAGGACGTGTATCGGGTGGGGGACGATGGGGGCGGGGGCGGGGGCCGAGGTCGCGACGGCGGCGGCCGGAACGGTGCTGTCGCGATCGCGGGTGCCGAGCCGGCCGATGCGGCGGACGCAGCGCCGACCGCAGCAGTACCGACCGACTCTTCGCCGAAAGACACCCCTCCGCAGAACACCGCTCCGCGCAACACGGAGCCGGACTCATGAGCGCCGACCGCCGACCGTTCTCCTCGCCGTACGAGGACGACTCGTCCGAGCCCGCGGCGCCCGCCACTCCGTCAGCGGGCGCCGACCCCGCACCGGCGGAGGCCTCTGCTCCGCCGACCGACCGCAGCGCCACCTCTCCGGGCTCCCCGGACTCACCGAACGCCCCGAACTCCACGGATCCCGGCAGCCCGCGCGCGTCCGCCCCCACCCCGAACCGCCCCCGCTCCTGGCCGCGCCGCCGTCCCCGTCCCCCGGACCCGTCGGTCACGGTCCTGTGGGAGCGCAGCGAGCAGGAGAACCGCCGCTTCGCCACCCGCTTCGCCGGCCAGCTCCTGCTGATCGGCGCCGGCCTCGGCGTCGTCCTCACCCTCTTCCTCGGCGTCCAGCAAGGCGCCTTCTCGCTCAGCTGGTGGGGCTTCATGGGCGCCTGCGCCCTGGCCGGCACCTGGGGCCTCGTCTACATCCTGCTGCCCGGCCCGGCCCCCGATCCGGTCCTCCAGGCCACCCCCGCCGCCTCCGCGCTCCTGATCACCGCCACCATGGCGCTGAACCACAGCAACGCCGCCGACGGCATGCTCCTGCTCACCTGGCCCGTCCTGTTCGCGGCCTACCTGCTGCCGCGCCGCACCGCGTACTGGACCCTGGCCATCGTCATCGGCTGCCTCACGGTCGTCCTCGGCCAGGGCACCGGCCCCGGCCGGTTCGCGGCCTGGGTCGAGGTCACCGCCTCGGTGGCCCTCACCCTGGTCGTGATCCTCCAGGTGCGGGCCCAGGCCGACCGCCTCAAAGAGGTCCTCGCCGAGCAGGCCCGCACCGACCCGCTGACCGGACTGGGCAACCGCCGCGCCTTCGACGAAGCTTTCGAGCGCGAGATCGCCCGCCAGCGCCGGACCCGCACACCGCTGTCGCTGCTGGCCGTCGACGTCGACCACTTCAAGCGGGTCAACGACACCTGGGGCCACGCCGCCGGCGACGAGGCCCTGTCGGCGCTCGGCGACCTGCTCCCCCGGCTGGTCCGCGCCGGCGACATCGTCGGCCGGATCGGCGGCGAGGAGTTCGCCGTCCTGATGCCCAACTGCTCGCACCGCCAGGCGCTGGTACGCGCCGACTCCCTGCGCGCCGAGATCTCCGCCGTCTCCCGGACCTGGGCCCACC
This sequence comes from Catenulispora yoronensis, assembly GCF_039531695.1. Taxonomy (NCBI): domain Bacteria; kingdom Bacillati; phylum Actinomycetota; class Actinomycetes; order Catenulisporales; family Catenulisporaceae; genus Catenulispora; species Catenulispora yoronensis. The sequence goes on from NZ_BAAAQN010000007.1 coordinate 135,621, forward strand.
AGGTGACGGTCAGCGTGGGCGTCGCGACGCTCCCGGAATCGGCCGAGACGATGACCGACCTGGTGGTCGCCGCCGACCTGGCGTTGTATGCCGCCAAGGAGGCGGGGCGCGACCGGATCAGCGCGGCCCCGGCGCTGAGGCCGCGGGGTTGATGCTTTCGCGCTGCTCCGGGCCTGGTCGCGGGTTCAGCGCTCGGGCTTCAGCGCTCAGGCTCAGCTCTCCGGATCATGCCGGATCAGGCAGTACTCGAACCCCGCCGGATCGCGCATCACGAACCAGTTCGCCCCCTCGGCGACGTACTCCGCCCCCAACGCCTCGTGCCACGCCCGCGTCGCGTCCGCGTCCTGGCAGCACACGTCCAGATGCGCCGACGTCGGCCGCTCCTCCCCGATCCGCTGGAACAGCACCTTGACCAGCGATTCCTCCGACGGCCGCAGCCAGCTGAACTCGGCGAACCGGCTGCTCGGCAGCACCTCCGACCCGCTCACCCCGGACCAGAACGCCACCTCGGCGTCGAACACCGACGGCGCGATGTCGATGCACACCTGGTCCAGCCGACTCCGGACACCGTCCGCGCCGACGAAGGCCCCGGGCGCGCGGGTCCCGCCGTTCCACGTGGTGACGCACAGGCCGTAGCCGCTCGGCGACGTCGCATAAGCCCACACCTCGTCGCGCGCCACCACAGCGCCGCCGAGCTCGACGACACGTGCCAAGGCCCCCTCGAAGTCGTCGAATTCCAGGTCCAGATGCGCACCGCCGCCGCTGATCACGCCTTGCAGCTTCAGGCACGGATCTCCGGCGTTCTCGGCAGGGAGCAACGTCGCGAACTCACCGCGCTCCCCACGCCGCGCGGACAGAGTCGTACCGGTGACGGCGGTCCAAAACCGCGCGCTCTCCTCGAAATCCGCCTCCGGCCTATCCACAAAAGCCCAGATCCACCTGATCATGTGGTCTTCTCCCTATGGCCAAATACTGATCGGTAGCCTTAATCTTCCGCGATGCAGACCGACCACGACGAGTTCCCGGAGCAGCCGGCCGAACGCGACGCCGCGGCCGTCGAACCCGGCGATGCGACCACCGACGCGGACGCCAACGCGGACGCGGACGTCGAGCCCGGCAGCGCGACCGCCGCTCCGGACGTCGATGCGGACCCCGAGCCGACCACCCCTCCGGTTCCCCCGCGCCCCGGCCCCTCCCCCACTCCCTCCCCCCGCCCCCGGCCTCGCCGCCGCTTCCGCAAGCTCAAGATCGCCTCAGCGATCCTGGCCGGTCTGCTCGTCGTCCTGATCGGCGGTGGCGCCTGGTGGCTGAACTCCTCGATCCACGCCTCGTACCCGCAGACCAGCGGCACCCTGCGCGTCCCCGGGCTGGAGGCCAAGGTCGAGGTGGACCGGAACGCCCAAGGCGTCCCCCAGGTCTACGCGTCCACCTCGCACGACCTGTTCTTCGCGCAGGGCTACGTCCAGGCCCAGGACCGCTTCTGGCAGATGGACGTCTACCGCCACATCACCGCGGGCCGCCTGGCCGAGATGTTCGGCTCCGGCCAGGTCGACACCGACAAGTTCATCCGCACGATGGGCTGGCGCACCGTCGCCGAGCAGGAGTACGCCTCGCTCAGCCCCGACTCGAAGGCGTATCTGACTGCTTATTCAGCCGGCGTGAACGCCTATCTGAAGGACCACAAGGGATCCAAGGCCTCGGTGGAGTACGCGGTCCTCGGTCTCCAGACCGACTACTCCCCTTACGAGTGGACGCCCGTCGACTCAGTGGCCTGGCTCAAGGCCCTGGCCTGGGACCTGCGCAACAACATGCAGTCGGAGATCGACCGCGCGCTGGCCTCGCAGAAGCTGACGAAGGACCAGGTGGACCAACTCTTCCCGGCCTATCCGGCGGACCACCCGACGATCGTGCAGCAGGGCACTGTCACCGGCGGCGCCTTCGACCAGGACGCGACCACGACCGACGTCGCCACGGCCACCGCGGGCTCGGCCCTCCCGGCCGGCGCCGCGACCGCGCTGGCGAGCCTGTCGCACACCGTCTCCGCGCTGCCGGACACGTTGCAGCCGCACGTCGACGGCGTCGGCTCGAACTCCTGGGTGGTCTCCGGCGCGCTGACCACCACCGGCAAACCGCTGCTGGCGAACGACCCGCACCTGGCCCCGCAGCTGCCCTCGATCTGGTACCAGATGGGGCTGCACTGCACGACGGTGAACGCCGACTGCCCGTTCGACGTCGCGGGCTTCACGATGCCCGGCACCCCGGGCGTGCTGATCGGGCACACGTCCACCGTCGCCTGGGGCTTCACCAACGGCACCGAGGACGTCACCGATCTGGTGCTGGAGAAGGTCAGCGGCGACAGCTACGAGTACAACGGCCAGCAGCTCCCGCTGGCGACGCACCAGGAGACCATCAAGGTGGCCGGGGGCAAGCCGATCACGCTGACGGTCCGCGCGACGAATCAGGGCCCGCTGGTCTCCGACGTCGACAAGGACCTGCGCAGCGCCGGCAACGGCTACGCGGTCGCGCTACGCTGGACGGCGCTGCACCCCGGGCACACCGCCGACGCCCTGTTCGAGGTGGACCGCGCGACCGACTGGGCATCGTTCCGCAGCGCGGCAAAGGATTTCGCGGTGCCGTCGCAGAACATGGTCTACGCCGACACCTCCGGCAACATCGGCTACCAGACGCCGGGCCAGATCCCGATCCGCAAGGCCGGCGACGGCCGCTGGCCGGTGCCGGGCTGGACGGACCAGTACGAGTGGAGCGGCTACATCCCCTTCGACGAACTGCCGCACGTCCTGAATCCGCCGGAGGGCTTCATCGCCACGGCGAACAACCCGATCATCGGATCGCAGTACCCGTATCTCCTGTCGAAGGACTTCGACTACGGCTACCGGGCGAACGAGATAACGCAGCGGCTGAAGGCCGCGACCGCCGACGGGAAGAAGATCGACGCCAACGGCATGCGAGCGATCCAGGCGGACACACGGAACGAGTTCGCGTCGGTACTGGTGCCGTACCTGACACACCTGCCGGCTTCCCTGACGTCAGCAGCGTCATCGCAGACCAAGGCGGCGCAAGCCCTGTTCGACGGATGGGATTACACGACCTCTGACAAGTCGGCCGCCGCAGCGTACTTCTACGAGGTCTGGAAGTTCATCTGCAAGGACGCCTTCTCGGCGAAGCTGCCATCCTCGGTGGAGGTGGACGGCGGCGACCAGTGGTTCGCAGCCGCGACAACCTTCCTGCCGAACGCCACCAGCTTCTGGTGGAACGGCAACCGGGACGCGATGCTGGCCAAGGCGATGGACGAGGCGTCGAGCGAACTGACCTCGAAACAGGGTTCGAATGTGCAGCTGTGGGAGTGGGGCGCACTGCACAAGCTGACACCGACGAACCAGACACTGGGGACCGGCGGCCCCTTCTTCGTCAAGTGGCTGGTCAACGGCGACCCGATCGCAGTCTCCGGCGGCGCGGCAGTCGTCAACGCAACCGGGTTCGACATCACGAAGGGCTTCGCAGTCGACGAGGTGCCGTCGATGCGGATGCTGGTCGACTTGTCGGACCTGGACGCATCGACGTGGGTCAACCTGACGGGCGCCTCGGGACACGTCGACGATGCGCACTACCTCGATCAGCTGCCGTTGTGGCAGTCGTTCCGGACGCTGCCGTGGGCGTATTCGAGGACCGCTGTCCAGGGAGCGACGAAGGACACCCTGGTGTTGACGCCGTAGAACGCCCTAGAACGCCGGCCGAGAGCCATTCGAGCCAGGAGCCGTAGGGGTCAACCTTCGCCAGCGAGGCGGAGGTCGACCCCTACGGCTCCTGGCGTATACGCAGCACGGTTGGCACCACCAGAGTGGTCGATAGACGAGCTAGCGATATAGCGCTCACCGCTCGACAACGACGCCACCCCGATACCAAACTTGCGCTCCGCCCACTATCGATATATCGTTGACCTATCGACAGCGCAACGGAAGACTGTCGAAGACTTACCGAGAGATCGGAGACGATCTTCACCGACTTCATCGAAAGAAGGACTCCTCATGAACACCCCCAACCACAACCACCCCACACCCCACCACTCCGCCGAGTGGGCACCCCCCACCTCCGCCCCGCGCAGACGAGGCCGCAGCATCCACAACCCCCGCGACGAGCGCACCCTCAACGAACACGCCGACCGCCGCACCCAACGCCGCAGCCCTGACCAGCAACGCGACAACTCCCCCTACGCCGGCACCCCCAGCTACGACGAACGCAACGGCCTCGGCCCCCGCGCCGAACACCGCCCCGCCCGCAATCGCAGCACCAGCCCCCGCCGCGACATCGCCTACCGCGAAGGCCCCGCCCCTCGCACCGAACGCGCCTCCAGCCGCCGCGGCTACGACCGACGCGAGGTCGACTTCGGTCCCCGCGACTCCGGCCGCCGCAACTTCGGCTACGCCCGTCGCGACGTCGACCTCAACCCGCGCGACTCCGGCCAGCGCAACTTCCGCTACGCCCCTCGCGACGTCGACTTCGACCCCCGCGACTCGGACCGCCGCAGCTACGGCTACGGCCCTCGCGACTCCGGTCGGCGCAACTTCAGCTACGCCCCGCGCGACATCGACTTCGACTCCCGCGACTCCGGCCGCCGCAGCTACGGCTACGGCCCTCGCAACGTCGACCTCGACCCCCGCGACTCCGGCCGCCGCGGCTACGGCTACGCCCCACGCGACATCGACTCCGACACTCGCGACTCCGACCGCCGCGGCAAGCGCCGCCGCCCCGAATCCACCCCGCGCCCGCCGCGTGGCCTGCGTGAACTCGCCGACCGCAATGCCCTCGCCGACCGCAACACCCACGGCGACCACTGCGACGCCCGCGAACACCACGCCCGCCGCCGCGAAGCCCTCCGCGCCATGCGCCGCGCCGAAGCCGACCCCCGCGTCGACGACCGCAGCCGCGACACCCGCCGCGCACGCAACGACCGCCGCAACGACCTCCGCCACCCGGCCGACACCCCGCGCGAAGACCACCGCCCCGACCGCCACCGCAACCGGACCAACCACCCCGGCCACTCGCACCACCCCGCCCGACCCACCCACCCCGACTCCCAGGCCGATTCCCGCGCCATCACCGAGTCCCTCGCCGGCGCCCACCGCGCCCTCCACAAACTCACCCACGCCTACCTGGCAGCCATGAGCACCACCAACCCAACCCACCGCGACCAGGCCCGCAGCATCCTCACCACCGCCCGCCGCGACCTCCACGCCATCTTCACCACCAACTCCTAACCACCCCGAACACCCCGGCCCCGCCCTCCCGGCGGGGCCACACCCATCCACCCCGAAACCTCGGCAGGGAAGCCCCCTCCGACCCGCTAAGATGAGCCCGCGTCGCCGCCAGGCCCTCGTAGCTCAGTGGATAGAGCACCGGACTTCTAATCCGATGGTCGCAGGTTCGAATCCTGCCGGGGGCACAGATCGAGTCGGGCCAACTATGCCGTTGACCTGGTGCTTCATTGAAGCCTAACCCCATTGGTCTCTACATTCTGACGGCCTGTCGCCTGGATGGTCCAGGATTGGTCCAGGGTGCGTTCCAGTTGCGTCCTGTAAGTGGGTCACAAGGACCTGATCGAGGTCGATGGTCCAGGGATGGTCCAGGGAGACTCCTCGGCGTGGACCAGGGATGGTCCAGGGAACGACTCGAAACACCCGCCTTCACCTGCGGAAAGAGTCGATCGTCGACAATCTCGCCCGGAGGGCTTCGCCGCCCTCGCGCCGACCATGCTCACCTCTCGGTTGGCGCAATGGCTGTTCTGAGCCGAGAAAAGCGGGGCCACAGAGAGTAGTCTCCGTGGCCCCGCTTAGCCCTGGCGTCCGGGCTTCGACTCTCATGCTGCCGGTGGTGTCGCCGCCGTGATGGCGTTCGCGATGGCACCAGCGGCCGCATGCTTCAACTCGTCGAACACCGAGGTGTAGGTGTCCCGGGTGATCGTCGAGGATGAGTGCCCGAGCATCTCCTGAACGACCTTGATGTCGATCCCGGCGGCCAGCGCCAGGGTCGCCGCGCCGTGGCGGAGATCGTGAAGCCGCACCGGCGGCAGGCCGGCCTCCCGGAGCAGCAGCCGGAACTGGGCACTGACCCAACCTGGGTGCAGCTCGGCGCCATCCGGTCCGGTGAACACCAGCCCCGAATCGACCCAGTCCTCGCCGGCGGCGAGCCGCGCCTTGGCTTGCTCCTTCCTGTGCGTCCTGAGTATCGCCACGGTGCGGTCGTCCACGGCGACGTCGCGCTCGCCAGCCTCGGACTTCGGCGGGGTGATGAAGGTTTCCCAGTCGATCTGAACGATCTGCCGGGTGACGTGGAGCGTGTTCGCGCCCAGATCCACGTCCACCCACCGCAGCCCAACCGCCTCGCCGCGCCGCAGCCCAGTGAAGGCGATCAGATGGAACAGCGCGAAGCACTCGTGTCCGGCGGCCCGCTGCAGGAACGCCCCGGTCTGCTCCGCCGTCCACACCATCACCGGCGACGGCACCTCTCCAGTCCGGCGCCACCGCTCCACCCGCTCCGGCGTCCACACCAGAGCCTTCGGCCGCTTCCCGGACTCCAGCTCCGCCAGCGCCGCCACATTCACCGTGATCAGCTGCTGCGCGCACGCAGCGGTCAGCGCGGTGCGCAGGGTGGCGCGGATCCGCTGCCGGGTGGCGGCGTTCGCCGGTTTCCGGTACGGAGGCATGCTCGCTAACTTTTCACGCAGCTCCCTCGCGGTCTCACGGTCGCCACTTCTACGGGCGACCTTTACCGCGGTCTCCATGTCGCGGCGAGCGGCGTTCTCCACCGGGATGGTCTCCGCGTCGTCGGCGATCACGGCGATCATCGCGTGTACGTGCGCCACGCGAAGCCGGTCCAGCGGGATCCGCCCGAGATGCGGGATCAGGTACTTCTCGATGTGGATCTGATAGCCCCGCACCGTGTTCTTGCTGATCCGGCCCTTGGCCCCGATCCACTCGGTCAGCCACTCCCCCACCGTCAGCTTGTGCAGCACTGGCTGACCCAGCTTGGCGGCCTTTCGTATCTCCTCCAACTCCGGCAGCGGCGCCTTGTCCTTCAACGACTTCCGGATCCGCCCCACGATCTCCAGCCGTAGATTCGCCGCCGCCTCCGGGGCGTCCTCCAACTCGTCAGGCACCGCCACCAACGCGCGTATCGCATCGACGGCCTGCTCGGCCTCACCAGAGGAAGCAATCCCGCCTTGGGTGAGATGCTGCCGGGGCTGTCCGACACCCATCATCACCTCGATCTGGAAGTGCCAGCTGCCATGCTTGGGGTTCCACCGCGAGCCGGTACGCAGCTGCGGGCAGCCCGATCCGAGCCGCCGCAGCACCGGCCTTCCCACGGCATCCAGCTTCGGCCGCCCGGCGGCATCCAGCACCGGGCCGCGGCAGCCGCACTTCTTGAATACAGGACTCTTGGCCAAAACGATCTCCTTCGTTAGGGGTGAACACAGCACCGGACGGCTCGAATGCGCCGTCCGGTGAATCCGATGGATGACGTGCGGTCGGGATAGATCCACGCTCCGAACCGCGAATAGATCAAGTCCACGCCGGTGACCAAGTGACAGACGTGAACGAAGGGGCGGCAGCGCCGCAAGAAACAGGATCTTGATGTCAGTCCGTGTCAGCCGGTGACGACACGTTCCGGAACGTTCCCTGGACCAACCCTGGACCATCGACGCGGTGAGTCCAGCCAGAAGAACTCCATCGGAAATCGATGGTCCAGGGTGGTCCAGGGAGTTGGTCCAGAGTGGTCCAGGCCCTGGTCCAGGATGGATCTGGAAACACCGGCGCTGACCTGCGCAGACATACACTTCTTCGCCGCTACCCCGATCGGCCGAATCGGCGCTGCCGCCGGAAGCCGGCCACGAATCCCGCCCTCACCGTGATGCGGAATTTCACACATCAGGCCCGTAGCGGATCAAGCCTTGTAGCTCGAATGGCGGGGCTGCGGACTCTTAATCCGCGGGCGTCGAGTCCCGCTCCCCCACCGAATCGCCCGGCCCGACCTGGGCGTTTCGCACTAATCGCACGACTCCCCTGATGGCCGGTGGGTCCCGGGTGGGGCCGAGGTGCGCCAGCGCACCACCCGAGATCAACCGTCTCACATTCTAAGAATCTGACAAATGCTCGATGTCAGGCGCCTGTCACACTGCCGACGTCATGGGCTCCGGGCCGTCGTCGCGATGTTCGACAGACCGGCCCTGTTGGACGGCTGTGGGAGCTTGGTTCCCGCGCGCTCTACGGCCCCGGTTCACGGTGCCACGGTGGGCACGGGAATGGTCCGGCTTGTCGACCCGGCGGATCCGCCGGGTTCCGGGCACCAGACGACCGGCCTTGAGTACCAGCGCGGCCGTGTGCTCGGCAGCCTTGCGCGCCACCTCCGGCAGCACACTGACATAGATGTCGGCGGTGGTGACGATCGAGGAATGCCCCAGCTGGTCCTGCACCACCTTCAAATCCGCCCCGGCCTGCAACGCCAACGACGCCGCACCGTGCCGGAGGTCATGAAGCCGCACCGGCGGCAGTCCGGAGGCATCCAGCAGCTTCAGGAACACCCGCATCAGCCGGTCTCCGGTCAACGGTGTTCCGGCGGTGGTGGTGAACACGAACCCCGAGGGGGCGATGCCCGACCGCTCGTGCTCGGTGTGCTGCCGGATCCGGTGCCGGCGTAGCACCGCCACGGTGGTGCGATCCAGAGCTACCACCCGCCGCGAAGTCGGTGTCTTGGGCTGACACTGCACCACCCAGCCGCCGACCATCTGCACCTGGTGTGTCACGAACATCGTCGCCGAATCAAGATCCAGATCACACCAGCGCAGCCCCGCAGCCTCACCACGACGCAAACCACGCAGCGCAATCAGATGAAATGCCGCATACAACCGGTGCTCGCGAATCCCCGCCAGGAACACCGCAGTCTGCCCGGCCGTCCACACCGCCACTGTCGGCCGCTCCCCCGTCACCTGCCACTCCGCGATCCGGTCCGGCGTCCACACCACTGCCAACGGACGACGCACCCGTGGCAGCCGCACCGCCTTCGCGGGGTTCGTCTCGATCAGCTGCTCCCGCACGGCGGCGTTCAACGCCGTCCGCAGCGTCGCGTGGATCCGCTGGACTGTGGCGTCCGTGACCGGACGGCCCCACACCGCGCTGTGCCGACGGACACCGGCCAGCATCGCCTCCACCTGCCGGGTGCCCAGTGTCGCCAGCGGCACTGCCCCAAGATATGGGACCAGGTGGTTGGCGCAGATCGCCTGATAGCTGCGCAGCGTCGAAGCTCTCACCGTGACCCGGGTATCAAGCCACGTCTTCAACCAGTCCCGCACCAGCAACCCGCCGGAAGCTGTCGACGCCGGCCCACGTAGATCTTCCAAAGCCGCCAACGCCGCGGCCCGCGAGGCGAATCCGCCCCGGCGCACCCGACGACGACCCACAGCCCCGCCCGGTAGCTCCACCGCCAGGAACCACGACCCGTGCCCATGCTCACCAAGCCGCGGACACTTCGACCCCCATTTCGACGACGTCCCCGGCATCCGGCAGCCACAACGCTTGGATACAGAACCTTGAGATATCTATGGCATTCGCACAGCATCCCTTCGGAATCGACGAAGGCGCGGTCACCGTTCCCCGCGCCGAAAAGCCGATCCCCCACCAGGCAGCGAACCTATCGCTGACGATGGCCGACTCACCCCACCCCCAGCGCACCATTACGCCGAACAGCCCATCGTCAGCGCTCCTTCATATACCGGTAGGCCCGACAGGCCGGCCCCGCCGCGATACCGAGGAGCGGCGGGGCCGTCATGGACTCACTCCCTTACCCGCGTCTCCGGTGATGAGTAGCGGTCAACGCATCTGTCGCGCGAGGCAGCCCGCTACATGCGGACTGAGCGAAAGGCCCTTTGGGTCCTGTTATTTCGTCGCCTGTATCGGCGCTTCGCTGTACTCGCGCGTGCATCACAGCTGCCCACATTCGGACGCTGTCGGCCGCGCTAGCGGCGGAAACCCCGATCGGGTGAGCGGGCTTCGACGTTGTCGAATGGCTCGGTCCAGTTATCTGGACGCAGGTCAGGTTGGCGGACAGCGGGATCAGTCGTGGTCCGTGCCCGTGTCCGCCTCGGCTTTTCCCAGTTCAGCTGGTCGTGTGATCGCCAGGAACGCGGCGGCGAACATGCAGGAGGTGATGTGGCGGTGCCACGGGGCCCATTTGCGGACCTCGTAGTGGTCCAGGCCGATCCCATTCTTGCCCAGCCGGTTGTCATTCTGCACGCTCCAGCGTGCGGCATCGATCCGGATCAACTCGCGCAGGGGCGTTCCGACCGGGGCGTGTGCCAGTAGGTAGGTGACATCGGCCGGGTCGGTGAGGCAGCGCCGCACCAGCAGTGCATGCTCGAAGCCGTCGGCCGGGCCGTCATCGACCGCGACACCGCCGATCCACGCCCAGCGCAGGACCGTGTCCGGGCTCATGACCAGCTGAAGCCGGCGCAGCGCGTTACGCGGAAAACATCCCAGGCAACGCATCCAGCAACGCCCGATCAGCAGGCTCGAAGCGAACCCATTGACCGCCCAGTCGACGCTGCAAGATCCGTAGCTGATGGCGCAACGCCAAGATCTCCGCGTCCTTCTCCCGACCGCCCATCGGAAGCAGCCGCAACGCAGCGAATGTATTCGACACCGCCAGATAGGCGAACCGGACCAGCACAACCAGCCATTATCGCCGACCCAGGTCGACGACGCGCCGAAAACCGCCCAACGCGGCCACTACGAGCCGACGGACAAGACCCTTCCTCACCTGCACGGACGACATTCTCGGCCCCCACAACGCTACCGCACCGACGGAATCCGAAGATTCCCGACAACGTCACGCTCTAAGGGTTCTGCTGCTCCGCCTCGCCGCCCTGGTCACGCCTGCACCGCCAGCACTGCACGCTACTTGGATCATCCGCTTCCAGGTGGCGCCTGGCGGCCGCGGCATCGATCACTCCACCGGGGTGAACGGCCAATGCTTTACGCCAGTGGTCCTTGGCCTTGGCAGTATTGAACCGGGCAAGTGCCACATGCGCCATGCCTTCATGGGCTCGCGCAATGTACCGTTCCGACGAATAGCCCACGCCTATAGATTCGACCTGGGCGTATGATCGTTCAGCCGACGTCAGGTCGCCGAGGCTGATATGGGTGTCGCCGATTGCGTTGAGTGCGTCCCCCTCAATCTGGAACCAGTCGACAGAGCGAGCCAAGTCGACAGCCTCACGACCGGCCTCTAGCGCTCGGGAAAAGTCGTTCGACGCCCGATGGACAGCGCAGAGTCCGGCCAAGGCCAACGCTCTGCTTCGCGGAGATCTGTTAACGCCGCTAAGTTCCAGCGCCTCTTCGTAGCGCCTGCGGGCATCGCTTGTCCGCCCTTGGAGATTGAGCACCTCGCCGATATTGCAGAGCGCGTACACCCGCGTGCGAAGCTCACCGCTTGCGATGCCAGGCTCAAACGACCGGCTGAAATGGTCAAGAGCCTCTGCCAACCGACCAAGCTCACGGCAGGTCACGCCCAGGCTATTATTAAGCGTTGCCTGAAGGTCGGAATCGCCGAGCCGGACCGCAAGGTCCAACGCGGCGAGGAAGCATTCCCGGCTTTCGTTGAAACTGTTCTCATCCAGGAATATGCCGCCGAGGTTGGTGAGTTGGCACGCTTCGGCCAGCAAATCTCCTCTCGCCCGGCTGATCTCGATCGCGTGGGAGATGAGTTCGTGCGCTTCGGAAACCGCACCCCGGGCTCGTCGCACAGCTGCTAGACCCATGAGACAGGCCGATTCTCCGTAGTCCAGGCCCAAGCGCCGTACGGATACCAGGGCCATACTGTAAAGGTCTTCCGCCTCGCTCCATTGGTTGAGTCGACCGAAAAAGGGCAGCATCGCGCAGACGAGTTGCCAGGCGTGTGAGTCGAATCCACCAGCAGCGGCGTTTCTCGCAGCGGCTGCAATATTGCGATACTCGTCCTCGAACAGCGAAAGGGCCGCTTCGTAGCTCTGGACCTCTTTGAGATGGTTCGGTTCCTGGTGGGCCTTGAACTCAACGTAGCGATTCTCCACCCCCATGGCCCGACACCAACGAACGGTTGATATAAGGTAGTAGTCGAATAGGCGGCGAAGTGTGGCTTGGCGCACCTCTTCATCGTCATCACGAGCATGCAGGTCCTGGGCGCAATCCCGGACCAAGTCGTGGAAACTGTAGCGCCCGGTACGCGGCTGCTGCAGGAGGTTGATGTCAAGCAGGTCCTCCAAGCCGTCCTCGACTTGTTCCAAGGACAACCCCGAGAGCGCCGCCGCGGAGTGCGCGTCGAAGTCGTGGCCCGGATGTGCGCTCAGCCGACGGAAGAGGAGTTTCTGTGACACCGCAAGATGCTGATACGACCAGCCGATGACGGTCATCACGTTTCGATCGCCGGAGATCAGGGTCCGCGCCCTGCCACCCCGTCGCCGCAACTGGCTGACGAGGTCTCCCACGGACCAGCTTGGGCGATCACGCAGGCGAGCAGCTGCGATCTGGATAGCTAGCGGCAGCCTCCCACACAGTGTTAAAACGGCCTTGGCCTCTTCCGGTTCAGCGGCTATGCGGTCCGCCCCGGCAATGTGGCTGAACAGCTTATAGGCGTCGTCCTCAGGCATCACGTCGAGCGGCAGCGGTACCGCCCCCTCAAGCGCCGTCATACGACGACGACTCGCTATAAGTACAAGGGTTCCGGGCTCCGCGGGAAGCAGGGGACGTACTTGCGCCACATCCGCGGCGTTATCCAGCAGGACAAGCACTCGTCGCCCTGTCAGGGTGCTACGCCATACAGCGCTTCGCGCAGCAAGGTCCTGAGGGATCACCTCGGGAGGCACGCCGCTGCTCCGAAGAAGGACGTTGAGAGCCCGCATCGGTGACAGTGGTTCGACCCCGACTGTGAACCCTTGCAGATCGACGAAGTACTGGCCGTCCGGATACTGATCGACCAGCCGATGCGCTAGGTGGACGGCCAGCGTCGTCTTGCCGACACCGCCCATTCCGTCTATCGCGGATATCACGAGCGCCGAGGTATCCGCGTTGGCCGCATCAGCAAGGAGGCGACGGATCTCCGCTTCACGTCCGGTGAACTCCGAAAGGTCCCGCGGAAGGAAGTTAGGTCGTGGCGGCTTCACCCCTTTGGCGACCTCGGCTCTCTGAGGTACTAGTGTGACGCCGGCCAACAAGACTTCCGGGCCGCCACTCGCCAGGATCTGCTGATGCGCCTCGCGTAGCTGAGGCCCGGGGTCCAATCCGAGCTCATCCGCCAACCGGCGTCGTCCATCTTCGTAGACAGCGAGCGCGTCTGCTTGCCTTCCGCTTCGGTACAAAGCTCGCATGAGGACGGCGCGAAGCGACTCACGGAGCGGAAACTCGGCCATCATCTCGCTCAGGATCCCTACCACCGAGGCAGCTTCGTCCAGTTCGATGCTGATCTCGGACAGCTGTTCGACCGCGCTAGTCCGCTTCTCAGCCAACAGAGTGGCCGTGCTCAAGAGCCTCGGAGAGTCGAGGCCGCTCAACGCCGGCCCTCGCCAGAGCCCAAGGGCTTGGGTGAGGTGCCGACGAGCTTCGTTCAACTCCCCCGACGCGACAGCGATGTCAGCTGCCCGTAGCCACGCCTCGAACCGCTGAATGTCCACGGCGTAGTTGGGCACGCTGAGTTTATAGCCGACATCGACCGTCAGTACCTCTGCCGCACCGGCCGTCGGCCGCAAAGCCCTGCGAAGACCCGCAATGACGTTGTGCACCTGCTGGCGCGCCGACTCGGGGGGCACCTCCCAGAGTACGTCGACGACCTGCTCCGCCGAAACGACCTTGTTCGCGTTGATGCTCAGCAGGGCCAACGCCTTGGCGGACCGGCCTCCTCCGATAGCGAGAGTCCGGCTGTCCAGTTCGACCAGCAGTGGACCGAGCATCTGTATCTCAAAGGCCACTGGCCCGTGCGAGCGCAAGTCGTAGTGCCCCAGGTCACGTTCGTCCCCCGTCACAGCTGATCGATCCCCTTCGTGCGCCCAGTGGGGCGTTTGTTGCAATACGTCAGGTGAGCAAGGCTGGTAGCTCTTCAGTAGCCGTGGAGTAGCGCCGACCCTCAAGCTCACTGAGGCTCACCGAGGTGGGCACCCATGGTAACCGAACCCTGATACGTAAGGAGATCAGGATCTTGATACGCAGGTTCATTTTTGCGGTGATCGGCACGATTGTCGCGTTGGCCGTGGTCGGTGTGGCGGGGGCCGGCCGAGCTGCCAAGCAGCAGTAGCCCGGCCGGCCCCCACGCCGACACGAACGGCCCGGACTGATTCCGGATATGGCGGCGACACCGGCGACTGGCGAGCCTTCTGAGCCCGCCAGCTCGTTCGGTTTCATCATGACGATGGCGATACTCTTGACCCTCCTGACATCTACTCTCGGGTTTCAGCTGTTCGCACGATCAGAGCCCGCATGGGCGAGAGGAGCACGCCTGGCCTATCGAGCAGTTTGGCCACAGGGATGGACGTTCTTCGACAATAACGCCGACTTCCCCGCCCTTTCCGCCTTCAGGCTCAATTCAGGCATGATGGAATCCTCACCTTTGATCCCTCGACAGATGTCGTCGCAAACCCTTTGGGGGTTGACAGGTGCTTCTCAGGCTCGCTCACGCGAAGCTCAGTACGTCGTAGGACTTATTCCCGCCGCGTCGTGGCGTCCATGCGACGGCCCGGTCACACCCCGCTGCCTGTCAGCGGCCACACCGCTTTCGCTGGTCAACCAAGCACATCCTGCTTCCCTGTGCGGACGAATCGCATTCGTCCTGACAGCGCCGCAGGTACGTTCGAGCGCGAGACAGGACACGAAGGTCGCTGTTCTCAATCTGGCATGCCCAGCATGAAGCGGCTCCTCGAATCGGCTGCTTCATTCGATCCGCGCAGCACAATTTTTGCGTCCGCTCGCTCTTCGCTCTGGCACAGCTCAGCATCATCTTGTTCACGCCCGATCACGACCTGATCTTCGCCGTGCCCCCCTCCGGAGGAGCCGGACGGTGCGGCGGGGTGGACGGGCTCTCCCTTTGGTGCGTCACCGGCGGAGATCAGAGCTCGAATCCTTTGGCTCGTTGGATCGCCGTGACGGTCCTAACCACAGTTCTCATCGGAGTGAAACCCCGTTGGCTATGCATCCCTCACTGGTACATCGCCTTCAGCATCTTCGCCAGTGTGACGATTGCGGACGGCGGCGCCGCAATCGCTGTAATTGTCAGCGGCCTCCTCATTCCCCAATGTCTGGGGGATACCCGTCTGACCCACTGGGCCTGCACCGATGCCCCGCTCGCGCCAGCCTGGCGCGGCAGTGCCTATGCTGCACACCTTGTACTGCGAATACAGGTCGCGATCATTTACTTGGACACCGCGTACTCGAAGGCTAGGAATCCCGCGTGGCGCCATGGACAGGTATTACGTATCATTATGCAGGACCCCCAGTTCGGCGCCCCGGATCCCATTCGCATCGCGGTCTCCCGGTTGCTGAATCACGATTGGCTGGGTTCAGTGCTCACCTGGTCGGTACTGATCATCGAAGTAGGCATCGGCTCTTCCATGTTCTGCGTCGCGATCTATCGACGCTATGCCACAGTCATAGCCGTAGCCTTCCATCTCTTCATCATGATCCTGATGGGTTTGTTCGGTTTCGCCCTGATCATGATGGCGGTAGTCGCCTTGGCATCGCTCAACACATCCCCGAGAAAGGCAGTCACCAGTGCCGATCGAGATCAGTCCCTTCGATCCGTCATCCGCCTCCGACTCCGACTTCGAGGACTTCTACAAAGTGCTGATCGCAGTCATGGCACTGGATCATCCCGAACAGCCGATGTTGACGCTTGAGGAATGCGCCAAGCAAATCCGCGAACCCGCGACGGCGCTGGGACCGATCAAGCGCTGGGCGGCTCGAGAAGAGGGCCACATCGTCGCCACCGCCACCGCGAAATTTCCGGCGCACGAGAATCGCCATCTGACGATAGTGAGAGTCATAGTCACGCCAGACCGGCGACGCCAGGGCATTGGTACAGAATTGCTGAGGGCGATGCTTCCAGATCTGGGAGCCGACGGCCGTACCGTCGTCATGGCGAACGGCGTCAAAGCCGATGCCTCAGGCGAGTCGTGGGCACGGGAAATGGGCTTCGTCCGCACGCATGCCTACGTCCGTCAGGTGTTGACGCTCTCCAGAGTGGATCCCGCCCTATGGCGGTGCCCCGTTCCCGATGGGTTCCGGCTCGAACAGTGGGCCGGCGCAGCCCCTGGAATACTGCTGGAGGAGTACGCCAGCGCTCGCACCGCTATTCTCGACGCGCCCAATGGGGATTCGAGTCTGGAGTTCGAAAACTGGACGGCCGAGCGGGTCCGCACCCACGAAGCCGACTTGCACGCTCGGAACGTCGAGAACCGCGTAGTCGTGGCCGTGCATGAAGCCAGCGGCCGGGTAGCGGGCATCACCGAGCTCGAACTGTTGTCCAACCAGCCAAGCCGGGGCTTCCAGCAAGACACCGCCGTCGCAGCCAACTTCCGGGGACACGGCCTGGGCCTAGCCATCAAAGGCGCCATGATGCGCTGGCTGACCGCCGACAACTCTGCGGTTGCGGACATCATCACCCATACGGCCTACAACAACACTCACATGATCCGCATCAACCATGCCCTGGGATACGAGACGACGGCAGTCGTGGCCGAGATCGAAGTCGGCCTGGCTGAGCTCACCAAGAAATTGGAGAGTTATTAGGGATTTCCTAATAACGGTCGTGGGCTCTTATCCCACCAAGCCGCAGATCGAATCTCTACGACCACGCCACCGACGCCATCGGCGACACCCGCAGGGCTTGTGGCCGAGTGCTGGGCCCGCCATCCCAGGGGCCCACGATGGTCCAGGGTACGTTCTGAACCGGATTGGCCTTGCCTGACACGTGATGACATCGCCAGGTGGACGGATATGGACAGTGTGGGTGCCGGGTATGACTTCCACGCAGGTCAGGCTGCACGCTCGTACTCGTGCAGTATGCTGCCGAGTCGGTCACGTCTTCGCATGTTCAATTCGACGATTTCGGCGCTGCTGGTAATCGGTTCGGGCGCAGGCTCCAGTGGTGCGCTCTGGCCCAGCGACCGGTGCGGCCGATGCAGGTTGTGGTGGGTCTCGAATTCGCGCAGCGCACGCAGCAGTTGAGCCTGGTTCCAGATCAGCATCCGGCCCAGCAGCTCACCCCGACAGGTGCCTACCCAGCGCTCCATGACCGCGTTCATCCGCGGCATCCGAACCCCGGTGAGCACCACCTGAACACCCGCGCTACACGGACGTCGACTTCGACCTGCTGCTGGACATCGCTGCCTGGTTCATCCGCAATGATGCTTCCGGTTACACACCGCGGCAGGTCCCTATCCCCGGTGTTCACGCCAAATGGATCGACGCCCACCAACCCCAGATCCTGAACGTCACTGGGAAGTGAACCCTCGGCCTGCTGCCGGCACACCCCTCACGCATCCACTTCACCTACCTGGACCCCGACTACCGCGCGTCCGGCGCCCGCATCCACGACAGTGCGACCGTCGGCGACGCCTTCACACCGCCCTACGAACCGCACATCGTGATCATCTCCGAGAACAAGGACACCGCGATCCACTTTCCACCGCTGCCCGGCGGCATCGCCGTGGAGGGCGACGGTTTCGGGGGCAAGACCGCGGCCGCCTTCGACTGGCTCACCGGCGCCCGCCACCTGCTGTATTGGGGTGACATCGACGCCCACGGCTTCGAGATCCTCAACGGATGGCGAGACGACGGAGTCCTGGTCACCAGCATCCTGATGGACCAGGACACCTACGAAGCCTACGAGCCGTTCGGCACGAGCACGGACCGCAACGGCAAACTACTGAAGGCGGACGCTCCCAAAGCCCTTGCGCATCTGACGGATGCTGAGCGGGTCGTCTACGAGAATCTGCTGAGCCCGGCGCTGCCGGGGCACCGGCGCATCGAACAAGAGCGGATCCCGCTTCACGATGCGCACGCCGCAGTCCTTCGCGCCGTCGCGGCTTCCGGACTCGCGATTGAAGCCGTGCCGTCGAGGCGATGACAGCCGACTGAGTGGGTCGCTCAAGCCGCCGAAGTCACACCGCCCTTCGAGTTCGGCGAGTATCAGCAGTCTTGCGGCTGCTGTTGGACTTTCCCAGACGATGCCCGCGTTCGGCGCGGCGGGTCCGTCGCGTGCCGGGAATGAGGCGCCCGTGGCGGAGAATAAGTGCGGCGGTGTCCTCGGCAGCTTTGCGCGCAACTTCGGGCAACACGCTGATGTAGGTGTCGGCGGTGGTGATGATCGAGGAATGCCCGAGCTGGTCCTGCACCACCCGAAGGTCGGCCCCCGCTTGCAGGGCAAGGGATGCCGCGCCGTGTCGTAGATCATGCAACCTCACCGGTGGAAGTCCTGTGTCCGCCACCAGTTTGATGAACACCCGAGTGAGCCGGTCCGGGGCGAGCGGGTCGCCGTGAATGTTGGTGAATACGAAGCCGGAGGAGGTGATCTCGGATCTCGCCTCTTCGGCTTCCTGCTGCGCACGGTGCCGACGCAACACCATCACGGTGGTCCGGTCCAACGCCACTGCCCGCCGTGAAGTCGGCGTCTTCGTCGGGCACTGCACGAGCCTGCCGCCGACCTGTTGCATCTGGTGCGTGATGAACAGCGTCCCGGTGTCCAGATCGAGATCGCACCATCGAAGTCCCGCAGTCTCACCACGACGCAGGCCGCGCAGCGCGATCAGGTGGTAGGCGGCATACAACCGGTGGTGAGCGATGGCCGACAGAAACGCCGCGGTCTGGGCCGCGGTCCACACCGCAACTGCTGGCCGCTCACCTGTCGCCTGCCATTCGGCGATCCGGTCTGTCGTCCAGACCACCGCATAGGGGCGGCGAACGCGGGGAAGGCGCACGCTCTTGGCGGGGTTGACGTCGACGACCTGCTCGCGTACGGCGGCGTTGAGCGCGGTGCGTAGTGTGGCGTGGATCCGTTGGACAGTGGCGTCCGTGATCGGCCGGCTCCAGACCGCGCTGTGCCTGCGCACCGCGGCAAGCATTGCCTCGATGTCCCGCACAGTAAGCGTCGCCAGCGGGACCGCACCCAAGTACGGGATCAGATGGTTCACACAGATCGCCTCATAGGAACGCAGCGTCGAGGCCCGCACCGTGACCCGCGCGTCCAGCCAGGTTCGCAGCCATTCGCGCACCAGCACCCCAGATTCCGGTCCCTTCGGCAGCGCACACAGCTGTTCAAGCGCCTTCTGGGCCGCCGTCCGTGTCGGGAACCCACCGCGCCGTACGCGCCGCCGACCCGACGGGCCCGCTGGTAGATCCGTTGCCAGATACCAGGATCCGTGGCCGCGCCGAGTAAGCGCCGGGCACTGGGATCCCCGCTTCTTGTCGGTGCCTGGGATCCGGCAACCGCACCGTTTGAAGATCGAGCCTTGGCAGCCGTCAGTCATCTTGAAGGTCCTACCTTTCGACGCCGTCGACGGCGTGGACGACTGTCCGCGCCATGAAGGCGCTCCCCCACTTTCAGGCCGGATCAAGCCGCGGCTGTCTCGAACTCAGCCCACCGAACCTGGCGCACTACGCCGAACAGCCCAAGCCAAACCGGTTCTCAGATCGAGCCGGGGCCATGTGATTCGTATTGACCCGGGGCATGGGGCGCTTGCGCAAGGATGGGTGTGTTTCGACACTCAGGGGAGGGCAAGTGAGTTCGGGTGATTCCGGGCTGCCGATCGAGTTCGTCACCGCGGTAGCCGCTCAGGCGGCGGCAACGTCTGCCGCGGCCTTCTTCGCCGCTGACCAGGCGCGTGCCGCGGCGAAGGGCCGTGATGGGGAGCGGCTATTGTCGGCCTTGCTGGCCGGGCCGTTTCAGGAATCCGCACCGACCTGGCTGTTGGAGGAGGCCATAGCGCGGGGCTTGGGCGAGGGCGACCCGCAGTGGGCAGGTTCCGGCATCGAGCTGGCAGCGTCGGCACTCACTCATCCGGACTGCGCCGAAGACACACGAGCCCGGGCGCTGCAGAAGTGCACCGAGATCCAGCTGGCGCACTTCGGAACGACGCGACGGCCGACGATACTCGCCGAGGCATCGGCAGCGGAGCTTCGACGGAGGTCACCGACACCAGTACCGATGACGCGGGAACTGCTGACGCAACCCACACCGCCACAGCTGGTGCTACGCAACGAACGGCTCACCGATGTCGTCTTCGACGCCGCCTTCGAACTTCTACCCACGCGCCCCGAACGGCGCAAAGACGCCGACCTCGATAGCCGAGAGGAATATAAGCAGTACCAGGACCGGTTCGACGCGTGGGAGACGATGTGGAAGGGCGTCCTTCAACACCACCCAGAGCGCCACCGCTCCATCGTCGAGCGCACCGAGAACGGGCCGGCCAACCACATCATTCGCCATCTGCTGCAAGGCGCCTTGCCCTGGACCGTTGAACCGGCGCTGCTGAGGGAACTGGCCTCGGCGAACCTCGACCGCTTTCATGCGGCGATACTGACCACGCAGCTGTGCCGTGCCTTGCGCGCTGGACTGTCTCGCGAGGACGCACGGAAAGAATTCGCCGACCGAATCGACGCCCTGCCAGAAGACGATCGGCAGTGGGTAACTGTTTTCCTGGACAAGGAAGAATTCGATCCGGAATTGGGCTGTCAGGAAACCGCTGACTGGGCCTCCAGCGCCGCTGAGAACCAGTGGCGCCTCCTGCTCAACCCCACCAAGGCCAAACCTGGATACGGCGGCGACCCCTACACGTGGCGTACTGACGCCGAGGACCTGGCCGACCTCGGGCGCTGTTTCGCCGAGACGGTCCTGCCCGCGCTGGAGATGTGGGAGCCGGACAGATACGGGCCGATCAACCGTGCCGCACAACTTCGCTGGGTCGCTGACGTCCTTACCCACCTTCCGGAGGTCACTGAGACGGTAAAGGCTGCGGTTCGTCCGATCGTTGCTGACGCCCGCAAGGGGCGAAACCAGCGCGGCTCCTACAGCCACGGATCGTACGAGGACCGAAATCAGCTGGACGCCCTCATCACGAACATCGAGAAGATCATCGCCGACCCGGCCCCTGCCGTCGCCGCCCGCCGATCTGCTCTCGGGGATCCAGCGCATGTCTCCGTCCGCGACATGACCACAGTCCCCGCCAGCACGTTGGCCGACTACCTGCTTCGGCACGCCGGCAACGATGAGCTAGTGGAGAAGGCGCTGCTGGCTATCGCGTCCAGCAACACCTATCCTCCACGAGCCGACTTCGCCGAGGTCCTCAACCAGCACTCGGATCCTCGGCAGGCGATCCACACGTTGACGTACAACCTGCGGCGCAGGCTGGGCGGCAATCCACCAGCGCGAGAAGCATGGACCCGAGAAGTTTTGGCGCTTCCCAGCATCGACGCAGAAACCATCCGTGCCCTGCCAGCCTGGACCGCTCTCAAGATCGGCGGAGGTCACATCGGCCGTGCCCATCCCGAGATCGTCGACTTCGTCACTGAGACTCTCGGAGAGGACACGTCCGCATGGCAACGCCTAGCCCAAAGCCCTATCAGCTACACCGGACCGAACGCTTGGCTGCGCCTTGGTGACGTTTTGGACTGTGCCCAGTCCGGGGCTCCATGGCCGGCACCGCCACCGGCGCGGTGATGCGGCAGAACCCGCACAGTTGGGCCGACCGCGTGGCTTTCGGCCGTTCAGTCAGATGGGCTCCCATCGGTGCGTCGCTCACCAACGAGCCCGCCGATTGAGCCGCAGCAGACCCGGGAAGGCCATATTCGAACGCTGACGACATCTCGTGGGGAGCGAGAGGGGACGGTTGCGTGGCGAGTTCGAAGCGCAAGGGCCTGGCCCAACAGTTCATCGAGGCACAGCAACGCAAGGCCAAGCAGAAAGCAGCGCAGGAGAAGGCCGAGCAGGCTGCCGCGGACAAGGCAAAGAAGGCCGCAGAACGCGAGCAGGCATTAACGCAACGGCAGGCACAGCGAGCTGCGGAGAAGCTGGCGATGCAGCAGCAGGCTGCCGATGCTCGTCAAGTGCAGCAGGTGCTCCGGGAGATGGAGAAGCGGGAGACACTGCGCCAGCAGCAAGAGACCCAGGATGCCCGGGACAAGAAGCGCGCGCAAGAACGGGCCGCCACTGAAGCGGCGCGCACAGCCAAGGCCCAGGCCATTCAGCAGTTCAAGGATGAGGCTGCCGAGCAAACACGCAGGGTCGAGGCCACCATTGAGGCAATCAACAGCGTCCTGTCCGCCCGTGATCGGCAGTTGGACCATCTGCGCGCGGAAACCGACGCTGCGTTCGACGATGGCAACGCCGAGGCCTACGCCGAGTGCGTATCAGATCTCCTCGGGCAACGGACGTTCTTCAACCGCGGCCGACCGGTTCAAGTTGTCTACGCCTCCGACACGCACCGCCTAACACTAGTTGTCGACCTGCCACGCAAAGAGCGCGTCCCCACCGAGAAATCCTTCCGCTACGTTGCGACTCGCGGCGAGATCATTGCCGAGCCCCGCAAGCCCGTCGAGATCCAGCGGATCTACCAGGACGCCATCGCCCGGTTGACTCTGTGCGTAGCCGACTACGCCGCTGCGATCACCTCGCCGGAGCTGGTCGACTCCATCGCCGTCAACGGCCACGTCCGCACGAGCGACCCCGCCACCGGACAGCCGGTGAACCCCTGCTTGATCACCTTCCTGGCGTCGCGCGAGGACTTCGAACAGGTGAACCTCGACGAGCCGCAGCTGGATCCGGTGCGGTGCATGCACCACCTCAAAGCACGCGTCTCTCCGAACCCGTTCGACCTCGAACCGGTCACCCCGATCGTGAACTTCGACCTTGAGCGCTACAAGCTGGTCGAGGAGGCAGGTGCCCTGGCTGGCCTCGACTCCCGGGTCGATCTGCTCACCATGAGCCCCTACGAGTTCGAGCAGCTGATCCAGAACCTGTTCCTCGCCATGGGATACAAATCCTGGAAGACCCAGAACAGTCGTGACGATGGAGTGGACGCGGTCGCAGTACGAGACGACATAGCCATCGGCGGAGTCGCCGTCATCCAGGCGAAGCGATACACCAAAACCGTCCCCATCGAAGCGGTACGCGCCCTGTTCGGCACCATGCAGGAGAAGAAGGCCTACACCGGGCTCGTCATCACGACATCCTCCTTCGGGCCGGCCAGCTACGACTTCGCCAAAGAAGTCGGCCGCATCACCCTCATCGAAGGCAGACAACTCCTGGCGCTCCTCAAAGAGCACCTGGGGATGGACGTGCTGATCAGTCTCGCCAAACTGCCGAAGGGCTGGACGCTAGCCGACGCTGGACAGACAGATTCCGGGAGCACCGCGCCCGTGAACTAACCCGGCAGCAACGGCGTTGGCCGCGCATACCCTACTCGTCTGCGGATCGATATCCGCTGGAAACGGCCGAGCCTCAGCGAACCAGCGGATAGATATCCGCTGGAAGCCGGAATCGGCGAGCGCTGAGGCCGAGGCGGTGGTCCAGGGATGGTCCAGGGTGCGTTCCGAACCAGACTGGCCTTGCCTGACACTCGATGACACTGCCGGATGGACGGATATGGACAGACTGGCACGGAGTGAACCAGACTGACCTAGGCGAGACACTCGAGCCTTGACAACCAGCCGTCTTCTAATCCGATGGTCGCAGGTTCGAATCCTGCCGGGGGCACAGATCAAGTCAGATCGACTATGCCAATGACCTGCAGCTTCAATCGATCGCAACCCTATTGGTCTATACATTCTGATGAATCGTTACCTAGATGGTCCAGGTTCGGTCCAGGGTGGGCTCAAAGTGGGCTCAGACCCGGCACCGCCGAGGTCTAATGCGACCCCTACCTGCACCGTGGCAAGTCGTCGCCCTGCCATGCGCCGCGTATAGCACGAAATCCGGCCCGGGGGGATGTTCCCCCTGGGCCGGTTATCTTCTTCCTTATCCATCACCCACCCGGCGATGCTCTCGTTGCGGTGCCGTTTGATGGCTTGTGCGATGGCGTACGCGGCGACGCGCTTCAACTCATCGAACACAGACGCCGCCAGGCTCTCATCGAGCCCAGGAACCTCGAATGACGGAGCAGCGGACTCTCGATCCGCGGGTTCGGGGTTCAAGTCCCTGGCGGCGCACCCGCAGCAGACCTCAGCTTAGCTTCCTAAGCTGGGGTTTTGCATTTTCGATCTTGAAGAGGTTGAACCTCTTGACGACTTGTCAGGCGCGTGGACCAGGATTGGACCAGGTTCAGCCACGGATCGGGCGCTGTCTGTAGCGGTTTGAAGTGGGGTCTGGCGCGCTTTCCGGGACGGCCGGAGTGGATCATGCGAGCAGGATCCGCTTGTGCAGGAGCGGGAATCCGTCTCGTCCGAACGTTCCACGTTTCAATGCCTTGATGTGGTTGACTGCTCCTTCTGTGATTCCGGAGCTGTAGGGCAGGGTCAGTCCGGCGGTGACGGCGTCGAAGTCGGCGAGCAGGCCATCGGCGAACCTGCTGAGGTGCGGGATGCGGTCGTCGCCGTGGACGGCCTTGATCCAGGTCGGCAGGTTGCTGCCGGTCCGGTTGCTCATCATCGTGCCGAACGCGGCGGTGTGCCGGTGGACCTGCTCCGGTTCCGGGCAGCGGGCGAGGACCGCCTTGAGCCCTGCGGCGTCTTCCTCGGTGAGCGAGTCGGGATGTCGCGTGATCCATCCGGTGGCTCGGCGGACGGACGGCGCCGCGGAGGCGGGTAGGTTGCGTCGGTCCGGGTGCGGTGCGAGCCAGCGCATCCGATCGCGCAGCGCGCTGTAGCTGCCGGTGTAGCCCTGCGCGGCGATCTCGCGGTGCAGCTGCAGGATGTTGGTGTACCCCTCGTCCCAACGTTGCAGCAGGTAGGGCGTGAACGGGTCGATGCTGCTACGCCGTTTCGGCCATCCTTTGACCAGGTCCTGCCATCGCTCGGCGCGTGCATAGCGCTGGAC
Source organism: Catenulispora yoronensis (assembly GCF_039531695.1). NCBI lineage: Bacteria > Bacillati > Actinomycetota > Actinomycetes > Catenulisporales > Catenulisporaceae > Catenulispora > Catenulispora yoronensis. The sequence goes on from NZ_BAAAQN010000007.1 coordinate 160,677, forward strand.
GGTGTGCCGTCCCCACCCCCAGATGCTGAGCGATCGCACCGATGCCGTGGCCGGCGGCCAGCAGCTCGTGGACCATGGCGTGGTGTTCGCGAGCGCGTTCGGCGAACGGCCCGGTCAGGACCGCGGCAACAGCCTCGACGCTTTCGGTCGTCTGCGTGTCGTCCGCCGTGGGCACCGTGACCGCGCGCAGGCAGTCGCGGTGTGCGGCGGCCTCCTTCTCCACAGCTTTGCCGAGGTTCGCCCACAGGTGGTATCGATCAGCAACCTGCACCGCGTCGGGGGCGCCGCGGCGGACGCCTTCGGCATAGGCACCGGCCCGGTCTCGGCACACGATCTGAACGCCTGGATGCTCGGCGAGCCAGCGGGCCAACGGACCTGCCTCGCGGCCGGGCAGCACCTCGACGACCCGGTGCGTCTCATGGTCGGTTAGCACGGTGCTGTGCCGGTGGCCGCGCCGGGTGGCAAAGTCGTCGACCCCCAGTACTCCAGGCGTCGGCCGTTCCGGGTCCGGCAAGCTCTTGACCAGCCGGATCAGTGACCTCCGCCCGATCGGAACGCCGGCGGCAGCCGTCAGGCGGGCCCCAGCCCGGCCGACCAGTGCCAACCCGATCCGCTCGCGCAGGGCACGAAGCCGCAGAGTGCAGCGGCCGTACCGGAATGTCAGCCCCGGGATCTGCTCGGCGAACGTGCGAAGCGAGCAGGCCGCAGCCTCGCAGACGAACCGGCGCACCCGCAGCGCGAGTTGGACCGGCAACCCGGCCAGCGACACGTCCGCAGGATGCCGCAGGTAAGCGTCGTGAACCCGGCAGGACGCGACCCCGCACCCTGGACAAGCTGCCGTGTCGGCGGTTCCCCGCACGCCGATGTGCACCTCCGACCCACAACGGCACACCGACTCGACAACCACCTCCGCGTCATCCCCGAACAACATCGCGGTCCACGACTCCAGCACATCTTCCATGCCTCACACGGTCACGACACCGCGAACCGTGCGGGACAAGCGCTGCCCAAGCGCTCGAAGCCCGCCGAACCCCAGCACACCCACCAGCGACACGATGATCCACTCCGGCCGTCCCGGAAAGCGTGCCAGACCCCACACGAAACCGCCACACACAGCCCTATCACGTCGACCGCGAGCCCACGTTTCCTGCCGGGCACACGCTTGGCCACATCCATGCCGGTCGTGGCCGCCGGCACGTTCACCGCCGCATGGAGCGACTGGGCGTCCAGCGCCGTGGCCGTGGGGTCGGCGGACCGGCCGGCCTTCTCCCGCACCTGCCACCGCAGCAGGTCGTGGATCTTCTCGTCCGTGCCGTCGTCACGCCAGGCCGCGAAGTAGTAGTACGCCGCCGACTTCGGTGGCAGGTCGTGCGGCATCGCCGCCCACGGGATCCCCGTTGCGGGCCACGTACCGGATCGCGTTGAGGATCTCCCGCATCTCGTACCGGCCCGCATGCCCGGACACCGAGGGATGCGCCGCCTTCCACCCAGCGATCACCGGCCGGATCAGGTCCCACTGCGCGTCCGACAGATCGCTGTTGTAGGGCTTGCGGTCGCTCACGAAACACATCACACCGCGAGCGCCGGTGTCGCACCGACGAACCGACAGCAGTTCACATCATCGAGCGACGACCAGCCCTACCAAACACTCACGAACCGCCCACTGACACCTAGAACCCAGGGGCAAAAGCGAGCTTGGCCCGGCCCGGCAACGAGCAGCTTCAGCTGACCTGCCACTGTGCTGGCCAGCAGGAAGGTGAGCTGCTTCGGCACCACCGCCCGATATGACGAAGCCAAGATTGCGCACGGCGCCGCCCTGCTGGTGAGCCGGCGACTTGACTTAGGTTGGACACCCATGACCGGTCTAGCCGTCGATCCGCGCAGCCGTACGGGCCCGGCGGGGTCGCCGGGCCTGATCCTGGGGTCAGGACCCCGTCCCGCGGGCTCGCGATACGGGGACCTGCAGGAGGGGTCCCGCGGTGATGAATACTTCGGCGTCAGGTGCGGGCTTTGCGGTGGCGGCCGCGGTGCGGGGCGGCTCGCCGTCGATCGGACCACTGGTTCAGGCGGTGACTCAGGACGTTGCTGGCGGTGCCGACGACGAAGGCGCCGAAGGTGATCAGTAGGTCATGCACGAACCTTGGCGGCGGAAGTTGCCGCACCGATAGGACCTGCAGCGACGGCCACTGCTCCCGACAGACCCAGTGCAGCGAGCAGGGCGAATGCCGACACTGCGGCGTCCTGCAGGACGCCGCGACACCCCTGTGCTTCGCAGTGGAGGTGCTCTCCGTTGCGGCAACGGGCACCGGCAGCGGCTTGCGCACGGGCTTCTCAGCGGTGAGCTGATGCGCGGTCCGGGTTCCCGAGGTGGGCTACTTCCTCTTGATCTTCCTGTTCTGCTAGCCGGTCGTCGACTCGCCGGGCTTCGTCGGAGACACCGTCCGGTTCTTCGCCAGGGTTATCTTCGGTTGCTGATGCTTACCGCAGGTAAGGAGTCTGCGAGGTCTTCAGCAACGTGTGCAACGTAGCGATCCTCGTGGAGACACAGGCACCTGGGGTGTGGGCCTGGCCGGCGGTATCCTGGGAGCACATGTTTAGCCCCAGGCTGTGGTGTCAGTACTTGTACGACTGTGTACGTGCAACCCGACCGGGCAGTTCGGCCCGTCCGGCCGGGTCAGCGCTGTGGTAACGCCGCTCGGGCTCGCGGCTGTGGACTTGCTCTGTCAGTGGATGTTGAGCAGGTGGTCGAGCAGGGCTCGGACGGCGCCCTGGGCGATGCCGGTGACGGTGGCAGCGAGCAGTCGGATCCGATCGCGCCGGGTCAGGGCACGGTGATGGTTCGACATGGTGGTCCTTTCGCAAGCGTGTCGGGTTCGCTACGGCCGGCCGGCGCGCTTACTACGATGAAGACCTCGAACATGCCCCCGGTCAGTTGCGGTGCCCGGGCCGGGCAGGGCACGAGGATGCCTGGTCGGCCGGGGTGCGTGTCGAAGCAGGGAGGGTTCAGTGCGGTGAGTGGCGACGAACGTGCTCCCAGGGGGCGCAAAGCGCCCCGGGGGATGTCGCGTCCTCGGGTGGCCCCGGGTCCGCTGCACGATCTGAAGGCGCTGCTGCACCGGCTGCACGCCGAGGCCGGCGGCCCTTCGGCCGAGGTGATCGCCAGCCGCATCGCCGAGGCCGCAGACAACGAGGATTGGTCTGGGTGTCCGTCGGCCGACACCGTTTGGCGCGTGCTCACCAAGCCGGAGCTGCCGGCGAATCAGGCTGACGCGGTGGCCGTTGCCGTCGCGCTGTCCCGGATGGCAGGAGGCTGGGATGCCAGTGGGCCCGGCGGCGGCGACGTCGGGGCCCGGGTGCGGCGCCTATGGGCACAGGCCAGGCTGGCTCCGGCCGAGTCGCTGCGCACCATCGGCGGGTGGGACCCGATCGCATTGAGAGTGCACAGGTCGATCACCGCAGGGGCCGGGCGCGGGGCGGCCGAGCCGCTGACCGAGTACTTCGAACGTGACCACGACCGGGTGCTGCGTGCGCGGCTGCGCGAGGCAGCCGCCGGCGCGGCGGTGCTGGCGGTGCTGACCGGGCAGTCCTCCACCGGCAAGACCCGCGCACTGTACGAGGCTGTCGCGGAGCAGTTGCCGGACTGGCCCGTGCTGGTGCCGCCGGACGCGGCCACGCTGATCGAATGGATCAGGCAGGACGCCATCGAACCGTCCACCGTGCTGTGGCTCAACGAGACCCAGAACTTCCTGCCCGCCGCAGCCGAAGCTCTGGCTGGCCTGCTCAAGCGCATCCGGCCGCTGGTGGTCATCGGCGCGACGTGGAACGAATACTGGCACCGGCTGGACACCAATGCTCAGCCCGGGCAGCCCGACGCGCCGGCCCTGGAGCACGCAAGGATGCTGCTGGCCACTCATCAGCCCCGCATCCAGGTGCCTGCGGAGTTCACCCCCGAACAGATCAAGGCCCTGGCCCCGCTGGCCGACCGGGACGGCAGGTTGCGCGCGGCCGCCCGGGCAGCCGGTAACAGCGGCCGCATCATCCAGCACCTCACCGGAGGCCCCAAGCTCCTGCAGCACTACCTCGACGGCGACGATGGCGTTTTCAGCCCGCTGGAGCTCGCGGTCATCACCGCGGCGCTGGACGCCCGCCAACTCGGCCACGCCTCCCCGATCCCGGCCGCGCTGCTGGCCGAGGCGGCCGCCGGCTACCCGTCCGCCCATGACAGAGTCCACCCGGACCCAGACTGGATCCACACCGTCCTGGACGGCATCTGCCACGACCCGCGCACTCGCGTGGACGGAGCGCTGACTGCGCTGAGCAAGGTGCGCCTGGGCCCCGGTATCGGGCCCGCACAGGGCTATGAGCCGGCCGACTACCTCGACCAGCACACCCGCCGTTTGCGCGCCGATTGCTACGGAACCCCAGCCCTATGGACCGCCCTGATCGAGCACACCAGTGACCGCGACGACCAGGAACGGCTTGCGCAAGCTGCCTGGGACCGGGACTTGCGTACCACCGCCGTGCGCCTGTGGCACAAGGCCGCCGCCGCAGGCCACCCCACCACCAGCCTGGCACAGCTGGACACGGTGCTGGATCCTGACCGGTACGCCGCGGCCTACAGCGCCGCCAACGCCGACCTCGCCGACCCGTACGCGGTGGCGCGGCTGCTCGAAGCGTTGCGGGAGGTCGGCGCCGAGCAGGCGGTCACGACCTTGCTGGCTCGCGACCCCGCCGCCCACGCCGATGTCACCAACCCGGTCGCAGCTGCGTTGCTGCTCGATGCGCTGTGGGAGGCCGGGGCCGAGCAGGCCGTCAGGGTGCTGGCCGATCGCACCGCCGTCCACGTTACGGTCGCGGACACGTACCACGTGTCGCGGTTGCTCCTGGCGTTCCGAGAGACCGGGGCGGAGCAGGCGGTGACGGTGCTGGCTGAACGCGTTGCCGCCCACGCCGACCCCACCGACCCGAAACAGGTGGCGCGGCTGCTCCAGGCACTGCGGGAGGCCAGGGCCGAGCAGGCCGTCAGGATGCTGGCCGATCGCACCGCCCCCTACGCCGACTTCACCGACCCGGATCTGGTGTCGCAGTTGCTCCAGGCATTCCGAGATGCCAGGGTCGAGCGGGCGGTAACCGAGCTGGCCGATCGCGCCGCCACCCACGTTGACTGTGCGGCCACGTCCATGGTGTCGCGGCTGCTTCTGGCGTTCCGGGACGTCGGCGCCGAGCAGGCGGTCAGATTGCTGGCCGATCGCGTTGCCGCCCACGCCGACCTCACCAAACCAAACACGGTGGCGGATCTACTCCAGGTGCTACGGGAGGCCGGAGCCGAGCAGGCGGTCGCAGCCCTGCTGGCCCGCGACCCCGCCGCCCACGCCGACCTCACCGACCCGTACAGCGTGGCGCGGTTGCTCCAACAGCTACGAGAGGCCGGGGCCAAGCCGGCCGTCAAGGTGCTGGCCGATCGTGCGGCTGCCAACGCCGACCTCACCGACCCGCGGGCGGTGACACAGATGCTCAGGGTATTGTGGATGGCCGGGGCCGGGCAGGGGGTTATGGATCTGGTCGATCGCGCCGTCGCCCATATCGACTTCACAGATTCGGACCCGGACACGGTGGCACGGTTGCTCGGGGCGTTTCAAGACGTAGGGGCCGAGCAGGCGGTCAGGGTGCTGGCCGATCGTGCGGCTGCCAACGCCGACCTTACCGACCCGCAGGCGGTGGCACAGCTACTCTTGAGCCTGCAGGAAGACGGGGCTGAACTGGCGGTTAGGGTGCTGGCCGATCATGCCGCTGCCCACGCCGACCTCACAGACTTGGAGGCGGTGGAACGGTTCCTGTGGACGTTTCGGGAGGCCGGGGCGAACCATGCGGCCGCGCTGCTGGCTGATCGTGTCATTGCCCAAGTCGACCTTGCCGACCTCGCTGGCCTTGCCGACATTGCTGACCCGGGCAAGGCGGCGCGGCTACTCACGAAGTCGCAGAGAGCCGGGGCAAAGCAGGCGGTTGTGACCCTTGGACAGCGTAGCAAAGTCGCGGGTAGACATCCTGGTCACTTCGTGCCTTACGGACGTGAACCGGACGGTAGGCCGAGTCCACCGTGGACGGCGCGATCCATTACGTCTGCATGATCGAACTGGCAGCCGACTCGTTCGCCGACCATGGCGAACGTGGCGGAGAGCCCGGAGATATCCGTTCAGCCACCGCACCGAACCCGAACGTCACGTACGTGGCTGAACGTGCAAATCAACCCGGGATATCATCAGTACTACGTCGACGCGTCGATGTGGGCGTCGGCAATCGACGGTGCGTTCCCGTGGTGCCGGCAGTGCCAGACCGCGCGCCCAGGGCACCCAGGAATGCCAGACGAGGTGGAGCAGATGCTCGACACACGCTGCCAGACAGCACCGCGCGAGGCGTCAAAGCTCCTATGAGCCCATGACGTCACGGGCCACGACATCACCCGCTGTCCGGCGCCTTGGCTTCCTTGGGTAGGGCCTTGCGTCGAGAGGGCTTCACGGCCGGATCGTCGGGGACCAGATAGGTCGGGATCTCGGCCGCGTCTCTGCGGCGGAGCCGGAGTACTTCGAGGGCGGCTCGGCGGCGCTGGGGATCCTTCGTTGTCACCGCGACGATGGCGGGGAAGTAGCGGATCAAGAGGCCGCTGGGCACTACTATCACCGCCAGCGATGGAGCGTGACTCCATAAGGTCGTCGGGATCTGCATCGGCTCGCCTCGGATAGGGGCCGAGCCGGGCATGACAAAGCCTCAGCTCGACCAGTGAACTGGTCGTTGCCGAGGCCTCTGCGGCAGCGAGGTCTCAAACGGGGGTCCTGCTTGCAGGCATGCTTCTGTCCTCTTTACAGGGAGTGGGAGCCGCTACCGCACCGCTTCACCATCCCATCCGGATGTGGTCCTGAAGAAGTAGAACCCATCCGGTTATGGGAATCAGAGTACAGTCTTTGCAAGGTGTGTGTGGCGGCTTCATGTGGTTCTGGCCCACATTCTGATCCGGTAGGGCTGGTGACTGGCTCAGCAGCAGCGTTCGGCTTCGAATGATCGGCCGCCAGCAGCACCTCCACGGAATTGATGCTTTTGGTGATCTTCAGGCTGATTCTGCGAATCGGTCGCAGAGTTGTTTCAGGTGGCTGGTTCTGGGCGCGGGGCGGGGGCATTCGTCGGGCGGGTCGTAGGCGAACAGCCGGATGATGTTGGCGCCTGCGGCGGTGAGGACGTGTTGGACGTGTGTCTTCGCCAGTCCTTTGTAGCGGCAGTAGCGCAGCGGCGTGGGCGTGGACGGTTTCTGAGACGGTGGCCTCGCAGCCGGCGCGGATCACGACGCGGTGCATCCTCCCCCGGGGTTTCCTGTTGGGTGCGGACGCGGGTCTGGATCTGCTGAAGTGGCTGGGACAACAACGTCAAGTGACGGCCCTTGCCGTCGGTGTTGCGGTGCAGGCCAGCCGGTCGGCGCAGGCGCGGCAATCGGCCCGTGGGAACAGGACGGATATGGCCGGGTGCCCGTCGCTGCTGGTCGACTTCCACGGTGGGTTAGCGACACCATTTGGGGCAGGTCATGGTGCCGGTATCCCAGTTGATAGTGAAGTCGGCTTTAGTGAAGCCTGGGCGCTTGGTCGCCTGTGGATCGGCCCGCACCGGCCCGATGAGGGCGATAGCGTAGTGATCTTCGGCGTCCCGGATCGCGGCCGGGTCGCGTAGCCGGTGTCGACGAAGTGCTTGCCTGGGCACAGCCCGACCGCGATCAGACCGTCGTGGATCCGGCCCAGAGCATCGATGTCCTGGACCGGCGCGGGGGTGGTGACTACCTGCAGGATAACGTTCGCGCCGATGCCGTCAAAAGTTTCGGTCTGATGGTCACGGTAGCCGATCCTGCGCCTGCCGATAATGTCGTCCAGCCTGGTCAGGCAGCGTGTCGGTATTCGTGGATGACTCCGCCGAGTCGGTCGTTTCGGCTGATGCCGAGGTCGGCGATGGTCCGTGGATCGGTGATCAGTTCTGGTACTGCACGTAGCGGCGCGGCCTGCTGCACCGCTTGGTGAGCGCGGTGGTTGTTGTAGTGCGTTTCGTACCCGTGTAGGGCGTGCAGCAGGTGACGTTGGTTCCAGATCAAGGTGCGGTCCAGTAGTTCGTTGCGGCAGGTCTGCACCCAACGCTCCATGACCGAGTTCATCCGCGGCACGCGGATGCCACTGAGCACGACCTGAATGCCAGCCTGCGCGAGGATCTCGTCGAACACCGGTGGGAACTTCGCGTCCCGGTCCCGGATCAGGTACTTGGCTGTGGCTGCGGCTCCTTCCAGGTCCATGACCAGGTTCCGTGCCGCTTGGGTGACCCAGGCAGCGGTGGGATGAGCCGTGGCGCCCAGCACCCGGACCCGCCGGGTGGCGTGTTCGATTACGGCCAGGATGTATTGGCGCTGCCCGGTCAGCGTGACGGTCTCGATGAAGTCACACGCCAGCAGCACGTCAGCCTGGCTGCGCAGGAACGCGGCCCAGGTAGTGGCCGTGCCCTCCGGTGCCGGGTCGATGCCCTCATGCTTGAGGATCTCCCAGACGGTCGAGGCCGCGACCCTGATGCCCAGGGTGGCCAGCTCGCCGCGCACGCGGCGATAACCCCAACTCGGGTTCTCCCGGACCATGCGCAGCACCAGCCGCCGGATCGAGACGACCGTGCGCGGGCGGCCGGTTCCCCGGGGCCGACACATTTTCGCATGGCGCCGGCGCATCAGATCGCGGTGCCATCGCAGAACCGTGTCCGGGCTGACGATCAGATGCAGCCGACGCAGCGAATCACGGGGCAGGGGCTTGAGCAGTGCCTGTAAGGAAGGCCCGGTCTGCAAGGGTAAACCTGGCCCGGGCTGGACCGTGTTGCCGCTGCAGGACCGCAAGCTGATGGCATAGAGCCAAGATCTCAACGTCCTTGTCCCGGTCACTTATCGGCAGCAGCCGCAGAGCCGCGAAGGCGTTGGTCACGGCGAGATAGGTCAGACGCAACAGCACAACCAGCCATCATGCCGAGACTTCGCCACGACCACAGCACGACCTTCGATGCCCGGTCGATAACCTCCCTACCAAACCTGCATATGCGGCTGACCTGCATGGACGAGGTATTCGGCAGGCGCAGAGGTTCCGGGGCAAGATCCTGATCCGGATCGACGGGGCCGGTGCCAGCCATGAACTGCTGGAACGCTTCCAGGCGCTGAACACCACCCGGCGGGTCGTCCGATTCTGTGTCGGATGGAAGGTCACCGGTGTGGACGAGGCTGCGATCGCCGGACTGCCGGAAGTTGCCTGGTCAGTGGCGGTCGATCAGGATGGTCAGCCCCAGCCCGAGTGCGGTGTCGCGGAGATCACCAGCCTGGACCTGCGGCTGGACGGATGGCATCTGGGCACGAGGCTGATCGTCCGCCGGTCCCGGCCGTCCCGACGCCACGAACGGAAGCTGACCCTGTTCGACATGGCCACCGGCTGGCGCTATCAGATCACCGTGTCGGACATCGGCCGGATGCGCGGTGTCGCCGGCTCCCATCATCCCTGGTTCCTTGACGTGCTCTACCGTCAGCGCGGCGCCGCGGCCGAGGGCCGGGTCAAGACGAACAAGGCGATAGGCCTGGCCAACCTCCCGTCTCAGACCTAGGACGTGAACGTCGGCTGGGTCCTGGTCGCGAATATCGCCGCCGACGTCGAGGCCTGGACGCGGCTGCCGGGCCTGCACGACCAGCCCAGCCTGGCCCTGGCCGAGCCTGACACGCTGCGCTACCGCCTCTGGCACCTGCCCGTGAGGCTGGCTCAGAACCCTGCGCATCCCGGCTGATTGGCCCTGGGCGGCGGCGTTCACGACCTTGCTGGAAACACCTGAACGCCTGCCCAACCCAGGCTGACCGGCAGAAACCATCCCGTCGAGAAGAAGGGGGAACGCTCTGCGTGGTAGTGGAACCCTGCGGCCTGCCCGAGCACCTCGGGAACCGCAGCGACGCCGACGACCGAACCGGAATGGACGAATGACTACAAAACAAAGAACCCTGCGATCGTACTCACATCACACCACCAGCTAAGTCATCCAGGCCAAGATAGTGAAAATCGACTTCGGAGTAGCTGCGCCGACCGAGAACATGGTCGCGCTTTAGCGCTTTCGGACCAGCGATATAAAATGATCTGCAATACGTCGACAGCATGCTGATCAGAATGCTTGGCGCTGCGCGAGGCTATCCGTCGAGAGATTGCCCGAAATCCTCCAGTGAGATGCAACGGGCATCGATAAGCCAATCGAGGTACTTCGTTGACGCCTCCCTGCTTTCGCGGAACGAATCGATTCCTTCCGAGATAAGAGTGACCGCATAGCCACGGTTATAGGCGTCCACCGAGGTGAAGCGAATACAGACGTCGGCAGAGTAGCCGATCAAATAAATCCCCTCGCAGCCGAGACTGCGTAGAATATCATCGAGATTCGTGTTGTAGAAGGCGCTGAACCGTCGTTTCTCGACCAGAAAGTCCTCAGGATCAATGGCTGTCGCCACTCCGCTGACGACTTTTGACAGTTCGTGCCCTCGAACAAGGTTGGAACACCAACTCTCGTCGTCTCCTGCCCATGCCCTTGGCCAGTCCACTTTGTCATCCCGATAGAGTGTGACGACATGGATCACTGGGAGGCCCGCTTCGCGAGCCGTACCGATGATCTTTCCACAATTTGCCGCGAGCGATTTCTTGTCGACATCCTTGTTCTCCTCGAAGAAGAACTCTTGCATGTCGATGACGACCAGTGCACTCCCGCTCATGAACGATCACCTTTCTGTTGGGTCTGCTTTTCGATTGCCCTAGCCAGCACCTGCAATGCCGGTTCTAGAAGGTTGACGACAGCCACGGACTTCTGCGGCGAAAGGGTATCATTGAAGCCTATCGGGTCTTCCCTCAGGAAGTTAATATTAAGGACCCCGATAGACTCCTGAGATTCTTTATCGGGGGATAGGATGGCGAGGGCAAGCAGGGCAGCAAAATAGCATTCTTCTCGCCAGTATTCATAGCGCGATTCGATTTTTTCCAGGGTATCAGCTGGCAAGTCGTACTCGATACCTCGATAGAGACCACCGAAGCGCCCTACGTAGTCCATTCCTTGCGATACAAAAGCATTTCCACTCCCACGCCATGGCGTACCGTTGACTTCGATGGGTATTAGAATGGGCCGACTAGTCCGTCTCACGCTACTGTATAGAACTTGAAGCCAGCGAGTATCATCCTTTAATCCCTCGACGAGCGGCGTTGCTGCCATCGGTCCGTTAATGGCCACTGGAACCGCTACATCTATCCACCCGGCGTCAGGACTCACGAACTTCCTTATGAGCCCATTGAGAATCTGGAGGAGTTCGTTGATCTCTCGATGCGAGTACGTGTCTCGTGTCACGAGGTCGAGGTAGCAATTTGTGTAAGTTGCAAACTCATCGAATATCAGATAAAGCACCTCCCCCACGCGAACCAAGTCATCCAGTCCATAGTTGGTGAGACCTGGTGTCGCAGAGTTGGTGATCAAGCTTTGATCATGCTTTAAGTCTTGCTCTGACTTGAATGAGACTCTCAATTGTCTCTGTGGATCAAGGGCTATTCGGTCGGAGCTCGTCATCGCCTCGCGGTCCGTGAAATCGACAAGCCTCCACGGGTGAGTTGTGTAGATGTCAGCCAGTATGGCAAGAGCGTTAAGGCTTGGTTTGACGCCTCCGAACGGCCAAGCTTCATAGTCGCTTATACGTTTACCGGTCATTGGGGCCGCAGAGTTGCCTGTTGCGCTGTTGTACCGTGCCGCGACTTCGTCTTGAGTCCAACCGTAAGCGTGCCTCCAGGCTTGGCGCGGCCTGAATCTCCAGCGGATGATCATCTCATCCGCTATCTGCTGAGGCGGGCAGTTGGCGTCTTCCATTTTTCGGCGCAGCTGCTCACGTTGCTGCCTGTTGCCGTGTGCGATGCCGGCCACTCGTCGTCTCCATAGCGATCACTCTCAGTGACAAAATTGTAGCACTCGGAGTCGCGGCACTGGTACTCAACGCTGGGTAGTTTTGTGGCCCTCTGGTTCGTTTACGCAGGTCAGAGTACGGATGTGTAGCCGGTGAGCCTCCTTGAGTTTGGCAGTGTTCTGGGACGCTGCGTCTGCAATCCTGGCCGTAGGCGCTGGCGGACTGCCCAAGCTAGCTGCGGTGTGAGAGGGGGAGTCATGATCGAGGGAGCTCCGAAGCCGAGACCGGAGCGGATTGAGGTTCATTTCTATTTCCATGAACGTAAGCCTCCAGCGAAGTTGGCACGTGGGCGTCTGGCAGTGGTCTTGCTGGCCTCGGCTGGAACGGGCACATCGGCCTTCTTCTCGTCGTCATGGTCGTCGGCGTTATCTGTAATGATCGCTATTGTCGCCTTAGCGGTGAGTCTATAGGCTTGACTCTGTCGGGGATCTTGGCGTTCGGCTGCGTGTAATCAGCGTGTTGAGTCAGTCTCGCGGGTACTTGGTTTGGGTTCTGCGAGATTTCGAGGAGTGCGAGATGTCGGTCCGTCCCCGTCTGGGTGCCGAGGTACCAGTGTTGACCGCGCGGATAGCGCAGGCCAGCAGCCCGGGTGGCACGACGGCGAAGTGGGTGCGTGACCGTCTCGATGGTCTGTGGAGCGATGAGGACTTCGCGGACTGGTATCCGCGTGACGGGCGCCCGGGGCTCTCGCCGGCCCAGTTGGCCACGGTGAGCGTGCTGCAGTTCCTGCTGTGTCTTTCCGATCGTGCTGCCGCCGAGGCCGTTCGCTGCCGCATCGACTTCAAGTACGCGCTCGGTCTGGAGCTCGACGACCCCAGCTTCCATCACAGCGTGCTGTCCAACTTCCGCGACCACCTGCTGCAGGACGGTCGGTCGGACCGCCTCCTGGATCTGGCCTTGGCTCGTCTGAAGGAGGCGGGTTTGGTCAGCGAACGCGCAACGCAGCGTACCGACTCCACCTACGTGCTGGCCGCAGTGCGCGCCCTGACGCGCCTGGAGCTAAACTCCCGTTCCTGAACCGTTCGCCGGCCTCTCGCTTCGCTGGATCGACGCCCGGGACACCATGAACACTGCGACCAACCGCAGTTCCCGCTGGCTGTTCCCGGGCCGCCGCGCAGGCCGGCCGCCGAACCCCAACGGATTCAGCGTCATCGTCAACGAGGTCGGCGTCACCGTCGCCGGCCGTGCTGAGGCGATCCGCTGGCTCGTCCTTGAGAGGTACTCGTTGACAAGTCCGCCGAGGACCTGGTCGCGGCGTATCCGCTGCGCCAGGAACGGGATGACGTTCGGAGCGTCGGCAGGCGCTCGGAGCGCAGCCGACGACCCAGCCGCTGCTCGGCCGCGAGTAGTCGCTCCTCAGTGGCGCCGGCGAAGCCCAGCCAGCGGTTCTCGGCCATGCCAGGCGGCAAGTCTGCCGGGTCCCCCCTCGTCGGCGGCGTCGATCCACCCGGCGCTCCGCCGGGCCAGGAAACTCGGCCGCTCGCCCAAATCCACCGCGATCCTCCCCCTCCGTGTCCGGGCGATAGGCCGAGCGTAGCCGTCCGCTATGCCGACTTGCCCTTCAATGCTTTGAGTCGATAGGAAAGGGAGCCGTCCCTGAGCGAACCCTGAAGACGCAGTCGGTGGGGTCTCGGCCCGTCGGCACGCCACTTTCCAGGGGAGGGACACCCTCATGTCGAACGCTGCCCAGCGGCGTCGTGCCAGTGCGGTGATAGCCGGCGTCATACCCGTCGCCGTCGCGCTTGTCGCCGCGTCCGCCTCCGCCGCGCTTGCGCAGACCGAACCGCAGGCGAAGAACCATAGCAAGGTCCTGGACGAGACCCACCCGCAGTGGGCGACGGCCGACGCCGACCGGGGCGCGCTCCCCGCGGGGCAGCAGATCAGTACTCGGATTTACCTGGCTGGGCAGGACCCGGCCGGGATGGCCGCTGCGGCGCGTGCCGTCGCCGACCCGAAGAGTTCCAGCTACCGCCACTACCTGACGCCGGAGCAGATTCAGGCCGAGTTCGGGGCGACGCCGGCGCAGATCGCCGCCGTTCAGGGCTGGCTGACCGGGGCCGGGTTGACGGTCACCGGCGTGCGCGGTGAGTGGATCGATGCCGTCGGCGACTCCGCGGCTGTGCGGCGGGCGTTCGGGACGCAGGTCAAGAACTTCCAGCGAGCCGACGGCTCGGTGAAATACGCGGCCGCGTCGGCGGCGGTCGTCCCGGCGGACGTCGCCGGTTACGTTGTGGGGATCTCGGGGCTGACGCAGTCCTCCATCCGGGTACATGCGGACTCTGCGAAGGCCAACGCGGTTTCGGCGGCGTCCGCGTCCAGTGCGCAGAGCTGCGCGGCGTACTGGGGAGAGAACACCACCAGCGCGTTCCCGCCCGGGACCACGCCCGGGCCGTCGCCGTTGCTGCCGTGCTCGTACACGCCCAAGCAACTGCGTGACGCCTACGGCGTCACCGCCTCCGGGATGACCGGCAAGGGCGCGACCATCGCGGTCGTGGACTGGTACGCCTCGCCGACGGCGCTCTCCGACGCGAACCAGTTCGCGGTGGCGCACGGAGATGCCGCGTTCCGTTCCGGGCAGTACACCGAGTACTTCGACACGTCGAAGTACTCGCACCAGGCGGAGTGCGGCGACCCGACCGAGGAGGAGTCCCTGGACGTCGAGATGGCGCACGGCCTGGCGCCGGATGCCAACGTCGTCTACGTCGGCGCGAACTCCTGCTACGACCAGGATCTGATGGACGCCGAGGCGGACATCGTCGACCGGCAGTTGGCCGACGTCGTCTCGAACTCCTGGGGCGCGATCATGCACGGCACTGACGGGAACATCGATCCGGCGGTGATGGCCGCCTACGACCGGATCTTCCAGCAGGGTGCGCTGGAGGGCATCGGCTTCACCTTCTCCACCGGCGACTGCGGCGACGACGACCCGGCGAACAAGGACGGGGGCGCGACGAACTGCTCCGGCAATTCCGCGCGCAAGCAGACCGAGTGGCCGGCGAGCTCGCAGTGGGTGACGTCGGTCGGCGGCACGACGCTGGCCACCAACGCGCAGGGCGGCTACGCGTGGGAGACCACGATGGGCGACAATGTCGCGATCGCCAACTCCGGCGACGCCGCCTGGTCGCCGGTCAACGGACAGAAGGTGCCGTTCGCGTTCTACTTCGGTGGCGGCGGCGGGACGTCGGAGGACGTGCCGCAGCCGTGGTACCAGGCCGGGGCGGTTCCGGCGTCGCTGGCCGACCGGGCGGTCAACGGGACGACGCACGCCATGCGGACCGTGCCGGACGTGGCGATGAACGGGTCGCTGGCGACGTCGGTGCTGGTCGGGGTGACCGATAGCGGCAACCCGTACAGCGAGTTCGGGATGGGCGGCACCTCGGTCGCCGCGCCGACGTTCGCGGCCTTGCAGGCCGACGCCAAGCAGAGTGCCGGGCATCCGATCGGGTTCGCCAACCCGTCGCTGTACGCGCTCAGCGGCACCTCGGCGTTCCACGACGTGACCGGCACCGTGGCGGGCCAGCCGAGCGTGATCGAGGGCGTGCATGTGTTGTCGAACGGAACCACGGGGGTGATGTTCCGGGCCGGGCAGGACACCTCGCTGGCCGGTGCGGTGGGGTACGACACCGCGACCGGGCTGGGTTCGCCGGCCGCGGGGCTGGTGACGCGGCTCGGGACGGTCACGCCGATCCCGCCGCCGACGACACCGCCCACGACCCCGCCGACCGTCCCGCCCACAACGCCGCCGATCGTTCCGCCGACGACCCCGCCGACGACGGGCACGGGCGTGCCGGTCGTGAACCGTGTCGCCGGCGCGGACCGCTACGCCACCGCGATCCAGGTGTCGCAGACCTCGTTCCCGAAGGCCGGCTCGGCCCCGGCTGTGGTCCTGGCCACCGCCGAGAACTTCCCGGACGCGTTGTCCGGCGTGCCTCTCGCCACGGCGAAGGGCGCGCCGCTGCTGCTGTCGCCCTCGGCCGCGAGCGACCCGCGGGTTGTCGCCGAGCTGCGGCGCGTGCTGGCCCCCGGCGGGACGGTCTACGTCCTCGGCGGCGTGAACGCGGTCTCGGACCAGGCGGTCGCAGCCCTGGGCCTGCCGGGCGACCAGATCAAGCGGATCGCCGGCGGGGACCGCTTCGCCACGTCCCTGGCCATCGCCCACGCCCTCGGCAACCCGGGCGGCAACGTGGTCCTGGCCACCGGCAGGAACTTCCCCGACGCCCTGGCCGCCGGTCCCTTCGCCGCGGTCTACGGCGGCTCGGCCTCGGGCTCCGCCACCGCGACGCCGGCGGCGATCCTCCTGACCGACGACACCAAGCTGACCCCGGCGATCGCCGGCTACGTGGCCCACGCCCACAGCGTGGCGGCGGTCGGCGGCCAGGCCGTCACGGCGGCCGCGGGACTGCCCAACCGCGACGCCGCCGCGCAGTTCCAAGGCACCGACCGCTGGTCGACCTCAGCCAAGGTGGCTGCGGCCTTCCCGGCACCGACCACCGCGGGCGTGGCCACCGGCATGAAGTTCGCCGACGCCCTCACCGGCGCCGCGATGCTGGCCGCCGCCCACAGCCCGCTGCTCCTGACCGACGCCACGGCCCTGCCGGACGCAACCGCGAAGGCGCTGCACGGCCTGGAGAAGGCCTTGGCCGGCCGCGCGGTCGAGGTCTTCGGCGGCCCGCTCGCGGTGTCGGACGCCGTTGAGGCGCAGATCGCGAAGGCCGTCGGTGGCCGGGTCGAGAAGTAGGGTATTGCGATAGGTCGAGGGTGATGAGGCCGGGCGCCGAGGGTTGGGCGCCCGGCCTTGAAGCTTGCAACAGAGTCATAAACACGCCACGCAGGCTTCTGTTCTGGAGATAAGAGCTCTGATTCGCGATTGACGAACTGGTAGGCCACCCTCGATTGACAAGCAGCCACCTTCTAATCCGATGGTCGCAGGGTTCGAATCCTGCCGGGGGCACAGATCGAGTCGGATCAACTACGCCGCTGACCTGATGTTTTACTGAATCGCGGACATGAGGCGCGAAAACAGCCCAGGGACGTACTCGTCGAGCACCGACGTGTAACTGTCCCGGGTGACGGTGGTGGAATGCCCGAGCGTCTCCGAGACGACCTGCATGTCCATCCCGGCAGCCGGCGCTCGAGACGCCGCCCCGTGTCTTCAATGTTGCGAGGTCGCGACAGTGGAGTCGTCCAAGGCGGCTTCCCGCTCCCCACGTCCGACTTCGGATGCCGGCCTCGCTCTCGCCTACTGATACGTGGTGGTCCCGTCCCGATATCGGGACGGGACCACCACGTCTTCGTATGCGCGAGGAAATCAGGCCTCGGTGACCGATACGCTCATCGCCTCGCCATCGGATCTGGTCTGAGGAGCGGACTGCGCCGACCGGGCCGCCAGCGAGACGAGCGGCAGGGCGCACACCGTCATCCCGGCCGCTGTCACCGCCAGCACCCTGCCCGTCCCCCAGTGGGTGAACAACGGACCGGCCACCGCGTAGGCGAGCGGTCCGGCCAGGAGGTTCGCGGTCACCAGCGCCGTCATCACCTGAGCCCGAAGCTCCGCCGGAGGATGAGTCGACAGGATGCTGATCAGCGGCGCGTTCAGCATGGGGACGCCGATCCCGCTCGCCAACAGGATGGCAGTCATCGTGGCGGCGGGCTGGTCCATGGGGACGGCCCACAGGTCCGCAG
Organism: Catenulispora yoronensis; assembly: GCF_039531695.1. Classification (NCBI taxonomy): domain Bacteria; kingdom Bacillati; phylum Actinomycetota; class Actinomycetes; order Catenulisporales; family Catenulisporaceae; genus Catenulispora; species Catenulispora yoronensis. Next base: position 178,375 of record NZ_BAAAQN010000007.1, read on the forward strand.
TTCGCTGCCGGTACGGTCGGCCCGGTCCAGGAACTCGATCACGCCGACGCAGTCCCCATCGTGGACCAGCGGCACGGCCATGATGGCCCGCGGCACGTATCCGGTGGACTCCGCCGCCGAGCGGGAGACCTTCGAGTCCTGATCCACCTGGACGGAGGCGAGCGCGGCTGTCCACACGCCGCCACCCAGCCGGTGATCCCGGTTCCGGCGCGGAACCGCTTGCCGACGAGGTCCTGCTCGCCCGCACTCGCGACGGCCTCGAAGACGAGTTCGCCGGTGCGCTGGTCGACCTGGAAGACGGAGGCCGCGGCGGCGCTGAATACCGAGCGTGCCGTCTCCACGATGTTCTACAACGGCTGCCGTTCAGTCGGTACCCCTGCCTGCCCGGCTGGTCCCAGCGTCCGGACCAGCACAGCATCGACTCCCCGAAGTGTCGTGGCCTCGGAGGTCGCAGCCAGAGCCATCGTCGCGAGACTGATATAGGAACCGCTCAAGAAGAACATCCCGAACCGCGTCAGCGCGAACGCCGACGCCCAGCGTAGCTCGACAGTCGGGCTGTCAAGGTAGCGGCGAATGAAGGGGACGGTTGCCGGTTCCCCGAGGAGACTGAGGGCGACGATCCCTGTGGCCGCCGCGCCGGGTGAGGCTTCGCCGGCAATGAATGCCTCCAGGAGGGGGACCGACGTCGTTGCGTGCTCGGGAAACCAGGCCAGCAGGTTGGCTGTCTCGGCCCGCAGTTCAGGGCTGTCCGAGCCCAAGAGAACAGACAGGACTGGAAGTGCTTCGCGGACAGCGTCATAGGAGCGCACTGCCGCTTCGACGTCAATGAGGACCTGTGCGCATGACACCTCGCGCTGTCGGCGCTGCTCGTCGTCGGCGGCCTCGGAGATCCACCTGGTCCACTCGTCGGCTTCGCCGCGCACGGCTTCCAGGGTGGCTCGGTCCCGAGCCGGGTCGTAGCCGTTCGGCAGGTAGTTGTTGTCCAACCCGATCGCGATGGCGACCAGCAGCCCGACGATCCGATGCCGGTTCGACTGCCGTGTGTCGAGGGCATGCGGACGAGGAACGGAACGGTGTACTGCGCAGCCTGCGACCGTGTGCCTTGGTGCACGATATGGTTCGCGAGCTGCGCACTCGGCGAGTAGCGGCCCTCCCAAACCCCCGCTTGTGCCTCAGTCGTTTTGCGGCGCCGCGCCAAAGGTCACGGTGCCGAGCCCGGAAGGCATGTGGCTCAGCAGCGCTGTCACGGCCTCGTCTGCCGTCGTGGCCTCGGTGATCACGTCGCCCATGAAGTGGGCGTTGAGGGTGTATCGCCCTTCGCGCCGGGGTGCGGCCAGGCAGGGCGGAAGGGGCGTGAGACAGGGGCGGGTGCTGGTGGAGAATCGCAGGGTCCAGTGGCTGGTGAATGGATAGAGCACCCGCAGCGTCGGCTCAGCGTATGCCGCCTCGATGAGCTCGTGATATTGGGGCCAGTCGGCTTCGCCGGCCTCGATTCGCATGTGCTGCCACTCTGATGCGGTCAGTTGGGCTGGATCGTTGTCGGCGACTTCGAAGCGGCCCGACAGGTGGACGAACGACGCGGTTTCGCGGATGTCGGTCAGCGTCGCTCCGTCATGCCACGCCCGCGCCGCCTTGGCGATCTCCGCGAGGTCGTCGGTGTCCCCACCGATGAGTTCCATGTCCTGGAAGGCTTCCTCGCCGCGGATGTACCAGTTTCGCTTCCAGGTGTAGCCGTTGATGGCCATGGCGTTCCGGTGAGGGACCGTACTGGGGACGGTGGCGCGGCCGAGCGGATTCGCCTCGGAGAGGATGACCGGGAATGTCGGTCCGCTCTCGGCCGCGATGGCTAGAAGCGCCGCGGCGAGGCTGCCTGCGGCTACGACATCGGGATAGTGGTCATCGGGGTTATTGGGAATGCCCACGGGTCAAGATTGTGCCGCACCCGCAATCGCCAGATCCAGGCTCAGGCTGGTCTCCACCTCGCGCAGCGGTTCACCCCGATGGAAGCCTTCGACGGTGCGATCTGGCAGAGCCAGCGCACCACGAAGCGATTCGCGAAGTGATCGAAAACGAACCGGGCCTGGCCTGTGCTTCCCCTACGATCCGAAGCGACCACGCCGCCGACCCGCGAGGAGGCATCATCCGATGAGCTACGACCTCTACCTTTGGCATGGGCCGCAGCCCGTCACCGCGCAAAGGGCGATGGCGATCTGCCACGAACTCGCGCGCAGCCAGAACGACTCGGTGATCCCCGATGCCGCGGTGCCGGCCTTTCACGACGACCTGATCGCGCGGTTCCCCCCGCTGGAGGCTCTCAGCGACGACACGATCGACGATTCCCCCTGGAACATGAGCCCGGACGCCACGGCCAGCCGCATCATCCTCAGCATCGGTCTCTCTCGCGTCTCGCAAGTCGGCCCGACGGTCGAAGAACTAGCCGCACAGCACCGGCTGGTCTGCTTCGACCCCTCAACAGGCGTCGTTCACAACCCGCCGCAGACACGCTTCTCCGGCAGCCTCCTGCTGGAGTCGTGCAACGGAAGCATGATCATCGACCCGCGCCCGGAGGATCTGCGTTCGCAGCTTGAGCAGTTGTCGCAAGCGAACTTCTACGCCTGCCTGGAACGGGACGAGGGCTGGTTCGTCCAGGTCGGTATCGGTCAGCGCGCTGGCAACGTCCCGGATGGGAAGTTCGCTCTCGAATACCGCGAAGGCGTCGCAGACCGGCACTTCCGCGTCCTGGCGGACGACCTCGACGACGCCGTCACCCTGTTCGAGGACTTCGCCGCCGGTCGGGACGCCTTCAAGACCAGGTTCGCCTGGGTCAAGTACTGAGCCCCATGAGCTACAGCATCTGGCTGCGCCGATTCGACCGCGGGAACACCGTTCCAATGGACCAAGCGACGTTCCAGACGGTGACGTCTCCTCACGTCGCCAGACAAGAGCCGGAACACAACTTCCTGCTACTGCGCATGCCAGACGGCGGCGAGGCCGACGTCTACGCCAACACCGACCCGGACGGCAGCCTGGGCAGCGTCATGCTGACCCATTTCTGCCGCGGCCTTGTCCTCGGCGTCGTCGCAGAACTCGCCAACGCGCTCGAAGCAGCCGTGCTGCTCCAGGAGGGCATAGCCTTGGTCTCCAGTGCTGACCAGCGCGCCAACCTGGTTCCCGAGCTCCAGCAGGATGCGGTGATCATCGAGCTCAGCGGTGAGGCAATCCAAGCTGTCATCGACCAACTCTGACGCTGGGCCGGCAACGATTCGCCGGCTGAAGTCGAACAACTCCGACGACAGTTGTTCACACTCACCGTGCGAACCACCAGGTCCACAACCCGGATCGCCGTTTGCCAGCAGCCCGTGCGGCAGGTTCCCCTTCTCCCTTCGCCTCGACCGGCTCTGAGTGACCAGAGCACTCCGGTCACGTAACCCCGTGGCAGCGGCAAGGCTAAGCAGCGGCCGTTTGCGTCGTTTGTTCCAGGGCACCCGGCTCCGGCTACGAGACGTGAAGCGTTACCGGAGGAGCAACCATGCCAGTCGGCCCGGATACCGCAGGCAGCGGAGCTGAGCGCGAGGATCCCAAGAACGAACAGCTTGAGTATTTCCGATCCGTTCGTCCCAAGAAGTTCTCACTACTGATCAGGACCTTCGGATCGATGACACCGACAACTCGCTGCGAATCGTTGAGCGACATCACCTGCGCGGACTTCCTGTCCGAGGCCGGGTTGCGGACTCCGGTGTTCGTGCGGTTCTCCACGGTGCAGGGTCCGCGCGGTTCGGCCGACACGGTGCGGGACGTGCGTGGGTTCGCCACGAAGTTCTACACCCGGGAGGGCGCCGCAGCCGTCCGCGTTGACGAAGCGGTACGTGTGCACGCCGAAGCCCTGCATCATCCGCAGGCTGCGCGGGATGCGGGTTGTTGCCGTCCAGGAAGTTTCGGGGCGTAGCACGCCCAGGCCTTCGGCGATGTGCGTCGCCAGGTCGGCGTCGACGTGGGTCACGCGAACGAAGGCCGGACCTCCCCCGCGCTCAGTCAGGACAACCTGCTCCCGGGCGACCCGAGCACCCGCAAGGTCGCCGTGCTCGCCGCCGACGGGCTCGACGCGCGGCAGGCCGCGAGCCTCGTCGCCGCACTGTCCGACCACGGCGTCAGTCCTGTACGACGCCGTGCTGGTGCCGGCGGCGAGGGATCGGTGCAGGCACTCGGTCAAGACGCAGCCAACACGGATGGGCCAGCTCCGCCAGGGCTGGCCCATCTGCGTGCTCACTACACCAAACGGCTGAAGGCTCTGACCGCATCAGGATCCGTACCTGCGGGTGAACCATCACCGACTCACGTTTGACCCTGTGGCGCAAGGGCACCGGGCCTGCATGCGGCGGCGACTGGTCCCGCCCGCGAACCCAGGAGGCAGTCCCAATGGATGCGATCGTCCTGCTCAAGGTGCTCGCCGCCGCCAAGCCTGACGCCCCGTCCGATCCCCTGGAACTGCCCAGCGCACTGGCCTGAGCTCGTAACGTCGACGTCGACCTCGCCTTCCGAAAACGAGTGAGTCGGCCCGCCAGAACACCATCGAATGCTGGCCAAACCAGGCCCACGCCAACTCCGTGCGAGAAAGGCACCTCCTGTGACAGCCGAGAACAGTTCTCCAGAGCTTCGACAAGTAGTGCTTGACTCCACCAACGCGCGCTCCTTGGCCGAGTTCTACCGGCAGCTGCTGGGATTCGAATATCGCCCCGGGCACGAGCCGCCGGCGGCTGGGGAGCCGGACCCGGCAGGCGAGGACTGGTTGAACCTGTGGGACAGAGCTGGCCACCCTCGCTTGGCATTCCAGCAAGTCAGTGTGATGCCGGAGGTGACGTGGCCCAACGGGCCCGTCCACCAGCAGCTCCACCTGGACCTTGCCGTCCGCACCAAGGCCGAGCTGGACGCACAGCATGAACGCACCCAAGAACTCGGCGCCCGGTTGATCGAGGACCGCTCCGAAGACTCCGAGGAGCCGCTGCGCGTCTACGCCGACCCCGCAGGCCACCCCTTTTGCATCTACGTCAGCCGCGCCTAAGCATCCGTTGCCCAGGTGCCGAATCCCGACCACTCCCCCGCGCGGCGACTGTGGACTATAAAGACAGCTCACCATCACCGTTCCGAGCTCTCCCACGGGCCCAAGTCAGCAGTAGACGGCCCGCCGGTGATCGATCCTTTCCTCAGCCAGCCGATCGGCCGCCTGAGCCGGGGTGATGTCCGCGTCGTCCGCTGCGCGCAGAATCGTCACCGTGGTATCGAAGATCTCCGCGGCCCGCAAACCCGCTCGGGGGAAATGGAAATGGTCTCCGCGCATGAGTGCCATGGCCTCGTCCCCGGCCTGGATGACGCCGCCGGCGTTCACTACGAAGTCCGGGGCGTACAGGACGCCGCGATCACGCAGCTGCTTGTCGATGCCGGGGTACGCGAGTTGGTTGTTGGCCGCCCCACAGACAATCCTGGCCGTAAGCACCGCGAGCAGGTCGTCGTCCAACGCTCCGCCCAGTGCGCAGGGGGCGAAGACATCGAGCTCGGCAGCTGCCAGCGCCGCGGTGTCGGCCGCCAGTTCCACCTCCGGGTAGCTGTGCGCCAGCCAGGCATGGGCCGCAGGGTCCGGATCCGCGGCGATCACGTACGCGCCGTCCGCCCGCAAATGCTCGATCAAGCGCCTGCCCACCTTGCCCACCCCCGCCACGCCGACCCGACGGGCCCGCAGCGACGCCACACCCCAGCGATGCCCGGCGCAGGCACGCATGCCCTGGAACACACCGAGTGCCGTCAGCACCGAGGAGTCACCGGAACCGCCCTGCTCGGTGGAGCGGCCGACCACGAAATCGCACCCCTTCGCGAGCACATCCATGTCCTCGACCGTCGTACCGACATCACAAGCTGTCAGATACCGACCGTCGAGCGACTGCACACACCGGGCGTAGGCGGCGAGCAGCTGCGGCGTCTTGTCCACGGCAGGGTCACCAATGATGACCGCTTTACCGCCTCCCAGATCAAGCTTGGCGACAGCGCTCTTATACGTCATGCCTCGCGACAAGCGCAGCACATCCGCGAGCGCCTCTCGCTCATCCGCATACGGGTACATCCGCGTGCCGCCGAGGGCCGGTCCGCACACAGTATTATGAATCGCGATAATCGCCCGAAGCCCCGACCGCTCATCGCTGAAGTGGATGACTTGCTCGTGCCCGTCCAGTTCAGAGAAAACCGACATGTGGACGCCCCTTGATCTAGACCGTCACCGACGTTTCTTCTTCAGGCCCAGGCGATCAGCCACACTCCCGCGGGCATGCAGGCCGGATCCGAAGGGCATGCAGCACCGTATGCGTCATCATCGACATAATCGAGAATCGAATGCCGTGGGCCGGAAAATTCACACTCACGGCTCAGAGGCGCGATAGCGTCTTCGTCGGGCCAGTCTTTCAATATGCTCAAAGCAGCGCCGCAATCGGCGAACTCCTGGTAGCTGCATACCCGCGTACCTGCGCGCCTGCAAGAACACAGATACAGAACGTAGAAGTATACGTTGAATGTCACGCTTCACCGGTGTTCTGCGGAGCCTTGTCGGCTGTCACGAACCTCGTCATCGGCTGTCCAGGCGCGGTGTGGCGTTCGCGATCAGGCATGCGCTGGTCATCGCCTGCGGGGGCATGACGGTCGGAGTAGCGAGTCCGGCGGTGGCGCAGGAACCAACCGCACCATTCGCCGCCTTCCAGTACGGAACGAACGGCTGCCTGGAGGTGGGTGCCCGGGACACCCAGCCCAAACCGTACGCGGTCCCGTCCGGATACGACATCACCGCCGGCTACCCGGCCTTCGGCTACGATCCGTCCGGGTTCACCCGCGTCGGGGGCACCAACGCCTGCCGCTACAACTTCTACGACAAGAACCCCAGGACCGACCCGAGCGCTGTGGTGATCACGTCCGGGTACTGCGTTCAGTACGCCGCAGGCCAGCTGTCAGGCACGGGATACGACCCGCAGGCCCACAACAGCACCCGCAACCTGGGCTACGTCCAGCGCATCCTGCAAAACTACTGGCCGGCCACCGACCTTCCGGCGGTACCGGCCAAAGCCACCGACACGGCCAACACCAACCGGCAACGCTCCGGAGCCGTCGCGATGGCGATCCACTACTTCACCGACGGCATCGTGATGCCTCCGGACTACCAGACCCCCGCGCTGTACGACGTCGTCATGAAGATCGTTGACGACGTCCTGACCGCGGGTGCGGCCCCGGCCCCGGCCGACCCCACGCCAGCGATCACCGGGCCGGTCGGCGGTCCGCCCGGCGCCCTGCTGGGTCCCTATACCCTGGGCGCCAACGCCGTCGGAGATCTGGCCGCCACCGTCTCGGACGCCGAGGCCTTCACCGATGCCGCCGGCACCCACCCCTTCGTCAGCGGCACCACGCTGCCGCCCGGAACGCAGCTGTGGATCAGGCCCAGCGGTGCCTCGGCCGGCATCGCGGTCAGCGGCCCGGTGCCGGCCGGCATCGGCACCTTCATGGTCGGCGACCCCACCCAGCGCGTCCAGTCGATGATGCTGGCGCAGCAGCGCGTCCTGCTCGGCAAGTCCGAGCGCACTGTCCTGGTCACTCCCGACGAACCACGGCTGACCAGCCGGGCCTCGGTGCCGACCGGATCCGCCGAGCTGATCGCCGGGGACAGCGTCACCGATGTGCTCACCGTCGTCGGCCTGCACGCCCCGGCCCAGCTGACCACCACGCTCTACGGCCCGGTGCCTCCGCCGCCGGGCGGCTGCCGCGACATCGACTGGGACACGGCGAACGCCGCCGTCGAGCACGTATACGTCCGAACCGTGAGCGCCGATTCCGAACTGAGCACTCCCTCAAGCTCCCTGGACCGCCCCGGGTGCTACACCTACGCCTCAGTACTGCATCCGGCGCTGGGCCCCGACGCCACGATCCCTCCCGGCGATCCCGACGAAAGCCTGCGCGTGGTCCCCAAACCGCTACCGCCACCACTGCTCGTCATCACGCAGGCCTCGACCGACCGGACCAGCTCCGGCGGGCAGGTCAGCGACCGCATCACCGTACTCGGGCTGCCCGACCGGGCTGCCATGACCGTCACAACCACGCTCCACGGGCCGCTGCCGCCCAACGACGCCGGCACCTGCACCGGCCTCGACTGGACCGCACCGACGCTGCCCACCGCCGCCGTCCTGCCGCCGGAAACTGTCACCGGCGGCCAGACGCTCCGGACTCCGCCGGTCACCGTGACCAGTACCGGCTGCTACAGCTTCCAGACCACGACCACCAGCCAGCTGCTCACCGGAGCCGAGGTCCCTGTCGGCCACGGCCTGGGCCAGCCCGATGAAACCTTCCAGGTGATTGCCGCACCGACACCGGCGCCGGTCGTCAACCCGACGCCGCCAGCCTTCCCGACACCGCCGGACGCGCCGAAACCACCGGACGCTCCGGCACCGCCCCGGCTTCCGGCCACCGGCATCCCCGCGCTCCCGGCAGGTCCGGCCGCCGCTCTCACCGTCCTTGGCCTGGGACTGATCATCGCTGCCCGTGCCACCGCGCGAGGGACCACCTGTACCAGCCACGCCCCGCCGCTCTCACCCCGGCCGCCAGCCTCGCGCTCATAATCGCCGATTGGCCGCCAACCGTGGTCGACACCGGCGGCCGGCGCCCGGCGGTCGGCGGCCGGCGCCCGGCGGCCGTCCCGGCACCTTCCTTCGCACTCGCGATAAGGCCCCTTACAGCAATCCGCAGGGACAATGACCTGAACTCGCCGGCCGAGTCCGCGGGGCGACCGCGCTCGTCAACGAGCGCATGGTCGCGTGCCCGCTCGGCCGAGCTAGCGGTGTCCGCCGCGATGCCGCCGCACGGCCATCGTGCTCAAAGCTCCGGCGGCGAGCAGTCCGAGCGCCAGACCGGTGAGCGGTGCGAGGTCGGCGGCTCCGGTGGCGGGCAGCCGGGACTTCTGCGGCTTGGGCATCGGTGTCGGCGTCGGCTGGGGCCGGGGTGTGGAGGACGCGGGCGTCGGGGGCGTCGGGGCCGGTGTTGGGATGGGCGTTGGGGTCGGCGTCGGCGCGGGGCTCGGCGCGAAGCTCAGGCACACTGTCTGGTGGTCGACATGACTGCAGATCTGCTGCGGGGCTACCTGCCCGGCGGGCCACGTCGTGCTCGCGTGCTGACGGGTCGTGGTCGCGACGGCCGGCGGGGCGACGGTACCGATCGTGGCGCTGAACAGGTCCTCGACCGAGTGGAAGAACGGGCCCGTCTGCACCGCGCCCATGCTGTCGACGGTGAGGTCGGAGGAGATCAGGGCGGAGGTGCCCGCCGGGATCTGCGGCGGGGCGGCGACGATGTCCAGGGTGAGCCAGGGGGCGAATGAGACCGCCGCGGCGTTGCTTCCGCTCGGGGTGTCGCAGCCGGAGCCGCCGGGCACGGTGTTGCAGCCCCACCAGTTCCAGCGCGCGTCGACGGTCGCGGTCGGGGAGTCGTCGACAACACCGCTGTCCCCGGCGCTGTCCACGATCCGGTTGAACTGCACGGTCATCGGTCCGGTGAAGGCGCCGTCCGCGATGTCGATCGCCGACTGCGGGGCGCCGGAGCCGGTGATGGTGTTCGCGGTGATGCTCGCGCTGCTCGCCTCCGCCCCTGCGGCGGGCGCGGCGGGGCGTCCTGGGAGGGTCAGTCTCCGACCGGTGGCGCCGCCCGCGGTGAACGCCACGCCGTCGTGCCCGGAATTCTGGATCCGGTTGTGGCGGATGGTCACCGCGCTGGTGTCGGCGAGTTCCAAGCCGTCCACGCCAGCGGAGTTCATCGTGTTCTCGGCGACGGTCAAGGCGCTGTTGGGGCCGACGCTGTAGTAGTCGCCCGCGAGGATGACGTCCTCAGTCTTGCCGGACATCGTGTCGCGCTCGATGTCCATGCCGACCACGCCGCCGCCGAGCGCCACGCCGCCGGTGCCGCCGTCCATCGCGTTGTCGGTGATCGTGACGTCGCGGGCGGCGTAGAAGGACATGTAGTCGCCGCCGGCGATGTCGTTGTGGGTGATCTCGATCCCGGTGGACGGGGTGGACGGGTCGGAGGTGGCGATCAGCACCGGGTTCCCGGGCTCGCGGAAGGTGTTCTCCGTGATCAGGACGTTGTGCAGCGGGTGGTCGGAGTAGATGCCCGCGTTGCCGACCGTGGACGCCGGGTCGTCGTCGTGGTCGAAGAGGTCGTGAGTGACCAGGTTGCCGGCGGACGACGCACTCGAACCGAGGTACGCGCCCATACTCGAATGGGTGAAGACGTCGTTGATCACCTGCCACCCCGCGCTGTCCTTCGAGGTCTGCACCCCGGCGCCGGACAGGATGTCGTGACCGAGCAGGTTCGAGCCGTCGAACGTGAAGCCGTCGACGGTGACACCGGCGGCGTCGACATAGAACATCTGGGATGGCGCGACACCTGTGTAGTCGTTGGCGATCACTGTCTCCGGCCCGGAGCGGTTGCGGGCGTCCACGCCCGCCTGCGCGCCCTCAAGGTGCACGGTCTTGGTGATGTTGAGGAAGCCGTAGCCATCCTCCGGATCGGCCGAGCCGAAGGTGCCCGGCCCGACCTTGATCGTGTCCCCAGCGGCGGCACGCACGGAGTAGGCGTAGCTGATCGTCCGACATGGCGCCGCCACCGAGCCGCAGGTGGCTGAGTTCACGCCGGCGAGCCCGACGTTGATCACGCTCGCCGCCGCCACCGCCGGCGCGAATACCAGGAACGGCACAGCGGCGAGTCCGGTCGCGATGGAGGCCATTGCGATGCGCCTGCGCGCTGCAGCCCACCAAAGACGCAGCGATCCGGGTCGGGGCTCTGTTGATCGTCAAGGTGAACTGGGTGGTGACCACCGTCCAGCTGACGGCCGCACAGCAAGCAGTCTTGGATCATCACCCGAGCCTCGCGACGAAGCCGGAGCAGATCATCGCGGCGCTTGGTCTTCCGCAGATGAATGAGCCCACGATCTCCCTGGGGCGCGTTGGGGACGGACTTGATAGCGCCTCGCACGCTGCGGAGTGAGTCGGTGATCTCAGGGCTCTTGTCATATCGTTTTTCGTTGGTTACGTTTTTCGATGGCAACGATAATCGATGGGGGCGGTTCGGATGGCAGCGATCACACTGAAGCAGCGCGATCCGCTGCAACCCTTGCTTGCCGTGGTTGACATCATCTTCTCGGGGCTGGTGGTGATCACGGTGCTCGGGGCGGGCATGGCGGTTTTCAGCCACGGCACGAGCTTCTTCGGCTGGAGCCGAACCGTTCCCTACTCGGTGTGCGTACCGACAGACGACAGCGACTTCCACGCCACGGGGGTCACCGTCGAACCAGGCGGGCTTCGTCCGGGCACCAGCGCCTCGATGCGGTCCGCCAGCATCTGCCTCCTGCATCCGACCACAGGCCAGGCTGTGACGCTGACCATCGCCCAGGTGACGGGGTTCGTCCTGTTCGCGGGGGCGTTCTATCTGGTCCGACGACTGCTGCGCGATGCCGCCAAGAATGGTCTGTTCACTCCAGACCTCGCCCGATCGCTACGAACCCTCGGCTGGTGGCGGCTTGCAGGAGAGGTGATCGCGACCGTCATCGTGGCCGCCGTTCGAATCAGGCTGCTGAGCAGGATGGTGACCGACCACATCGGTCCCGGCCATTGGTATGGCTACCTGCACGGATCGTGGGCCGTCATCTTCTTCGGCGTCGGGCTGATCACCGCCGCGCGGATCATGAGGGTCGGCTCGGTGATGCGCGAAGACCTTGAGGGCACGGTGTGACGGCCTCCGATGACCTGGAACCGACGATCTCCGTGCACCTCGACCGGCTGCTCGCCGACCGAGGCATGACACTCACCGAACTCTCTCAGCTGGTCGGAGTGTCCACTGTGAACCTGTCGATCCTCAAAAACGGCAGAGCCAAGGCCATCCGCTTCACGACACTGACCGCGCTCTGCGAAGTTCTGGACTGCCAGCCCGGAGACATCCTCAGCTTCCGGCCACGTCGGAACACGGTTGATCTCAGCGATCCATAGAAGCTGGGTTGTGAGGCCGGTGCAGGGAGCTTAGGCGCTGTTCCAGAACGGATCGCCGGGCCACTCCGCATCGAGGAGTGACGCGGTCAGCCTTCCGTCCGACAGGGCGACGACCACGTCCATGCCAGCTTCCGCTGCCTGGGCGAAGGCTGCGGGCGACGTGTGGTTCAGCAGCAGGACGAAGTGCAGGCCGAACGGCAGGCGGCTCCCGTCCCGAACGCCGTCGCCGTCGCCGTCGCCGTCGCCGTCGCCGTCGCCGTCGAGACGAAGGTTCGCAATCCAAGCCGCCTGACACAGCACCGAGACAAACAGTCCCAGGAACTCCGCACCAAGCAACGCATCGGCATCCTCGATAAGGACCACGACATCCCGCATCCCATGCCCGGGGCCATGCCAGTCCTGTAGACAGTCGACCAGCGCATCCCAGTTGCGGCCAAAGTAGCTGGGGAAGTTGAGCTCCCGAGCGAAAGTCTGGAAGAGGAGAGCCGGTTCGAGCAGATCCTTACCGTTCAGCCGGAGGACCAGTCCGCCCGCGTCCTCCAGGGCGGCCGTCTCCGTCCTCAGCCACGGATCATCGGCGGCGGTAAAGACGACCCAGGGAGACCTGCGCCCGGTGAGGGTGGGTCCGTTCATGCCGCGATCTTCGCACGCAGGTGTCCAACAACCGAAGCCGTTACCCGCGACTCTCCTCTGAACCTAAGCCCGGCACGCTCCCGGGCCGGTCGGCGAAAGCCCGGGTCCGTGCCAGCCGCGTCATAGCCGGAATCGGGAAGACCAGTAGGAACGCGTTCGGCAACCACCACGACAGTTCGACGTCTCCGGCCACCGCCCAATACGCCAACGCCATGCCGCCGGCCGTGGACGTGAGCGTAAGGCTCAGCGGCAGCAGCGCCAGGCCGATCGGCCTCCCCCGCCGCAGAGCTCGCAGTGCCAGGAATCCGGTTACCGACGCCAAGAGGTCCAGCGGCAGAAACGACCAGTTCCAAGCCGCGACGCTCGGCTGATCGTAGTCGTGGAACATCTGCTCCGGCGGGAGAGCGTGGACAGTGACGAGCGTCCAATAGAGCAAGAACCCGATGTCGGTGCCGAGCATGAGCCACGCGGTTCGGCGCAGCAACGCGTCGTCGCTCCGTATAAGAGCCATTAGTCATTCACCCCCGCCAGCGCGATCATCAGGACTCCGCCCAGGACGACCGCCATCCCGGCCACCGCCATGCGGGACGGTCGCTCCCCGAACAGCACCAGGCCGCCGACGGCTGCGCCGACCGTGCCCAGCCCGGACCACACCGAGTACGCCGCCCCGACCGGGATCGCCTTCAGCGACGCGGCGAACAGCGCGAAGGCGACGCAGTAGCCGACGAGCGCCAAGGCTGACGGGACCACCCGGGAGAACCCGTCGCCCGCCCTCAGCGCCAACGTGCCGGTGACCTCGGCGGCGATCGCCGCCGTCAGGTACAGCCATCCCATGCGGCCGCTCCTCACTGAACCCGCCCGGACTCCGGGCTCGAACTGTACCGTCCAGACGGTACAGTAAATCCGTCCGGACGGTAAAGTACGCCCATGAACGCCCCACCGACGAGCAAGAGCAGCGCGACCCGCAATCGGCTCCTGGACGCCGCCGAACAGGTCGTGAGCTCCCAAGGGGCCTCGGCCCTCACCCTGGAGGCAGTAGCCGCCGAGGCCGGCGTCAGCAAGGGCGGCCTGCTGTACCACTTTCCGAGCAAAGACGCCCTGGCCTCCGCACTGGTCCGCCGCGTGGTGGACGGCGTGGACCATGCCCTGGTGACCGCGTCGGCCGACGGCTCCCCCGGCGCGTTCACCCGCGCCTACATCCAGGTCACGATGGGCGAACCCGGGCATGTCCACACCGGCCCGGACTCGATGAGCACCGCGCTGCTCGGCGCGCTGGCCCTGGACCCCGGCCTGTTGGCGCCCCTGAAAAGCGCCTACGAACGCTGGCAGGCCCGACTGGAGGCCGACGGCCTCCCCGAGGGCATCGCCACTCTCGTCCGGCTCGCCGTCGACGGCTGGTGGACCAGTCTCGTCCTGGATCTGCCGCCGTTGTCCGGGAAGACGCTCACGGCAGTCCGGCGCACGCTCGACGAGCTGGCCCGGGGCTGACCTGCCACCGGCGCCAGGTCGCCGGGGCGCGAGGGCGCGAGGGCGCTAGGGCGCGAGCACGAGCACGCGAGCGAACAATGCAATGAAGATCCACCATCTTGGTTTTCGCTGGTGAGGGTGCTGGTGTGGCAGGGTTCGCAGGTGCTCATGCTGGTCGTGCGCGGTGGTCCATGGTCTTGATCGTCCGTCACCGGTTGACTTCGAGGTTCGTTAGGACGAGCAGGGCCCGCAGGAGGTTGGTGGCGCGGGCTGGGTCGGTGCGGAGCTTGGTGAGCACGCGCCAGGTCTTCAGGTGGGCGAAGCCGTGCTCGACGAGGGCGCGGGCTGCGGAGATGACCTTGTTGGCGGTCTTCTGGCCGCTGGTGAGCTTGCGCTTCTTGGTGGACCGGTAGCCGGTGATGACCACCGGGTCGTTGTTCTTGCCGCCGGGATCGAGGCCAAGGAAGCCGAGGTCGGCCAGGGCTCCGAGGCCGGCGGCTTTGAGGTGGTCGACGATGTGGTCGCGGATGTGGTCGCGGCGGGCGGCGGTGATGTCGTGGGTGCGTCCGGGCCGGGCGGCGGAGATCCAGATCAGCCGACCGTTCTCGTCGACTCCGCGACATCGTTGCCGCCGGGCAGGTCGGCGGCGCGCTGGTCGTGGCGCAGCATCGCGAGCACGAGCACGACGATCCGGCCCGCCGGCAGGGACCGCCAGCGGGAGCCGATCGTTTTCAGGTGCCTGCGCAGCAGGCTGGCGACGTAGGTGACGGTGTTCGTGGACAGCGGCAGACGACACTGATAGACCAGGGAGACGGCGTCCCCGTCCGGCTGGTTCTTGTTCTTCACACGACTTCAACGAGCACCGGGGACGCCCCTTACGAAACCCTCCGTGGGGCGCCCGGTTCACCCCATATCAGGGTCCGCATAATCGCTCTCAGCGGCCATTTCGGGGCTCGCGGCCGAGCACGCAGCGGTAAGGGCCTGGCGAATCAGCTGTCTTAGAAGGCGATCGTGAACAGCTCCTCGCCCACAGCCCGGACCGTGGCCGGCCCGGCCGCGTCCCGCACGATGGTCAGGATGCGCTGGTAGCCCGCCGGCAGCGAATCGGGGCCGAGGCCGGCGGTCCTGGCCGGGATCAGCAGCACCGGCCGGCCGCCCACCTGGACCTCCGGCGGCGCCGGCGCGAGCGACAGGTACTCCCCGAACCCCTGCTCACTGATCCGCTGCACGACCCGCTCGGCGACCACCAGCTCGTCACGCTCGACCCGCACGTCGGCCAGCTGCTTGACCAGCTCCTCTTCCAGCAGCTCCAGGCCGGCACGCCGAGCGGCGATCCGCTCCAGCATCACGGAATCCGTCATGCGACACAACGGAGGAACAGGCACCACCCCCGCGACGCCGAAACAGGCAAACGTCACCCGATCAAGACACAGAAACTGCCCACGAGCACCCCTGAACCCTCCACAACGGCGATATATGACCAGCGGCTTCAGGATGATGGATCTTCATTCGCCACCAACTCGAGCAGACTCATCGTCGTGCTCCAGCTGCGGATCGTCATCGACTTGTAGACCGGGGTACTGAGGACCTTGCTCAGGCGGCTCTTGGTACGCATCGCGCTGAGACGCTGCGAGTAGACCACACCGTCACCTGGCCAGACACAGTCGACGCCTTCTCGGGGGTCGAATGCGGACATGGCCTGAGCTGGGGAGATACCCATCAGGAAGATCGCATCGCTGTGGTATTTCTGGGGCTGCTCACCGAAGCCGTCGGGCCTGTTGTCCACGATGGCTTGCAGTTGCCCGTGAGTTAGCGCCAGGACTTTGATGAGCTCGCTATCCAGTTGGAAGCACTCGGGCAACGCACCTTCGATCCGAGCCTGGATCTCTTCGGCGGGCTGGTCAGAGTCCAAGATCGCGTTACCGCTGGCGATGTACGTTGACACCCTGGAGAACCCAAGGCCCTCCAGGCATTTCCTCAGGTCTGCCATGGGCACCTTGTTTCTTCCGCCGACATTGATGCCGCGCAGGAGAATCAGACGGGTGCTCATGATCGGACAGGCTACTCCGTTCGGGCGCCACTGCCGGAACGCCACCAACCATGCCGACGCCCCGGCCGACCGACCAGGGACACCAGTCAGACGATCAAGACCGCAGACAACCGCCCACGACCAGCTCGAGTACCCACGAGCCCTGCCACACCAGCGAACTGACCAGCACCTTCAAGATGGTGGATCTCTAATGAAGCCCCGGCGATGGCGCATCGTCTAGGAGATGCACCATCGCCGGGGCTGTCTTGGCCTTGGTAACGCAGGGCCGGGCAGGGCCAGGCAGGGCAGTTCAGCGTCGCCCTGATGAGTAGCAGCCCGCTACGGACTCAGAACTGGGCAGTGCCATGCAGCAGGGACACGATGGAGGCCGCGAGGCTGGGAGAGATGATGCTCTCACCGCCGAAGATGTCCGCGCGGGAGTCGCCGGTCCGGGCGGACAGGATCGACCTCGTCGTCTCGGGCACGATGTTGGCGATCCCGTCGACCAGGACGATCGGGCCGTTGGATTCGGCCATGTAGGCGCCGCCGGTCAGGGCGTCCGGGTAGCCGGGGTTCTTGGTGGAAGCGATGCCGTTGGCCACTCCGACCTGAGTGTTCGCGAAAACCCCCGTGAACTCGCGGGCGACGCGGGCCGCGGTGTCAAAGCGGTCGGTCCCGGAAAAGGACTTCACCGCGGTCGGCCAGGCTTTGCCGGCCTGGGCGCCGACGGTCGCGACCGTCTTGCCTTTGAGGAACGCGGCGGTCGCCGGGTCCAGGGCGGCACCGTTCGAGAGCACGATCGCACCCGGCGCACCCGACGCGTCGGCGAACGGGCCTGCCGCGTAGGGGCCCGCGGCCAGCGCGTCGGCGAAGCCCGCGCCGGTGGCGACGACGACGTGCTGGGGTGAGCCCATGCCGTCACGGGCCACCCGGAGCGCCGTATCGGCCCGGTCGGCGCCCTTGTACTGGACCACGGCATAGCCCAAGGACTTCAGCTGGGCCACGATCGACGGATTCACGGCCTTGTCACCGCCGAGCACGTGGACGGCGCCGCCATGAGGCAGGACCCGCTGGATCTCGGCGAGCACCCGGGGGTCGAGCTGGCCGGCGGAGCCGTCGGTGAGCAGCAGCGGCCCGCCCTTCTTGGCGGCCAGCGGGCCGCCGGACAGCGCGTCGGGGAAGTTCAAGCTGGTGGCCAGAACCACCGCCTTGGCCGATCCGGACGCCGTCCAGCGCTGCTTGGAGATCGCGATGCCGGTCTGGACCCGGTCCCCTCCGGCGTCGCGGTAGACCTTGGGGCCGACCACCGGGTGCACGACCCCGTCGGTCGGCGGGTGGAGCGGTGCCCCGGCCGGAAGCGGAACCCAGGACGGGCTCTCGCCGAGCGTGCCGAACAGCGTGCCCGACCCGGTGTTCACCGGGATGTTGACCAGGGCCGGCCCGTGGCCGGAACTGGATCCCACGGTGACCCGCACTCCCGATCCGGCACCCAGGTTGGCTGCCGACTCGTACGCCAGCTGCGACTCGTCCGGCGACCAGGCGGGAAGGTACTGGTTGTAGTAGACCCAGGGCAGCGCGGTCCAGCCGGGTGAACCGTCGGCGGGCTGGACATTGATGTCCTCTTCGCCGTCCATCGCACCCTTGGTGAGGTAGGCCACATACTTGCCATCGGGAGACAAGGCGGTGATTCCGGCTCCCTGCCAGGGGATGGTACGGGTCGTCCCGGTGGTCGGATCGAAGATCACGTATTTCTGGCCGCTCGGAAAGCCGATCTCGCCAGTGCGTGTGGCGACGGAGAAGCCGTACGGGCTGGTAGACGGGCCGAAGCTGTGAAGGCCGGACCCGTCCGGGCGGACTTCGGCGAGTTGGGGGTTCTGGTCGATCCCCGGTGTCAGGCTGATGTAGAGCGACGCGCTGTCCGCGCTCCACTCATAGTCGCCGAAGGAGACGGTCTCGCCCGCGGCCGGCGTGACGGCGACCTTGGTGGCGTTCGAGCCGTCCGGGTCTGCCACGTACAACGCATCGCCCGCCAGAAACGACAGGTGCTTGCCATCCGGCGAGAATCGGGGCCGCTGGAGGATGTCCGTCGACTGCAACCCACCACCGGTCGGTACTATGACCCGCAGCTGCGACCCATCACTGTTCGCGACCGCGATCTGCCCTGGCGCACTCTGGTGATCATGGTAGATGAACAACACTTGCCCGCTGGTCAACGGCGCCACCGACGTCGACACGTGCGACACAGCCGCTGACGCAGCAGGCGAGGCGACCGCCGCTATACCGCACGCCACGGCCCCGGCGAACACGGTTCGACCACTCGAACTCAAAGAAGCCACGCGGAAATACCCTCCCCGTTCGGATGCTGATGCCGGACCACTCTAGCCACCTGGTCCAGCACGTGGCATGACCCTTTACGCCTGCGCGGCGGGAGTATTGAGTCAGACCTCTGGCATACATGTTCGGAGCTGGTTCGTTGAATCCCGACTGTCGCCGCACACTGGCCATCACCAGCCGCGATTAAATCAGAAGGCTGACAGAGTCCGTCAACACGAGCACCTGCTTCACCACCGAAGCATGGCTGCCTTCTCGACGGCGGAAGCGCCCTGACGCCTCACCCTCCGGCTCCGGCGCACAAGGGGACGTCCGGTTGGGTCTGGCTCTTGGAGAAGATCGGTGTCGACGTCTCGACGCTGCTCTCCCAGCCGCCCTCGAACTTGGACTTCGGCGGTAACAGGGCTTTGAGGAACGACAGCAGCTGTGGGCTGACCTCGATGCCGATCCCGGTGCTGAACTTCAGGTCCAGGGTGGCGCCGTGGCAGCGGACCAGTGACGCGCCGAGGGCCGAGCCCTGGGTGATGCCCGTGGAGGCGGTGAGGGCGACGTAGGGGCCGGCGCTGGCCGCCGGGGTGCCGAAGCCGACCCGGACCTTGATCTTCGTGGCGCCGACGATGCCGGACGGGCCGATGGCGATGCCGCTGATGCTGTCCAGGAGGCTCTGCTGGACGGTCAGCTTCGGGACCTGGACACCACCGTGCGCGGTGATGCCGAGGGGGCCGTCGAGGGTGTACTTGCCGGTGGCGAAGACGGTGCTGTTCTTGCCGGTCAGCGCGGTCTCGATCAGGAACGACCATTTGAGCGAGATGTCCACCGGCAGGCCCGCGGTGGCCGGGCCCGGCGGGATCGGGAAGTGCATCTCGATCGGCACTTCGAACTTCACCTTGGAGTTGTCCGCCGAGCCGTTGCCGGCGCCCCCGGACAGGGACACCTCCATGCCCTTGATCCCGGTGATCGTGAAGCCGGTCGCGGTGGCCTTGCCGCCGACGACCGTGGTGTCCGAGCCGATGTGCAGGTTGTCGACCGGGAACTTCATGGTGACGGTGGCTTTGAGCCCGGAGTCGCTCTTGTGGTCGAGCTGCATGCCCAGCGACGTGGCGTCGGCCGAGACGGTCGCGGTCCAGGCGCCGACGGTGATCGGGATCTTGGCGCCGCCGTTCGGCTTGGGCGGGGGCAGGGTGCCGGAGCCTGGGGGCGCTGCTATCAGTTGGACTGCGGGCAGGGTGATGGTGGCGTCCGGGGCGGGGTGGAAGGCCGCGGGTACGGCGGGGTGGAAGTCCGCGGGTACGGCGGTGCCGGGGGCGGTATTGGGGGTGATGCCGGTGGTGTTGTCGGCGGCGCCGTCGGGCCCGGTCACGGCGGCGGCGTCCGTCGTGGTGGTCGCGGGCGCGCCCGAAGTCGGCGTCGCCCCACCGGTCGCAGGCCCCTGATCCGACAGCTGGTCACGTTGGCCGGGGATCTCCTGGACCGTCATCCCGCTCACGTCCAGAGCCTGGTCGACCGTGATGTGCGCGTCCTTGACGACATCGGTGAAGTTCACCGGGGCCAGGAGCAGCACCAGATCAGAGCCCTGTCGGCGCAGCGACAGCACCCGGCCGACGGCCCGGCTGGTCGCGAACATGACGCTGCCCACCGCCAGCTTGTCGGCGTTCGGCGCGTGGCCGTCGATGGTCCAGGTCAGGCCGTCGTCCGAGACCGAGCGCACGATCTGCGGCCCGCCGCCGACCAGCACCACGTCGGGCTGGTAGACCGCGGTGCCGTGGGGGTCGGGCGCGTAGCCGTAGGCCACGATCGCTTCCCTGGACGCCGGGGCGCCGCTGGTGGTGCCGGTCGTCGGGTTCTGCGTCACCGAGCCGCTCTCGCCGCACGCCCCGACGAGCGCGATGACAATGGCGATGGCCGGGAGAGTCCGGGCCCTGGCCCGGCGAGCAGCGCGCTGCTTCATATCCGGGCCACCGCGGCCTTCGCGGCCGTCCGCAGGCCGGGAAGGAACTTCTCGACGTCGTCGAGCGAGACCAGATGGATGACGAACCACCCGTCGCCCTTGCGGACGAAGATGCTCATGTCGTCCTTGTCGATCCACGCCTCGTCGCCGATCCCGGACTCGGCCTGCAACTGGTGGGCGAGCGGGCCGCGCTGGAGGTCGTAGTACTTCTTCGCGCCATCCCCGGTGTGCACCTCCACCTGCGCCGTCGGCCCGCTCGTCGGCCCGCTGTAGGTGCAGGACGGGGCGTCCGTCCCTTGCCCGGCCTCGACGGCGTCCTGCAACGCGGTGCCGATCAGCTTCTGGGCCTCGGCCTTGGTAACCAGCTTGCACGGATCCGTGGCGACCGGAAGCGCATCGGATTCCGAGCTCGACGCGGCGACCGCGCCCGGGTCGCTCGTCGTGGCGGCTTGATCGGCGCCCCCAGTAGAGGACGGGGCTGACGGCGCACCGGAAACCGTCCCGGACGAACCACACCCGGCGACACCCAGGCAGGCCACCAGGACAAATGCGGCAAGGCGCTTGCGGGCCACTGGTCTCCCCCTGTCTTCGGCGTCACTGAAGCCGACGGTAGGGGAGCCAGGTCATGACGCATACGCCTCCGAGGGAAAGCACTCAGTCCTTCCGGGGCTCCGTATGGCAGGGGAGAATCGGTCGGGTTATCAGGACCCTTTAACAGTCGACTCTACGGGGAGCTCGCCATGAAACCCTTCGCACGCTGCGCCGCCGCATTGGCCCTGACCTGTTCTGCCCTCGTCGTGCTCGCCGCCGGGCCAGGTACTGAAGCATTCGCCACGAGCACCGGGACCGGGACCGGAACTGGTACCGCGCCGACGTTTCCTCCGCTGAATCCACCGGCGCTCCAAGCCGCGATCCAGACCCAGCTCGGCGACGACGCCGCGGGCGCGATCGTCCGCGTCGGCGAGCCGGGCCAACTGTGGAAGGGCGCGACCGCCGACGGCGTGACCGGCCGGGCGATCCCGCCGAACGCGCACTTCCATATCGGCAGCATCTCCAAGGTCTTCGAAACGACCGTCATCCTCCAGCTCGCGGCCGAGCGCCGGATCGACCTGAACCAGACGGTTCAGCACTACCTGCCGGGCCTGCTGCCGGACGCCTTCGCCCCGATCACCATCCGCGAACTGGTCAACTTCACCAGCGGCCTGCCGGACGTGGACGAGGGCAAGCCCGCGGCCGGCATCGACGAGACGATCGCCGACCGCTACCAGTACCGCACGTTCGACGAGATCATCCAGGACACGCTCCGCCCGTGCGACCGTCCGTGCGACCGCGCGTGGCCCGGCCCGCACTTCACGCCCGGAACGAAGCAGGAGTACAACTCCCTCGGCTTCCGGATCGGCGGCGAGCTCATCGAACGGATCACCGGCCACTCCTTCAAGCAGGAGGTCACCCGGCGCATTCTGCAGCCGTTGCGGCTGGAGCAGACCTCGGTGCCCGAAGGCGCCCCCACAATGCCGCTTCCGTACCTGCACGGCTACATGGCCAACAGCCAGGGCTCCCCCGTGGACGTCAGCGAACAGGGCGGCGACCCCTCAAACATGATCTCCACCCCGGCCGACCTCGACCGTTTCCTCAGCGCTCTGCTACAGGGCCGACTGCTCCCCGCCGCACAGCAGAACGAACTGTTCACACTCCCCCGGGACGCCAACGGCGCCCTCGTGCCCTTCATCGGCGGAAGCTCCTGCATCAACGTGGCATGCTTCGGCGCCGGCCTGATGTCCACCCAGCTGCCGAACGGCGCCGTGCTCTGGGGCAAGACCGGCCACGACGACGGCTACGCCAACGGCATGTTCGCCACACGAGACCTGTCGATCCGCGCTGTGTATTCAGTGTCGAATCTTGGAGAAGACTTCTCCGCTCCGACTCCACTCGCCCAACGGCTGATCGGCGCGGTGCTGACGCCAGCGCGGTAGGCCGCGCTCCCGGCAGCAGCTCGCGCAGTGGGCGTGGCCGGAGAATGCGCCGGATTCCTCCAGCAACTTGATAGCGAACTACGTCTCCGGGCTGCGGCAGGCTTTGCGTCCGGCCGGGTCCCTGATCCGTCTGGTCGCCCGGCCGTCGGGGTTCGTCGCCGAACTCGACCGTGGTTTGGTCGACGCTCCCGCTTCACCGAACTGGTCCGCCATGCTCGCGGCGACCTGGATGCCAACGAACCACAGGCTGCCATTGCCGGGCTGCGCCAAGCTTTGGACTTGTGGCACGGCTCCGCTCTGACGGGTTTGGATACCGCATACTTTGAACAGCGCCGCGATGAGCTGGAGAGCGCGCGAAGACCGGCCGCAAGGCTGTTGGGCCGTATCTACCTCGATAGCGGTCGACCCGACGAGGCAATCGATCTACTGCGGGTGTTGGTGGCCGAGGACGCTGGAAACGAGCCGTCCACGATCCTTCTCATCCTGGCGCTCACCGCGGTCGGTGATAGTACGGCCGCTGCCGACCTGGCCGTGCACGCCATTCGCGCACTGCGGCGTGAGGGTCGTGAACTCAGCCCGGCGCTGAGGCAGGCTCAAAGCGATGTCTTGAGCGGACATGCGGCCGGCGGTTCTACCGCGAGCAGCCGAGTGCCAAGCGGAACAGGAGCGGGCGCACGGCTCAGTCAGCTTCCTTTTGACACCAGGGCGTTCACTGGACGCGAACACGAGCTCGCCGAGTTGTTGGAACTGGCAGATCCGTCCGGGCCGCAGAACACGCCGGACACCGTGGTGATATCAGCCATCGACGGCATGGGCGGCGTCGGCAAGACGGCCCTGGCGCTGCACGCCGCTCATATCCTCACGCGACGCTTCCCAGACGGCCAACTATTCGTCGATCTGCAAGGCGTTCACGAACGCACCCCGCGCGACCCGGGCGATGTCTTGGCGGAGTTCCTCCAGGCTTTCGGCGTTCCGCCCGGCGGGATTCCCGCGGAGACCACGGCTCGTGCCGCTGCGTTCGGCGACCGGTTTGGCCGGCACCCGGACCCTGCTGGTGTTGGACAACGCCGGCAGCGAGGAACAGGTCCGGCCGCTGCTGCCGGGCACCGGCGGATGTCTGGTCCTGATCACCAGCCGGCTGCGTCTCAAGGCTTGGACGATGCTTTTCCTCTGAACCTGGACGCCTTGCCGACCGCTGACGCCGTCGCGTTATTCCACAGTATCGCCACTCCTGGCCGCGTATCGCCGGAGGACCCGCTCCTGGAGGAAGTCGTTGCCCTGTGCGGACATCTGCCGCTGGCCCTGCGGATCACCGCCGCGCTCCTGCGTAGTCGTCGCTCGTGGACCGTGCAGCACCTTGCCGCCAGTCTTCGTGCCGGCCAAGCCAATCTGAGGGGATTCTCCGATGGCGACAGAGACCTGACGTCTGTTGGAAACCGACCCGGACTCGGCTGATCGTCTCCTTCAAGACCTCGTCGACCACAACCTCGTTGGCGAAGTCGCTCCAGGGCGCTACCGACTTCATGATTTGCTCCGCCGATACGCAAGCGCGTTCCGCGCCATGTCCCCGACGTGAGCGATCCCGAGCTCGCGCGGACCTGGCTGCGTACCGAAAACCCGAATCTCGACGCTGCCTGGAACTACGCCGAAACCAATCGCCTCGACCAGCACATCATCGCGCTTGCCGCTGGCCTGGCCGAGACTCTGCGTATCGATGGTCCCTGGACTCGTGCCTTGCAGATCCAGCAGGCCGCCGAGGCCGCCAGCCGCGCTGATTCGCCAGCCACCCATGCCACCGCGCTTAACGAACTAGGACAGGTACAACGTCTGGCGAGCGACTATCCGGCAG
This sequence comes from Catenulispora yoronensis, assembly GCF_039531695.1. Classification (NCBI taxonomy): domain Bacteria; kingdom Bacillati; phylum Actinomycetota; class Actinomycetes; order Catenulisporales; family Catenulisporaceae; genus Catenulispora; species Catenulispora yoronensis. Next base: position 202,655 of record NZ_BAAAQN010000007.1, read on the forward strand.
CGGCGGACGTCCAGGAGCGGGCCCTGGAGATCTATCGTCAGATCGGCGACCGCCTCGGTAAAGCTGGCGCCCTGAACAACCTGGGACGGGTGCGGTACCTCACCGGAGACTACGCGGCGGCCGCGGACGTCCAAGAGCAGTCGCTGAAGATCTACCGGCAACGCGGAAACCGTGGCAACGAGGCCTGGGCACTGAACTCGTACGCGGCCACCATCGCCGCACTTGGCGACCGCTCCCGCGCATTCACGCTCTACCAGCAGGCCTTGGCGATGAACCGAGAGCTCAACAAGCCCGACGACGAAGCCAACTCCCTGGAGGGCATCGCCGCCAGCGAGCCTGCGCAGGGAGTGGACTGCCTGACCTAAGCCCTGGAGATCTACCAGCGCTTGGGTATGCCGACAGATATGGAAAGAGTTCGAGCCAGACCTTCCGAGCTCGGCTCGACATAGCCGCCGTGTCCGCCTGGGAGATGGCCCCTCCACTGGTCCGCTGGCGCGGTCGGGCCAGCTTGTGGACGATCGCGTATTCCGGGTCTGTCGGCGATCACGTGATAGCTGCCGGTCGGCGTGTCGCTCGCAGACGGCGGTGTCGCGTCGGACAGGATGATCCGCGTGCATATCTCAGAGTCTTGAGAAGCTGTTTCCGCACCTCGGGGCGGTCACTGTGGACCGTATTGAGGCCGATGCGGCGGCTGTGACGCTGTTCGTCCGGTCCTCGGAAGTGTTCGCGGCGTGCTCGGAGTGCGACACGAAGTCCTCGCGCGTCCATGCCCGGTATCGTCGCTCGCTCGTCGACGTCCCAATGGCCGGTCGTCGGACGCGGATCGTCGCGGTGGTGCGTCGCTTCAAGTGCGGCCGGGCGGCCTGCCCGCAGACCACCTTCACCGAGCAACTCCCGGGGCTGACCACGCCCTTCGCCCGCCGGACCCCGCTAGCCACGGAGCAGTTGGTGGCGATCGCGCTGGCGCTGGCCCCGGCCGCGCCGGCTCCCGGCTGGCCACCCAACTGGGCATGCCGTGCGGGAAGGACCTGCTGATCGGCCTCATCCGAGCCCAGACGATACCGCCGCCACCGGCGGTGACCGTACTCGGCGTCGACGACTTCGCCTTCAGACGCTCGGCGACCTACGGCACCATCCTGATCGACATGTCCAGCCACCGGCCGATCGACCTGCTCTCGGACCGCGAGGCCGCCACGCTCGCCGCCTGGCTGACCGAGCATCCCGAAGTCGAGATCGTCTGCCGGGACCGGGCCGGAGCCTACGCCCAGGGAATCGAGACCGGAGCACCGTCGGCGATCCAGGTGGCTGATCGCTACCACTTGTGGAAGAACCTGTGCGAAGCCGTGGGCAAGACCATGGTCGCCCATCACGGATGCCTACGGGCCGCGCCGGCACCGCCGGAGCAGAGCGACCCGGAACCGGAAAAGCCCACGCCAGAGGCACCGCCGCCACAACCGCCCGCCGAGCCTGCCGCCCTGATGCTGCCCGAGCGGCGGCTGGTGACCCGCACCCGGGAACGCTTCGAGGCGGTGCAGTCCAGGCTGGCCGTCGGCATGTCCCGCTCGGCGATCAGCCGGGAGCTCAACCTGGACATCCAGACCGTCCGCCGGTTCGCCAACGCCACCGGCATCGACGAACTGCTGGTCGCCTGCCAGAACCGGAGCACCAACCTCGACGGCTACATCGACCAGGTCAACGAGCTGTGGAACACCGGGCTCTACGACGGCGCCGAGATCACCGCGAAGATCACCGAGCTCGGCTACACCGGCAGCGTCCAGACCGTGCGCCGCTACCTGCGCGCCTTCCGACTGCCGGGGACCAGTCGCTCGCATCCGGACCCGGTGCGCCGCAAACCCGCACCGTCAACACCGGCGGTCCCGAAGCCGCGGAAGATCAGCCGCTGGCTGCTGAGCCGGCCCGACCACCTCGACGAGAACGACACCATCGAGCTCAAGGCCTTGCTCACCCGTTGCGAGCACCTCGACCGGCTCCACGAACACGTCCGGTCCTTCGCCGCCATCATGACCGGCCGCCGCGGCGACGAGCTCGCCGCCTGGCTTGACCACGTCGAGGCCGACGACCTGCCCACTCTGCACACCTTCGCCGCCGGCATCCGCCGCGACCGGGACGCCGTCACCAACGGCTTGACCCTCGAACACAGCTCCGGCGCGGTCGAGGGCGGAGTCGGACGCCTGAAAATGCTCAAGCGCCAGACATTCGGCCGCGCCAGCTTCGATCTTCTCCGCGCCCGCGTCCTGCTCACGACATGAGCGTCACGTGATCACCGACAGACCCCGTATTCCCCCGGGCCTAGGTTCACGTAATTCCCCAGGTGCTGGTCGTCGGTGGTGTTCGCGGTATCAACGGTTCTGGGTGGCCAGTTCGCGCTTGACCTTGAACAGCATCTGATCGAGAAGGTGGAGTGCTCGAGCGCGTGTCGGCGCCGCTCGTGGCGTGGCCTTCCAGTGTGTGTCCGTCAACGTCTCGACGGATGCGTGCACCGCGTCTGCATCGTCGGCGGCCAGTACGAGCGCGAAGCGCACGTAGTCGCCGATGTCGGTTCCTGCCGGGTGCTGAGCGATGAAACCCTGAAGCCGCGGGGTGAGCGCTGGAAGGGTCCGTTGGGTGGGGAAGACCACGGCGACCGCGGTCAGGGCCAGGCGCACTGCGGCGCATTCGGTGTCCCATCGCGCCAGGAGCTGCGGCGCCTGCTGTTCCGCTGTGGCTGTGGCTCGGGCTTCACCATCGGGATCCGCATGCGGAGGGGTCTGCGGCCAGCATTCTGCGAGCCTCCTGTCGGGCACGGTCGCGATGCTGAACAGGATCTCCACCAGCTCCATCCGGTGCCGGGCCGGCACACGATCGTCGACGGCGAGGGCTGCCAGCAGCGGGACTCCGTCGGCGGTGAACTGATTGCAGGTGTCCTGGTGCAGGATGCTGTTGTAGAAGTCGCCAAGGAAGTCCCGGTCGTTCCGGTAGGGGCCGAAGTTCACGTCGAACAGCGGTGCTGCATGCGGCGGCATGTCCGCGTTCTGGAAGCGGTCGGCGACGACGTCTCGATAGATCCGCCGGATCTCGGGTCCGAACAGGACGTTCGTGTTCCACGCGTAGTCCTCGTCCGTGACGAATGCGTCGTCCGGCGGATCGGGCTGGTCGTCATAGGCAGCTGTCTGTGTGGCCATGGCCGGGTCAGCCTACTTGCCACGGCCGGATCAGATGACCTGGTGACTGGTGTTCGTGATGATCAGGCTCCTGTCCTGGCGTTCGCTGACCAGCTCGTAGAGGTCGTCGGCCTGGGGAGCGGTCATCTGGCGCATCGCGAAGTCGTCCAGGATGAATCGACCACGTCGCGCAGCACCGTGACCCGCGACCGTCCCGTCTCTTCCGGGAGCGTCGCGCTCACTCGGCGACCTCGCTTCGAGCGACCGGCATACCAGTGGACGTGAATCTCGATGATGTCGACCACGGTGAACGTTCTCCTGCCATCCAGCTCGGCCATGGGCCTCTCGAACCATGGGAGAAGGACGCATCCGGCTTCGCGATGGCCAGGAGCCTCAACCCGAGACCGTGCTACTCATGGGGACCGCGACAGAGCACACCGGGGCATGACAATGTTTTCAAACTACCCCGAACAATGACGAATACGCTCGCGACAGTCGCCAGCGAATCAGATGTCTGAGGACTGGAGCCGGCAAGCGTCGGGGTGGGGAAAAGCAGCAACGTCGACACGGCTATCTGATGCCGCCGACAGTTGCTTAGGCATAGCCAAAAGCGGAGTGGACCGAGCGGCGACAACGTAGCGGCAGGGCGGGCCGCGGCTGGATGAACCGACCGCGCGGGGCATCGCAGGGTTCATATACGGAGGTTTGAGCAGCTGCTACGTTCGAAATATGACCGTTGATCGGAGCGACTACCTCAGGTTGGAGCTCGACTATGATGCTCGGACCTTGACGGTCACCATCAATTGGGACGGACTCCCAGTGAGTTCTGTCGTCCTGAGCGTTGTTATCGCGGTCCAGCGTGGAGCAAGCTTCGTAGCTGTTCACCAGTTCCCCGAGCAAACAGTTGACCTGACCAAGATCAAGGGGCCTCTCGTCGTTTCCCTCGAAGCTGCTTCCTGGCCCACAGAGGACTTCATCGCCGGCGCTTGGCTCACGGCTGATCTGCCGCCTTCGGGGGCGCGGAAGCAGATCGCAGGGGCGCAGCACGCGTACAGACAGCTTCGGGACGGGGGCGTGGTATCGACACACGCCCTGGAGGGGCTCGATGAGGCAGAACTGAATCATGACCTGGCAGCAGGCCGTATTAATCAAGCGGCTTACCGACGTCGGTGGCTACAGCTGCATCGCGTTGGCGCACAAGGGCAACTACGCAACTGAGCGATGTCTCCGCCCTGAACAGAATCGCTGTTGGGAAGCGGCTCGTTCCGCAACTGCTATCGCTGGGAAAGCGCATCCATGGCGCTGTCGATGACGCTGTCCCCTCGGAACTCGGCTTCCTGTTCGCGGTCACTGGCCAGCGCAGAGGCGCCGACTCGAAGCCGGATCCTTTCCAGTACTGCGAGCTGGCTCTCCGCTCTGTCTATGAGCCGGTCGAGCTCGTGGATGTCCAGGCCTTCGGCTGCGGCGGCCATCTCGCGTAGCAGCGACCATCCGGCCAGGTTCGCCGAAACGCCGGTGGACATTGCTTCCAGCTCGACCAGATCGCTGAGGGGTGAACGACGGAGAAGGTGTCCGTTCAGCTTCAGGCGGCCCATCTTCTCGCCGAGCCATCCTGCGAAGGCTTTGATCGGATCGACGCGGATCTCAAGGCGTCGCATGATCTCGCGGAGGGACTCGGCGTCTTCAGCAAGCTCCCGACCTATTTTCCGCAGTCGGTTGTGCTCGTCTTGGTCATGAGTGGCACGAATCGCGCGCCGCGCCAAGTCTCTGCCGATTGTGGCGACGGTCAGGTGGTCGTTCAAGTAGATACTGAGGAAGCGCTTGTTGAGCGTGGACACTCGATCCTCCTTCGGATCGACAGCTTGTTCGTCGCCCGTCGGAGCGAGCCGTGCGTCCGGCATCGGCAATGCACAGGCGGCCTAGGCCGATTTGCGGGCCGCCGACTTTGCCGTCTTTGCTGTCTTCGCGGGCTTCGCCGACTTCGCCGCCTTCTTCTCGCCCTTCGGGTGCGCCGGTGCCCGTTTCTTCGGCTCGGCCGGCGGCTCCTCACGCGTCTTCTTGGCCTGCTCCACCGAGGCCTTCAGCGCCGCCATGAGGTCCAGGACCTTGGCGCCGCCCTCGTCGTCCTTCGGCGCCGGCGGTGTGATCACCTCTCGACCCTTGGCCTTGGCCTCGATGGCCTCCAGCAGGGCCTCTCGGTAGTGGTCGGTGTACTGCTCGGGATCGAAGTCGACCGTCATCTGGTCGATCAGCGCCTGCGCGGCTGCCACCTCGTCGCGCTTCGGATCGGATTCCGGGATGTCGACGGCGGGCCGGATCTCGTCGGGCCAGTACATCGTCTCCAGTACGAGGATCTCCTCGCGGACCCGAATGGCTGCGAGGCGTTCGCGTTCGCGGATCGCGATTTTTACCAGAGCTGTCTTGCCGGCCTTTTCGATGGCGTCGCGCAGCAGTGCGTAGGCTCGGGCCCCCGCCTTGTCGGGCACCAGGTAGTACGAACTGGAGAACATGATCGGGTCGATCTGTTCCTCCGGCACGAAGGCCTCCACGGTGATCGCCTTCAGCGTGGGAACCGGCAGCCCCTCGAAGTCGGCGTCGGTCATCACCACTGTGTCGCCGTCGGGAAGCTCGTAGCCGCGGGCGATGTCCTCTGTGGCCAACTCTTCGCCGTCGACCTCGCAGACCCGCTTCTGCCGGATCCGGCCGCCGTCCTCCTCGTGGTAGCGATGGAAGTGGACGGACTTGTCCTCGGTCGCCGAGTAGAGCCCGACTGGCACGTTGACCAGCCCGAATGAGATGGATCCGCTCCACACCTTGCTACTGGGCATGGCGCCAGTCTCCGGTCGCCCGTCCAGGCGCGCCACCGGCGGACCGGCATCCGCGTCACAGTCGAACATCTGATCCCCGAAGCATCCGCGGCACTGCACGCGACGGCGGCCACGCGGACGCGGAGTCCACCTCGGTGAATCCGGCCTCGGCGTAGGGGCGCACGGCTTGGACGAACTCCTCGACCACGTCGCCGCAGGGGATTGATTCAGCGACGTCTTCGGGACGCACGAACTCCGACGCCGCCGCGAATCCGGCCGGTCCGGGCAGCTCGGCGTTGACCTTCCAGCCGCCGCCGAACCATCGGAACTGCCACGGAGAGGTCGAAGCCGGCCTGCTCGGCTCGGACCAAGTCCCGCACCAACTGCTGAGGGCCGGCCTGCTCGGTCATCATCGTGTAGCCGATCCGAACCATGGCCTCGCGGTGCCCGGAACCGTCGGACTCAAACGGGGGTGAAAGAAGAGGAAGAGGACCGACTGGAGGCCACTCCGGACCAGGTCGCCCGGGAGCGTAGGCGGCTGCGGCACGCGGCTGAGATGGCCGAACCGGCTTACCGCACGGCACAGGCCGGTGAAGACACGAACGATTGAGCCAGGAACGACTGAGCCAGGGACATCTGAGCCACTGGCAGGGTATTGCGTCTATATCAAATAGCGGATATCAGGTCCGCCGCGCCGTAGTCGACCGGCCCGTTCGCTGGAATGCAGTGGTCTCGCGGGCCGTTCGCCGGTCCGGCAGGAGTCGCACCTGGCTGGCGCACGGCTGATCGGCTAGTTCTCGGGCCAGGAGGTCGCGGACGCCGTCTTGGGTGGCGCGGCTCTCGGCCAGGTCGCGGTCGGCGGCTTCCACTGCTTGTTGAGCGTCGACGATGTGTTGCGGGATGCCCGACAGTTGGGCCTGACGGAGGTCGCTGAGGGCCATCGCGCGCAGGTGGAGGGCTGCGCGTACGGCGGTGTCGGCGTCTTCGGTGGCCGCGTGCAGCTCGGCGATCCAGGCGCCGAGGACCAGTTGCTCGGCCATCTGGACGGCGTCGTCGGCCGCTGTCTCGGCGAGCTTCCGGTCGGTGGGGGAGACCATGCGCAGGGCGGCGCGTCGTCGCCATCGCATGAGCGCGCCTGCCAGTTCTCGTCGCATGTCGGTCCTCTTCCTGTCAGTTCGTCGGTGAGTCGGTGAGTCAGGTGCATGGTCGGTCGACCAGGTCGCTCGGACCCGGGAGGGCCGGGTACCCAGGCGCGCGGATATCAATCCGGGCATTTTTCGGAGCGGGCTGCTCCCCCGTTCGAACACCCATGTCGCTTCGGACCATGGCGCCGGGGCATAGGCGTACTCGTCCAAGGCGGACCGACAGTCATCGAAAGATATCGACAGTCACTGACAGATATGGAGTAGCGGCGATGTTTCAGCTCTTGTGGATCCTCATTCTGGGCCTCGTTCTGGGCGCCCTCGCCCGCCTGGTTCTCTCCGGCAAGCAGGACATCCCCATCTGGCTGACGACGCTCGTCGGCATCGGCGGGGCCTGGCTTGGCAACGGCGTGTCCGGCTGGATCGGCGTGCGGCACACCGGCGGCGTGGACTGGATCCGGCACGGGCTTCAGCTGGGCTGCGCCGTCGTCCTGGTCGCCGTGGCCAGTTCCCTGTGGGCGGGGCGCAGCTCTGTGCGACGCTAAGCCGGAGGCCGAGCCGGCGAGCCGGCCCCAGCCGGTCAGCCGCTCGAGTTGGTGTCGATGGGCGGGCTGGAATCGCCATCCGTTGTGCCTCGCGGACCATAGGTGTTCTCCGGGACCTCCTCGCTGAAGGACACCGGAGACGCGCCGTGGTGCGCCAGCACCGCGGCGAAAACCAGCCCCGCCAGAATCAGCACCGCCCCGATCACCAACAGCACCAAGCTCCAGGCCATCAGCGCTCCGCCGATGGCCAAGGCGCCCGCGATGAGCAGGCCGACCACGATCCAAGGCGCCGCGGACGCCTGGCCGGTGTGTCCGGTGTGTCCGGTGTGGCCGCCGCTGCGGGTGTGACTGTGGGTGTGACTACTCATAAGACCTCCGTTCCAAGGAACCTCGTGTGCCCCGGGTCCCGCACCCCAAACGGATCAACCCCCGATCCGCCTGCCCCCGGGCCCGGTGAACCGCGAGCTCAACGACAGCCGCCGGCCGCTAAAGGTGACCCGAATTTCAGGTGTTCATTGACACGCCACCAAAGCGGGCCCAGGGTGAAAGTCACAACGTCGGCGCCCAGCTGTCGGGCCCGGCGGGCTTTCGAGGGTTGGGAGGCAGGATGAAGCTCACCTGCACCGCGCGACAGTCCGGACAGCAACTCATCGTCACCGTCGCCGGCGACGTCGACCTGGCGATCTACCCCCGCCTCCGGACGGAGGCCCAGACCTGGGCGGACAACGGCACCGACGTGGTCATGGACTGCTCGGGCGTCACGTTCATGGACTCGATGGGAATTCGTGTCCTGATTCAGCTCAGGCGGGCGATCACCGATGCCGGCCACACTCTCGCCCTGGTCGGTCCGTCCCAGCCGGTGGTGCGCGTCCTGGAGCTCGCCGGCATCCAGGACCTGTTCGAACAGGCGGCACGGCCACAGGCGGACGACGAGACCACGTCCTAGGCCATCCGGTTGCACGAACTTCGGCTGAGAAGCTGCCAGTCTTGGCCCATGCCATCGAATACCAGCCACAACGATTCCGCGCGGGGTCCGTCCGCCTCGGCTCAGCTCAAGCTCCTCGTGGCGGTCGGCGCGGGATTGCTCGCGGGCGTCGTCGCGGCGCTGCTCGGTGCAGGCCGCACCGCTCCGCTGATCGGCTGGGACGCGCTGGTGGTCGTCTTCGGCGGCTGGATGTGGACGGCGGTGTGGCCGCTGGATCCGGAGATGACGCGCACGCACGCCCAGCAGGAGAACCCCAGCCGGGACCTGGCCGACGCCCTGCTGCTCGGGGCCGCGGTCACCAGCCTCGCGGCCGTGGGCGTCGTGCTGTTCGGGGCTTCGCACGCCCCTGGAGACGAGCGCTACTGGGAAGCCGCTCTCGCACTGCTCTCAGTCTTCGCCTCGTGGGCACTCGTCCACACCGTCTTCACCCTCAAGTACGCCCGCCTGTACTACGGCGGCACTCCGGGCGGCATCGATTTCAACGAGACCGAGCCACCGCAGTACAGCGACTTCGCCTACCTGGCGTTCACGATCGGCATGACGTTTCAGGTCTCTGACACGGACATTCAGACCAAGGAGATCCGCCGGGCCACCCTCCGCCACGCATGGCTCTCGTTCCCGCTCGGCGCCGTCATCATCGCGACGTCCATCAACCTGGTATCGGGACTGGCCAAATAGCCGGCACGCGGTCAGGAGGAAACCGCTCGTTTCATTCCTTCGAGCTTCAGCCGCTGCGCCGATGTCTTGGCCACGGCAAAAATAGCCGCTTCCAAGCCCGTGCTGAGAAGCAGATCCGACCAGCTGGTGTCCGCGTCGTCGACTTCCGGCAGCGTGTCGCGGTGAGTCAGAGCCTGCCAGATCTGCCGTGTCAGGATACTGGCAACGGCGCCGGCGGCCAGACTCAGACCGAAGCCCACCGGCTTGTAGACGATTTTCGCGGTGCGGGGCTTCACTGACGGCCTCCGTTGTTTCCAGGCTTGAGGGCCATGAGTCGCGCGGTCAGGCCGGCGGCCAGTACACCCGCCGCAGTCAGACCTCGTTGGACAGGTGTTACTCGGGCACTGAGATCGCGGACGTCGTGCCACAACGTCTTCGCATGAGCGGTTGCCCGCCCGGGCAGCGACTGGATCTGGGTCTTCGTGTGGTGGAGCATGTCCCGGGCCGCGTCTTCGGCCCGGTTCTTGACTCGCGTCTTGGCCGCGAGCGCTTCCAGCGTTTCCTGAAGCTCGGTCCGCGTAGCCGAGATATCAGCTTTCAGCTCGGTCCGCTGAGGAGACGGCTGAGGGGATGGCTGAGGAGACGGCTGAGGGGATGGCTGAGGGGATGGAAGTTCTGAGGTCATGACTGGCGTCCTTCCTGCACGGCGCCGTGGGCCAGGCGCAGGTCTGTTCGCACCGACTCCGACGCCTCGGTCGGCACCGGCGGCGTCGCGGCCTTCAGCCGGCGTTTGCCGAGCAGAGCCGCGACAGCGGCGAGGAGGAACGCGCCGGCCATCGGGACGGCCACCGCCAGCCACAACGGCCAGACGTTCGCCAGCGCCACGACCAGCAGCGCCCAGGCCAGAATCAGCCCGATCCGCAGCAGGAGCAGCGCCGAGGCCACCAGGCCGGCCCCCATGCCCAGCTGCTTCGCCTTGGTCTGCATCTCCAGCTTCGCCAACGCGATCTCGTCATGGACAAGCCGTGAGATCTGGACCGCGGCATCGTTCACAAGCTCAGCCGTCGACGAGGACGAGGCGGATGTGATTCTCTCGGTTGCCATGAGTTCTCCTGTTCGCCGCGCTCCTCATGGCCAACTTCGGCTTTGTGAAACACGAGATTCGACGCTTCGGGGCAGCAGGTGGGAGCGGGCTGAGCGTCACTCCAAGTGCGATCCGTCGGAAGCAGCGGCTTCCTCCGGCTGGGCCAACGCGCAACAAACCGCCGCGACCGCCATACCGCCGACCGCAACCGTCACCGCCTGATCCGCCGCGACTATCGCCGTGAATCCGACGGCCGCGCTCCAGGCCGCTGATGCCCCCAGCCAGAATCTCCGCGAGCCGACTCCGAAGGCGCCCAGTGACGACCGCACGGGCAAGATGTTGTCTTGGGACGGGCTGATTTCGCCGTGATTGATGGTGGTCACTGTCTGCTTACCTCTGCCTTGATCACAGGCGCGCGAAGACCAGATGTGGATTTGCGCCGTTCGCCTCGTATGACCAGGCAGCCTCGCGCCAAACCCCCGAGTTTCCCGCCGCTGAGCGCCGCGGGTGATCCGTTTGGAAGTCGATGTCGCGGTCATGCGGAGGTCGGCAATCCGATCTCCAGCATCTTCCCGGGCAAACGCAGAGAGGCGCATCCATGGACGTGGTTCTGACAGCCGGGCAGCCTCGGCTGCCCGTCGATCGCGGCGAACTGTCGGCAGCCCTGTTGGCGGCTTTCCGCGAAGCCGGGCAGCTGCCCGACACCGAGTTGGCTGACCGTGCCGACCCCTACGGCGACGACCTCCAACTCGCCCTCTACCTGTGCTACGAGCTGCACTATCGCAGTTTTGAGGGAGTCGACGACGGCTGGGAATGGGACCCGGAGCTGTTGCGGCTGCGCGCGGTGATGGAGCGGCAGTTCTTCACCGCGCTGCGGGCCGAGGCACCGCCCTCCGACGATGTGGAGTCGGCGTTGGCGCCACTGCTGGTCGATCCGGTCGACGGCCACGGCGTCTCGTACTTCCTGAAGGACCACGGCGAGCTGTGGCAGCTTCGCGAGTACGCGGCCCAACGCTCGGTGTACCACCTGAAGGAGGCGGACCCGCATCTGTGGGTGATCCCCCGCCTGACCGGTCAGGCCAAGGCGTCGATGATGGCGGTGGAATTCGACGAGCTGGGGGGCGGACACGCCGAGCGGATGCACGCGACGCTGTTCGCGAACCTCATGGCCGACCTCGGGCTGGATCCGGCCTACGGCGGCTACGTTGATGCCGCCTCGGCCGAGATGCTGGCGACGGCGAACGTCATGTCGATGTTCGCACTACATCGGAGCCTGCGCGGGGCCTTGGTGGGCCACTTCGCGGCGCTGGAGATCACGTCGTCACCGAGCTCGCGGCGCATCGTCCAAGCGATGGAGCGGCTGGGCGCCGGTCCGGACGCGGTGCGGTTCTACGCCGAGCACGTCGAGGCCGACGCCGTGCACGAGCAGGTGGCACGGCACGGAATCATCGGCGGCCTGCTGGCCGCGGAGCCCGAGCTCGCCGCCGACGTGGTGTTCGGCATCTCGGCCACCCAATTCCTGGGCGGCCGCCTGGCCGACCAGCTCATCGGGGCCTGGTCGGCGGATCGAACCTCGCTACGCGTCCCGCTCCGAGCGTGAACGGTCCCGGTGGCTGGCGTCGCACCAGGGATAGACCCGGCTGCGTCGGCAGGTGCACAGCGCGACGATCACCCGGTCCGAGGACGCGATCCGTCCGTCGGGCAGTTCGATCTCGACCGGGCCGTCGATCAGAACCGGTCCCTCGGTGCCCATTGTGACCCGCGTAGTGGACCGTTCATGCAGCGCGTCCGCATCCGACATCACGATCACCTCCTTCGGCCCTCCCGATGACCGTGATCGCTGAAGGCAAAACACACGCGTAACGCCGATCACCGCCTCAGCCGCACTTTTTAGATGATTTGTTTGGACCGTGCCGGGTCGGGGCATCGCGGAGGCCATCGCGCGTAGCCAATCAAAAAGAGGATGAGCACTCATGACAGAAAACTCATATGGCGATGACCTCACCGCCGCGCGGGCCGAACTGCGTGAAGAGGTCGAGGCGGCTCGCGAGGAACTGAACCACGTCGCCAAAGACCCGGCGGCGCGGGCCGAAGTGAAGGACCAACTGGCGGACAAGCGCGATGCCGTGGTGGAGCAATCCGCTTCCAAGCTGGCCGACGCGAAGGCGAGCGCCGGGCAGAAGGCGGCCCAGGTCAAGGAAAAGGTCTCCGAGGTGGCGACACAAGCCGGCCAGAAGACAGCCGAAGTCCTGGATTTCGTTAAGGAAAAGACCCCTGAGCCGGTGCGCGAGAAGGCTGCCGAAGTCGGCGAGCGCCTCGATGGCGCGGCTGCCGCGGTCGCCGACACCGTCCAGGACAAGACGCCCGATGCCGTGAGCGACAAGGTGAGTGCCACAGTGCAGGCGGCCCGCCGCCATCGGCCTCAGGTCCTGGCAGCATTCGCCGCGGCAGCGGGGGCGTTCCTGCTCCGGTGGCGTTCGCAGCGGAAGCGGTGAGGAAGCTCAGCCGTAAGTCGTCACTGGTGTGACTGGGGCGGTCGAAGGTCCGCGCCGGCCAGCAACAGCGCCAGGTGGAACCGGCTGCGCGCGCCGTACTTCTCCATCAGGTCCGCGACCGTGTAGGAGATGGTGCGCCGGCTCAGGCCCAGCTGCTCGGCCACCGTCTGGTCGGTGCAGCCCTCGGCGAGCAGCGTCACGACCGCGCGTTCCCGGGCTGACAGCCCCGCCGGCCATCGCACCGGCTCGGCCGCCTGGCCCCACAGCCGCTGGTACATGTCGACCAGGGCGCGCACCAGTGGCTTGGCGGTGATCTGCCAGACCCCTTTCAGCGGATCCTCCGGGTCGATGGGCGTCATGACGATCGCGCGGTCGATGATGACCATCTTGACCGGCAGGGCCGGCAGGATCCGATGTTCGGTGCCGGCGGCGATCAGCTGCACGTCCTGGCCGGACGGGGCCGACCCCAGCCAGCGCGTCCGCACGTCCGGCGGCATCGGCAGCGTCCCCAGCACCGGGCGCTGGGCCGACGCGGGGACCATGACCAGCCGCTCGCTGCGATCGACGGAGACGACCTCGGCGAACCGGGCCACCACGGTGTCGGCCCCGAACAGCGGGCACACACCGCGCCCGGCCCGCAGTGATTTCAGCCACGCCGCCTCGGACATCGCCGGCCACCCCCTGACGTCACGCCCTGTGGATCAGCATCCTGCCCCAGGAAACCGGGCGGCGGCAATGCGGAGCGGACACCGTTGCGACTTTGCGCAAGGACAGGTCAGGAGTGCTGCGCGCCCCCTGCCGACCCCCGCATGGTTCCTTTCATCATCAGTTCCGAAAGGACACCTCATGAACCACGACTTGCGGACCCTGGCCGACCGGGCCGAGCTGAACGACCTGCTGCTGCACATGGGTCGGGCCCTGGACGAGCACACCTTCGACGACCTGAACGACGTTCTGACGCCGGACGCCACCGGCTCGACCCGCAACGGGTCCGGAACCGGCCGCGACATCCTGATCGCCCAGATCGAGGCCGGCAACAAGGACCACACCCGCCTGCTCCACCGGTTCAGCAGTGTGCTGATCAAGGTCGACGGCGACACCGCAACGATCCGCGCCTACATCACCGCTCTGACCGGCACCGCCGAAAGCCTCGTGCCGACCTCCCGGCGCTACGGGCTGATGCGGGACAAGGCCGTCCGGACGCCGGACGGCTGGCGGATCAGTGAGCTGAGGGTCGAGCCGGTGTTCGTGGTGGACGAGGACACCGTCGGCGCGTAGCCCGGGACAAGGTCTTCCAGCCCGGTCACGAGGTCCCCGGCAGCCGTCGGGGACCTCGTTCGGCCTCGACGAACCACCTCCGACGGCCCCGACACCCCGACTGACGTCATGCCGGCTGCTACAGTGGAGGTCGATACCGCCGTCCAGTGGCGGTACAACCCACCGGCACAGCGAGGCCTTATGCCTCGCGCTTTGGTACCCGGTCAGGGTCGTGGTCGCCCAGATGTCGCGATCGCTTTGAGTTTCGCGATGAGCAGGGGCTTGTCTTCGCAGCCGTGCTCGATCGTCTGTTTCGTGGATCACCGAGTAGTAAGGGCTTCGCTGTGGCCACTTTTGGCTTTCTTAGTACCTATCCGCCCACTCACTGCGGGTTGGCGACGTTCAGTGCCGCGCTGTTGCGCCACTTGACCGAGCAGGGCTCCCCCGACCGGGGTGGAGTGGTCCGGGTCGTCGACCGGTTGCCGGCCGCCGTCCATCCGAATGTCGTGGCGCATCTGGTGAACGGGGCGCCGGGCGGTCCGGCTGTCGCGGCCGCGACGCTGAACCGGTTCGATGTCGCTGTCGTGCAGCACGAGTACGGCGTCTACGGCGGCCCGGACGGGGCCGAGGTGCTCGACGTGCTGGCCGAGGTGACGGTTCCGACGATCGTCGTACTGCACACCGTGCTGGCGGCTCCTTCGGTGTTGCAGCGCCAGTTGCTGGAGCGGATCGCGGACGCCGCGGACGCTGTCGTCGTCATGTCGGACACCGCCGCGTTCCGGTTGCGGGAGGGGTACCTGGTCGATTCCGCCAAAGTCTCGGTCATTCCGCACGGCGCGCTGACCGCCCAGCGCCTGGCCCCGCCGGCCTCGTTCGACCCGTTCGCCCCGCCGGACCCGCGGCCCAAGCCCCCGGTGGTGCTGACCTGGGGCCTGCTCGGCCCGGGCAAGGGCATCGAGAGCGCGATCGAGGCGTTCGCCGGGCTGGACGACCTGAATCCGGCGCCGCGGTACCTGATCGCGGGCCAGACCCACCCCAAGGTTCTGGAACGCGAAGGCGAGGCCTATCGCGAGTTGCTGCACCGCCGGGCCGAGGAGCTGGACGTCTCCGACCATGTCGAGTTCGCGCCGGAGTACCGCAACGCGGAGGCGCTGATGGCGCTTGTCCGGATGGCCGATGTCGTGCTGCTGCCGTACGAATCGACCGAGCAGGCGACGTCGGGTGTGCTGATCGAGGCCATCGCCGCGCGCCGCCCGATCGTGGCCACCCGGTTCCCGCACGCCGTCGAGCTGCTCTCCGACGGCGCGGGACTGCTCGTCCCCCACGGCGACACGGCCGCCATGACGCAGGCCCTTCGCAAGATCCTCACTCAGCCCGCCGTCGCCGCGGGGATGAAGGCCGCCGCCGGCTCGCTGGCCCCGGCCCTGGACTGGACCGCCGTCGCCGCCTCCTACCGGGCGCTGGCGACCTCGCTGCTCGAAGCCCGCGCCGGGGTCGCGGCGTGAGCGCGGTGCGGCCGCTCAAGCCGCGGGCCGTGACCGCGCCCTCGTTCGCCCACCTGCGGCGGCTCAGCGACGACACCGGATTGTTCGAGCACGCCCGGGGCGCGCTGCCCCGCCGCGAACACGGCTACTGCCTCGACGACGTGGCGCGCGGCCTGCTGGTCATCTGCCGCGAGCCGGAACCGGACGCCGCCCTGGTGGCCCTGGCCGAGACGTACCTGGCGTTCGTCGCCCACGCGCAGAGCCCCGAGGGGGCCTTCCACAACCGGCTGGGCTACGACCGGCTCTGGCACGACGAGCCCGGCGTCGGGGACTGGTGGGGACGGGCCCTGTGGGGCCTGGGAACGGCCGCGGCCCGCGGACCGACATCCTGGATCCGCGAGTCCGCGTTGACGATGTTCGAATCCGGCGCGGCCCTGCGGTCGCCCTGGGTGCGCAGCACAGCCTTCGCGGCCCTGGGCGCCGCGGAGATCCTGGCCGTCATGCCGGGACACGACATCGCCGCGAAGCTCCTGGCCGACGCCGCCGATCTGGACAAGGCCCCCAGCGGGAACCTGTCCTGGCCCTGGCCCGAGGAGCGGCTGGACTACGCGAACGCCGTTCTCGCCGAGGTCCAGATCGCCGCCGGCCACCTCCTGCACGACGAGCAGCGCCTGGACCACGGGCTCGCCCTGCTGGGCTGGCTGCTGACGCAGGAGACGGTGGACGGCCACCTGTCCCTCACGCCCGTCGGAGGGAACGGCCACTCCGATCCCCAGCCCGGCTTCGACCAGCAGCCGATCGAGGCCGCGGCGATGGCCGACGCCTGCGCGCGGGCCTACGCCGTGACCGGCGACGAGCGCTGGGCGGCGGGCGTGTCGCTCGCGGTCGGATGGTTCCTCGGCGAGAACGACAGCGGATTCGCCCTCACCGACGAGCACACCGGCGGCGGCTGCGACGGCCTGGAACGCAATGGGCGCAACGAGAACCAGGGAGCTGAGTCCACGCTCGCCCTCATAGCCGCCCTCCAGCACCGCCGTAGGTTCGCGAAGCAACTCGCCTCCGCTTCACGGCGGCCGCTGAAGACACGGGACTGATTCTCCCGTTCAACAGTCGCCGGGCTTCGAGCGCGGCGCTGCCGACCTGGCCTGACGAGGTCGCCGGTGGAATCCGATGGCGAGGCGCGCCGGCCCTCGCCGACGCCGGCTGCGAACCGGCCCCGGCCACATGGTGGGCAAGCCAGCGCCGCCCTCCAGGCGGGTCTAGTTTGAAGGAATGAGCGTGACCCGCGAGCGACAGCTCGTCGAGACGTTCGTCGAAGTCGCCGACACCTTGGACAAGGATTTCGACGTCAATGACTTCCTGCACACGCTGGCCGATCGGTGCGTGCAGTTCCTGGACGTGGAAGCCGCGGGCATAGTGCTCATCGACAAACGCGGGCACCTGCACGCCGCGGCGGCCTCCAGCAAGAGCGCCCGGCTGGTGGGGCTGTTCGAGCTGCAAAGCGACGCAGGACCCTGTGTCGACTGCTGCCGTAGCGGCCGACCCGTGGTCAACGCGGACCTGGACGCCCACACCGAGCGCTGGCCGCGGTTCGCCGACGCGGCTCGGGCCTCGGGGTTCGCGGCCGTGCACGCCCTGCCGCTGCGCCGGCGCGAGACGGTCATCGGCGCCTTGAACCTGTTCGGCACCGACAACCGCGTGCTGACCGGCGACAACATGCACACCGGCCAGGCGCTGGCGGACGTGGCGACCATCGGGATCCTGGCACAGCGCGGTCTGCACCGGGCCGAGTTGCAGGCCACGCAATTGCAGAACGCCTTGAACAGTCGCATCGTCATCGAGCAGGCCAAAGGCATACTCGCGGAACGTCAGGGGATCTCCGTCGAGGCGGCGTTCACCCTGCTGCGCGAATACTCCCGCGCCCACAACGCCCGCCTGTCCGACACCGCGCGCGAGGTCGCCGAGGGATCGACGACCGCGCCCGAACTGCTGCGCACCGGTGTCAGCTGACGCGGTCGCGACGCGCGGTCCCGCTGTCCGCCGACACCGGCTCCGCATCAAACCTGCGCGGGCCCGAACTCGGAAGCGGGCCTGAACTCGCAAGCGGCTCAGAATCCGGGAGCGGACGCCGATGCTCCGCCAGACGTCGCGGGTCCGGCCAGCGGACGTCGGTCGCCCAGCCGAGCCGCTCGAACAGACGGATCACGCCGGCGGTCAGGTCGATCTGGCCGCGGTCGACGCCGTGCCGGGCGCAGGTCGGATCCGAGTGGTGGGTGTTGTGCCAGCTCTCGCCCATCGACAGCAGGGCCAGCGGCCACAGGTTGGTGGCCCGGTCGTGGCGGCGGGTCGTGAACGGCCGGGTGCCGAGCAGGTGGCACAGGGAATTGACACTCCAGGTGACGTGCTGGAGCAGGAAGACCCGGGCCAGGCCGGCCCAGATCAGCGCGGTCAGGCCGGCCACGAGGCTGAACCCGCTGAGCGCCCAGCCGGCCAGCGCCGGCAGCGCCAGCGACAGCACGCACAGCGCCGGGAAGGCTCGGGAGACCCGGCACATCACCGGTTCGGCGAGCAGGTCGGGGGCGAAGTGCCCGACGTCTGTCGGGTCGTCGCCGAACAACCAGCCGAGGTGGGCGTGCAGCAGCCCGCGCAGCTGCCCCACCGGGCCCGTGCCGTACCGGTACGGCGAGTGCGGATCGCCGGGCCGGTCGGTGAACGCGTGATGGCGCCGGTGCGTCGCGACCCAGCTGATGACCGCGCCCTGGAAACTCATCGAGCCCGCGAGGGCCAGAGCGGTCCGCAACGCGGGCTTGGCGGTGAAGCTCCGATGGGTCAGCAGCCGGTGGAAGCCGACGGTGACGCCGAAGCCGGTCAGGAAATAGAAGAACCCGGTGAGCAGCAGGTCCGTGAGACCGACGCCGTGTCCCCAGAACAGCCACACCGCGGCGGCGAGCCCCAGGAACGGCGCCAGGACGAGCAAGGCCGTCACGGCGACTTGGATCCGGCGGTGCTGCGGCGTCGTGGTGGTCGGCGGACGACCGGGAAACGGTTCGAAACCGTCATAGGGGATGGCAGCCAAGGTGATCGCCTCGCTAGGTGAAGGCAGCGAAGCGGGTTACTGGACCGGCGTGTGGTCTAGACCAAATCGAAAAACTCGGTCGGCTGCGATGAATGGTCTCGCGTGGACAGTCTACTCCGGTCAGCGCCGGACCGCTGACGGCAGAATGCCGTCGTCGAGTTCGAAGACCCTTTCCGCCTCGGGCGTGGCCTGGACGAGGACGTAGGTGAACCAGACGATCTTCCCGGCCGGGATTCTGCGCCAGCCGTAGGTCGCCGCCAGGGCGCGGACGATCCGCAGGCCCCGGCCGTGCTCGCCGACCGGGCCGGGGACGGGCAGCCGAGGCAGCCGCGGGCTGGAGTCGACGACCGCGCACAGCAGGATCCGCCCGTTGGACATCAGGCGCAGCCGGATCGGGCCCCGGCCGTGGACCAGCGCGTTGGCGACCACTTCGTTGACGAGCAGCAGCGCCTCGTCGCTGGGGGCGAAGCCCCAGCTTCGCAGGACGTCGGCGGCCGCGTAGCGCGCCAACCGCGGAGCGGTGCGATCGAAGGGCAGAAGGTAGGCGGCAGCCAGATCGGGCTGGACCGGGAGAGGCGAGGCGGGTTTGGGGGTCGGATGCATCTCGACACCGGTTTCGGACGTGGCCGGGTACGGCAGGCCTCGCCTCCGGACCGGCCGCCTTTCGTCTTGGCCCCTGCCCTCAGGGTCTCATCACAAACCCCTTAGCAGGTCGCACAGGGGTGGGCACGGAAAGCACAGTGGGCGCGGTGGGCACGGGTAAGCGCGGTAAGCACGGCGAGCCCGGGTCAAGGACCCTCATCGCCCCCGGGGAGCCGCCGGCGGGTCGAACCAGGCCTCGGCGGCGTCGGCACCACCGGTGGCGGCGACGATCCGGGCGGCGACCATCCGAGCCTTGACATTCCGGTCCTGCGACGACTTGCTCAAGATGGCGAACGCCTCCGCCGCCGGGCATCGCCGCTGGGCCATCAGGATGCCGACGGCCTGGTCGATCACCGGCCGGGAGGCCAGCGCATTCCGCAGTTGCGCGGTCAGGCCGATCTGCTCGGCGATCCGGACCGTGGCGGCGAGCGCCCCGGTCGCGATACCGACGAAGCCTGCCGCGCGCTCGATCACGGCCGCGTCGAACGTCCCCGTGCGCCGTGAATACAGGCCGACCACGCCGAACACCCTGCCGTCGGCGCCGACCGGCAACGACAGCGAGGACCTGACCCCGCAGGCCGCCGCCCTGGTCCGGTAGCCGGTCCACCGGCCGTCGGCGCCGGAGTCGGTGATCAGCACCGGGGTCCCGGTCCGCATCGAGTACTGGCAGGGCCCGTGCGCCAAGCCGTATCGCACCTCGTCGACCCCGGCGGCCAGCGAGTCGGTGGACACGGCGGCCGCCGGAAGCCCGACGGGCCGCAGCGTGATCCCGCAGGACAGGCCGATGCCGACCCGGGCCACGGCCAGGGCCGCCACGCCGGTCAGGAAGCCGTCGACGCTCTCGGCGCCGATCAGCTGGGTCTGCAGCTCGATGAGGCTGACCGCGACATCGCCGAGCACTGACACACCGTCCACATTCACGAC
Source organism: Catenulispora yoronensis (assembly GCF_039531695.1). Taxonomy (NCBI): domain Bacteria; kingdom Bacillati; phylum Actinomycetota; class Actinomycetes; order Catenulisporales; family Catenulisporaceae; genus Catenulispora; species Catenulispora yoronensis. Next base: position 222,914 of record NZ_BAAAQN010000007.1, read on the forward strand.
CCGTCCCAGGAATCCGCGTTCAGCGGGAAACCGAGTATTCGTCACACCCTGGGACGGCCCGCCGGACCGGCGGGCGCGAAGAGTCTCAAAGCAGCACCCTCATCCTCCGCCGGAGGCGTCGTGCCCGCCACCCCCACCGCTCCGGAGGCGTCGTGTCACGGCGCCAGCAGGTCGGCGGCGGTCGCGTGGTTGTCACGGGCCGCCGCGGCGGCCATCGCGCTTCGCGCCGTCCGCGGGTCGGTCTTCGGCGGGACCACCAGGAGCAGGAAGTGGTTCTGCAGCCCGAGGCTGAGGCTGATGGTCCGATCGGTGCCCGGGAACCAGCTGATCCGGATCATGCGGCCGTTGACGACGAGGGTGTCGGGGACGTCGTCCCACGCCTCGGTGTCCAGCCCCACCCGCACGATGGGCCCCAGGTGGGCGGTCAGCGCCGTGATCAGGTCCGGCAGTTCGAGCCGGATCTGGTCGGTGCGGGGCCACCAGGCGCCGTCGAACATGCCGCTCTGCGGCAGCGCCGGCTCCAGCAGCAGGCGAGGCAGGAGCGGAACACCGGAAGCGTCGGTCTGCAACGACGGCGGGAAGGAGATGGGAAGCGCCATAGGAGGCCGCCCGTCCGGTCCGCGAGCGGACCTGTCATGACCCAGGGGGCGACACCAGCAGGGATGTTAGTGAGAAAACGCTTCCTCGGATACCCGAATTATACCTTATGGAGGGGAGGCGATCCGTGAGAAAACGCCGGTCGGCAGAAACCGGTCGGTAGAAACCAGTCGGCGGAAGTCGGTCGACATGAGTCGGTCGACATGAGTCGGTCGACAGAAGTCGGCCGACAGAAAGGCGAAGCCGATCAGCGCTTGAAAAGTTCGATGGTCTCCGCTTCGGCTCCCGTGCCGGTTTCCGCGCCGGATTCCGCGCTGTCCCCGTCCGGCCGGGCTCGCAGCATGCGCCCCACCTCGTCGGCCAGCGCCGCGTCGGACTCCAGCATCTTCTTGATCTGCTGCCGGAGCACGGAGGCGGCGTCGTGGTTCTTCACACCGGCTGAATAGTCGTTCACGGCGGTTTCCAGCGAAGGCGTGCTCTTGTCCCGCCAGTAGATCTCCTGAAGCAGTACGCGGCCGAATTCCACTTTCCTGGCCGACCACTGCTGCTCGTCGCGGGCCGGAGCCGCGGCGCCACGCGCACCGATCGCGGGTCCGACCACGTCGAAGACCCGATCGGCCAATTCCGAAGCTTCCATGACCATCCCATCCGCTTCCCCCGGCCGCTGCCGACCGGAGCGACCTGTCAACGATCCGAGCTGATCGAGCTGACCGGGCTGACCGGACCGACCGAGCTGACCGGGCTGATCGAGCTGACCGGACCGAGCAGCTCGCCGGCGGGCGTGCGGTTCCCCGTCGTCGCGGCGCACGCCATCGCCGCGGCCGCCGCGGACGCGTCCGTCTCCGGCGGCACGACGAGCAGGAGCCGGTGGTCCAGGATGCCGAGGCTGAGGCTGATCGTCCCCGGGCTGGCGGCCAGCCAGCCGATCCGGACCACGTCGCCGTTCACGGTGATCAGCCGGGGCGTGTCCAGCCAGGCCGCGATGTCGACGGCGACCCGGCGGATCCGGCCCACGTGGGCGGCGAACGCCGTGATCAGGTCGGGCAGCTCGGTCTCGATGTCGTGCGAGCGGGGCCACCACGCCCCGTCGAACAAGCCGGTTCCCGCCATGGTGGGCTCGATGACCAGGCGCGGCAGGCAATCCGTGGCGAAGTGTTCCGGTTCTGCTTCGGGTCCGGGTTCTGCGGGGAAGTAGCGCTCCGACACAGCGGAAGCCGCCCGTCTGATCCGATGAGAGATCGGTCGTGAACCCAGGGCGACACCAACTCGGATACCGGTGTGCGACATGTCCTCGGCTGTTGACTCACCCTACTCCCGGGGGCCCCCTCGCCCAAGGCCCGGCGCTCCGCGACCTCGGCGGACAAGCAGCCTGATCGCTCGGCGGAGAAGCAGCCCGATCGGATCCGAAGGCGGCCGCGGTTTCCTGATCCGCGCCGTCGCGAGGGCGTACTGTTCGACACAGCGGGACGGTTCGCTCAGATGAGCTCAGAGCCGACCGCGGCAAAGGAGGCTCCAAGACATGGTGCGCAGCGCGATACGCGGGAGACGGATAGGCGCAGGGCCCAGGGGCGACAACGAACGCGGCCAGTCCGTGACACGGATCGCGGTGACCTTCTGGTGCGCTATCGGCCATTCGACCAGCTCGATCTTCGCGGCCTCCGCGGAGGTTCCCACCACCTGGGACTGTCATTGCTGTGACCGTCCCGCCGGCCTGGACCGGGACAATCCCCCGGATTCGGCGCGCAAGGCCCCCTCCAAGAGCCACCTGGCCTACGTCCGCGAACGGCGCAGTGACGCCGACGCGGAGATCATCCTCGCCGAGGCCCTCGCCAAGCTCCGCGCGGCCGCCTGACCTGGGAGTACGGCCCGGCGGCCGGGCCCCGCGGCGGGTCCGGGCGCCGGGCCGCCGCACGCGGCCGGCGGGCGCGGCGCGAAGTCCGATCACGGAAATATCACCGGCCTAAGTCGGCAGTGCTACAGTTGTGACTGTTGCGGTCATGGTTCCCATGAACTTGTGTGCGTCTGACAAATGAGAGTTGCCAGGCGCCCCTTCGTTTTCCCGGTGCGGATTCCCGGGCTGGTTGTCATCACAGCGGCGCCGGACGCGCGGTTTGCACGTCTCGGCTTTTCGGCTCGTTCGTGTCGCTCCCCGCAGTCTTCTGCGGCGCGGAGCTTCCTCGATCGCGCCCATTGAGGAAGGCTTCGTATGACTCGTTCCAGTCGCTCGTTCGCGCGCGATTCCAGCCAGCAGGCCGGCTCTGGCTCCCGCCAGTCCGGTTCTGGCTCGCGCCAGTCGGGCTCTGGCTCGCGCCAGTCCGGTACCGGCTCGCGCCAATCCGGCGCGGGCGCCGGGGCCGGACACCGTCTCCGCGGCGGCAACCGCCGGGGCGGCGCCCCGAACGGACAGTCGGGCCCGCCCGCGACCGAGGAGTTCGCTTCGCCGGACAACACCACACCCGCGCTTCCCGCCGTCGCCACGTTCAGCGAACTCGACATGCCGGCGGCGCTGCTGACCGCGCTGACCGAACAGGGCGTCACCACCCCGTTCCCGATCCAGGCGTATACGCTGCCTGACTCGCTGGCCGGACGCGACGTGCTGGGCCGCGGCCGCACCGGCTCGGGCAAGACCCTCGCCTTCGGGCTGGCCGTGCTGGCCCGGATCGCCGGGCGCAAGGCCGAGCCCTGCCGGCCCACGGCGCTGATCCTGGTCCCCACCAGGGAGCTGGCGCAGCAGGTGACCGACGCGCTCACCCCCTACGCCCGGGCGCTCCGGCTCCGGCTGGCGGCCGTCGTCGGCGGGATGTCCATCAGCCGCCAGGCCCACGCGCTCCGGAACGGCGCGGAGATCGTCGTCGCCACCCCGGGCCGGCTGAAGGACCTGATCGAACGCGGCGACTGCGACCTGGCCCAGGTCTGCGTCACCGTCCTGGACGAGGCCGACCAGATGGCCGACATGGGCTTCCTGCCCCAGGTCACCGAGCTCCTGGACCAGGTCGCGCCGGGCGGGCAGACCATGCTGTTCTCCGCGACGCTGGACCGCAACGTCGACCGCCTGGTGCGCCGGTTCCTCACCGATCCGGTCACGCACTCCGTGGACCCCTCGGCGGCCACGATCAGCACCATGGAGCACCACCTGCTGCACGTGCAGGTCGACGACAAGAGCGCCACCGTCGCGCACATCGCCTCCCGCGAGGGCGGCGTGATCATGTTCACCGACACCCGCCACGGCGCAGACCGCCTGGTGCGGAACCTGCTGGCCGACGGCGTGCGGGCGGCCGCGCTGCACGGCGGGAAGTCCCAGCCGCAGCGCACCCGCACCCTGGAGCAGTTCCGCAACGGCCAGGTCACCGCGCTGATCGCGACCAACGTGGCGGCCCGCGGCATCCACATCGAGGGTCTGGACCTGGTCGTCAACGTCGACCCGCCCAACGACCACAAGGACTACCTGCACCGCGGCGGCCGCACCGCCCGGGCCGGCCAGGCCGGCACGGTCGTCACCCTGGTGCTGCCGACCCAGCGCCGCGACATGACCCGCATGATGACCGCGGCGGGCATCAGCCCGCGCACGGCTCACGTCCACTCCGGCGGCACGGAGCTCGCCGACATCACGGGAGCCCGTGTTCCCACCGGGATAGCGGTCACGATCCCGGATCCGGTGATCGAGCGCCCTCGGCACACCGGGCCGGCCGGCCGGGGCCGCACGCGGCGCGGGCGCAGCGCTCGCACGGGCACGGGTACGGGGACCGGGACGGGCACGGGCGCGCCGCGTACTACGCAGACCGGGCGTGGGGCGCAGACGGGGCGTGCGACGCAGCCGAGCCGCGCTACGCAGGCGAAGAATGCGGCCCGGCGTACTGGAACCGCTACCTGATCTGATCAAGGGCACGGTGGTACAGCACGGACACAGCGGGGCAGCCGGTTCGGCTGCCCCGCTGTGTTTCAGCTTCCGGCGAGGTACTCCTCAAGCGGGACCGCGGCGGCTGTACCGAGGGCACTGATCCACACGTTGTCGCAGCGTTCCACAGCCCAGTCGATCGCTTCCCGCGGGCTTTCATCGTGCGATTCGAACCTGCCACGGATGTGCGCCATGTTCGGTTCCCCGCCTTCGGTGGCGTCCGTCCAGATCGCCTCCCAGGTCGCCGGGTGGTGTCCGGCGATCGCGGCGAACTCGGGTGAACGTTCGTGGAACGGATGGAATGCGATGACCACCCTTGCCGGGGTCGGCGGCCCCGGGTCGCGCCATCGCCGCTCGTCGGCCACGCGCTGTCGGGCCTGCGCTTCAGTAAGGCGTTCATGCCGCATGAGGAAGTCGATTCGATAAGAACGATCGTCCGCCATGCTACCTACGGTAGTCACTCACGCCGCATCCGATTCGACGGCGCGCGACCGGAGGCGCTACAAATGACAGGTGGCTAACGTCCGATCGAGGCTGGCCGACACCAAGCTGGTGTTCTAGGTGCGCCGGGCGGCGGCGGCACTGCTCGCGTTGACCGTGGGGTGCGTGCTGGCCGACTCGGCGGTGGTCACGCTCGCCCTGCCGGAGATCCTGGAGCGCCTCCACACCACGGTGGGGCAGGTCGCCTGGGTGCTGATCGCGTTCAACCTCGTTCTGGCCGTGGTCGCCCGGCCCGCCGCGTGGTTCTACAAAGGACACAACGCGGCCGTCTTGTGCGCGATCGGCATCGCGGTGTTCGCCGGGGCTTCGGCGTTGTGCGCGGTGGCCGGTTCCCTGGACGTTCTGATCATTGCCCGGTCGGTGCAGGCGGTGGGCGGCGCGTTCGCGGTCGTCGGCAGTCTTCAGTTGCTGGTCGCGGAGCTGACCGAGCGGCGCGGGACGGCATGGTGGATCGCCGCCGGTGTGTTCGGGACCGCTATCGGGCCGATGGCCGGTGGGCTGCTCACCGATGCGTTCTCTTGGCGCTCGATCTTCATCGTCCAAGTGCCGATCGCGGTTCTGGCCATTCCCGCCGCGCTCGTCACGCACCGCAAAAGCGTGCAGAGTGTCGCCGACGATCCGCCGAGGCATCGCGTACTGATCCAGCCGAACATCGCCTTGGCGCTGCTCTCGGCGGCGCTGACGGCGGCGTTGTTCCTGTTCGTGCTGCTCCTGGTCGACGGCTGGCGTCGGTCTCCGGCGGTCGCGGCCCTCACGGTCTCAGCGATCCCGCTCGCGGCCCTCTTCAGCCGGCCTCTGGTCCGGACGCTGCGCGCGGGGCCGCTGGCCGAGACGACGTCCGGGTGCCTGCTCATCGCGGGCGGCCTGACCGGGTTGGCGCTGCTGCCGTCGGCGGATCTCGCATGGACGATCGCTCCCCAGGCGCTCGTCGGACTCGGGCTCGGGCTGACGCTGGATCCGCTGACCCTGCGAGCGATGGACGGCCGCATGCCGTATTCGCTGCACGGCGGCTGGACCATCGCGGCCCGGCACGCGGGAGTGGTCCTGGGCCTCGCGATCCTCACGCCGGTCTTCACCGCGGATCTACGGAGCGCCCAGCCGCCCGCGAAGAACGCCATCACCGCGCTGGTGCTGAACGCCCCGCTGACACCCGAGGACAAGATCTCGATCGCTCGCGGACTGGCCGATCAGCTGAAGCAGCAAAGCGGCCGGGTGCCCGACCTGGACCCGGCCTTCGAGAAGCTGAGCTTCTCCCCCGCGGAGAAGCCTGTCGCGGCGGAGCTTGAGCGCGACCTCAACCTTCAGCTCCAGAAGGCAGCCACTCACGCGTTCCGCAACGCCTTCCTGGTCGGCGCGGCACTCGCCGTCGCTGCACTGCTGTCCTTGATCACGCTGCGTCGACGGAGCGCGCAGTGAGCGCCGTGACCCGCCTGCGAGCGGGAGCGCTGCCCGCGTTGGCCGCCGTGCTGGTCGGCGGGGTGCTGACCGTCCAGATCGCCCACGGCGGCGGCCGCTACAGCCCGCTCCGCCCGGCCAACTCCTGTATCGCGCCACCGGCCACCTCGGTGTCGACGGGAATCGACGGCCTGACCGAGCAGCTCGTCCTGACCGGCCTGGACGCCGCCGCCTGCCAGATCGGCATGTCCCGTGAGGAATTCGCGCTGCTGCTCGCCGAGCCCGGCACCCACACCGACGCGCAGATCAATGCATTGCGAAGCGGCCTGCTCACCGCCGTCGACAGTCTGAAGGCCGCGGGCCAACTGCCGCGAGCATCACAGCTCGCTCGCGAGGCGGTCGACGCCTCGAACCTCAGCGGCTTCCGCAAGACCGCGATCCGCGCCATCCCGGACTCGCTCATCGACAAAACCCTGACGACCGACGACATCCTGCGCCGCACGATCAACGATCTCGACCTGCGCGCCATGCTGGCCAACCTGAGCAACCGGCATGACCTGACCGTTCAGGTGGACGCGGCGGTGACGAAGGCGGTGCAGGAACGGCTGGCGGATCTGCTGCACTGTTGTTGATGACCGCTGTTAATAATCAAGAACAGCGCCAGCGGCCACAACCCGCTGACGCCATCCTCGACAGGCAGACTTCGGGAGCACTCCCGACGACTCAGCCCTACATCGGCGCGTCGACGACATTGTCAACGCGCGAACCCGGGTAGTCGGGCACGTATCCGAAGTTGAACTGTGTCGGCATGCGGAACAAGGTCGCGTCCGAGGTCACCCGGACCACGCTGGTGAACTTGGCGGTGTTGGCCGGTACGCAGGGTGCCGGGGTGCACAGCCAGTTCGCGAACTGCTTCTTGAACCAGTCCGGCTGGGCAGTGGTGAGCAGGTACGCGTAGTCGATCAGGACGACTGCCGAGTGGCCCTTGGAGATGACCAAGGGCTTGTTCAGGTTGCAGTTCATCGCGTCGCCGTCGGTCCAGCTGTTGCCCAGGTGCTGCTCGTCACGGCCGGCCTTGTCGAGGTAGTAACAGGTCGCGTCGAAACGCTTGCCGTCCTGGAAGCCGCGGAAGCGGATCGGGCCTTGGGTGAACTGGAGGCCGTACATGTCGATTCCGCGCAGGGTGTAGCTGACCGGGTCCTTGCCCTGCTTGGCCGCGTCGGACCAGCGTGAGTCGAGCACCAGTTTGGTGTGGGCCCACTGGTAGTCCTCGCGCGCCTCGGTCGGCATCACCGTCATCGGTACGGCGAAGGCCGGGCCCGGCTTGGTCTCGCCCGGCTGCTTCGGCAGCACTTGCGATTCCCAGCGGATGTCGGCGCCGTTGTTCCACAGCTCGCGGGGATCGCCGGGCGGGTTCAGGCGCCAGTCGCGGGACTTGCCGCACAGCCAGCCCCAGATCTTCTTCGCCAGTCCGTACACCAGCACCGCGGCCGCGATCGCGACGCCGGCGGGCGGGAAGACGGTGGCGACCATCGCGCCGGTCAGCGAGACCATGGCGACCACGCTGCCCTCGAGGTCGTGGTTCGCGACCGCCTCGGCCAGCGAGAACGGGTCGCCCAGGTACGGCGTCGCGTAGAGCACCGTCTTGGCCAGGCCCTCCAGGTTGCTCGCGGTCAGCCCGTCGTGGGCGACGTCGGCATTGGAGACGTGCTCGGTGACCTGCTCGACCCGGTCGGCGAAGCGCGCGCCGAACTCACGGACCGCGGGGCTCGAGGCGTTCGCGGCCACGTTCTTCACGGCCGCGACCATCTTCGAGGGGTCCAGTGCCCGGACCCGGGGACCGGCGACGGATCCGGACCCTGACCCTGCCGGGTGCAGCGGCGCGAGCAGCTCGGGCTTGTCGCGGATCTCCTTGTCCAGTTCGGCCGTGACCCGCTCGATGTCGGGAAGGACCGAGTCGATCTGCTTCTTGCTCATCGAGCAGGCGACGCCGCCGTTCTCGACGCAGTCCTCTTCCAGGGACTCGTCCCACTCGGCGACGGGCAGGTTCTCCCACAGGGCCATCTGGTCCGCGCCCCGGTTGGTCGCCGGCACCGACGGCGCCGGCGCGTCCATCGGCGCGCCGAGCCGCGACGCGTGCCGGACCGGTCCCGGCTGCGCCGCGGCGGAGGTCGTGGACGCCGCCAAGGTGAACGCTGTCGCGGTGGCGACAGCCATGAGCGTTCTCTTCATGGCGACACCATATGGTGCTAAAAGTCCAACTCTGATCCAGAAACGCCGTTTCCCCTTTTGGTGCATATCAGCACCGTTCTCTGCGTTGACCTGGGGCCTTCCGAACCTGGCGGAACGCGCCCCGGACCTCCGGGCCTCCTATACGATCTCTGTCACAACGTCGTGGACCCGGTCACACACGGGCGACCGATCCACGACATCGGGCGTTGTGAGCAGCAGAACATCACTATTCGGGGACAGAACATCAAATGGCAGATCGCCTTTCCGTGGATCTGGACGCCCTCGACGCGTTCGGGTCCCGGCTGGACACCATCAAGCAGGAGCTTGATTCCAGCCACCACACCATCGACTCCTACGACGGCGACTACGGTTCCGACAAGGTCCGCGACGCGATGCACCACTTCGAGTCGCACTGGCGGGACGGTCGCAAGCACGTGGAGAACACCGCCGAGGCGCTGGCGAACATGGCGCACGAAGCGGTCAAGACCATCCGCAAGTCCGACCAGGACATGGCGGACCAGCTGACCAAGGGCACGACCACCGAAGGCCCCCAGCAATGACCGGCGGGCCGGCGCTCGACGCCGGCGTCGGCTTCAGCCTGCGGGTGCCGCCGAACTGGTTCGAGCTGGACGTGCATCCGGCGACCCGGGAGGCGTCGATCCGGGAGCTCGTCCGCGACCGTCTCGCGCAGGTGCCCGAGTTGCAGGAGCGCCGCCGCGACATCGTCAAGCTGCTGAGCGACCAGGCCGCCAGGGCGTGGGACGCGGGGGCCGTCTACTGCGCGGGCATGGCCGAGCCGGTCGAGGACGGCGTGCTGCCGGCCAGCATCACCGTCTTCCTGCTGCCCGGTCCGCTGGGCGCGAGCAGCGACGAGCCGGACCGCACCGCGGCCCTGCTCCCGATGATGACGCCGAAGGAGCCCAAGCACGCGTCCGACACCTGGACCAAGGTCCAGGTCGTCGAACTCGAAGGCTGCGGCCAGGCCGTGCGCAGCTACGGGATCGAGGACGTGGAGCCCGCACCCGGTCGGCCGATCCGGACCGCGGCGATGCGGACGTTCGTGCCGATCCCGGACGTCAACCGGGTGCTGCTGGTGTCCTGCGGCAGCCCGGCCTTCGCCGTGGCGGAAGGGCTGTTCGACCTCTTCGACGCCCTGACCGGGACCCTGCGGCTGCACGACAGCTGAACCCGCGGAAGAACCTATACCGCGACTGGACTTACGACACATACGGGGAGCAACACAAGTGGCACGCCCTACAGACTGGAACATTCTGGATCTGGACCACGATCCGACGCCCGGGGAACCGTTCCGCATCAAGGAACTCGGCGGCCGGATGCAGAAGTTGGGAGAGGAAGCCGAGCTGTCCGCTCGGGATGTGCGGGGGCTGGCCGGGGATCCGGCGGCGATGAACTGGATCGGGGCGTCCGGGGACGCGTTCCGGGACAGCATAGGCAAGTTCCCCGGACAGTTGGACAAGGTCGCGACGTCGCATCAGCTGTGCGCGACGGCGTTGGTCGACTTCGGCAACGCGCTGGACAGCTACCAGTCGCAGGCGGACCGGGCGCTGGCGCAGGCGCGGCCGCTGCACGACCAGGTACAGCGCATCCAGAACCAGCTGTCGGCGGCGCACGCCGATCTGACGTCGGCGAACAAGGGCGTGGACGCGGCGCACGCGGCCGCGACCGTCGATCCGACCAGCGTGAGCACCGCGGTGCGGGCGCAGACGAACGCGCAGAACACTGTCAGTACCCTGAACAGCCAGATGTCCGGGACGAGCGCGCAGCTCGAAGCTCTGAAGAAGCTGGCGGCCTCGGCGGAATCGCTGCGGCACACCGCCGAGGACACGGCCCGCACCAAAATCAACTCCGCCACCGACGCGGGCATCCCGCCGGACTCGTTCTGGCACAAGGTGGGCGAGATCGCCTCGGTGGTGTGGAAGGGCCTGGTGATCGTCGCTGGGATCGTGTCCCTCATCGGCGGGATCGTGCTGCTGGTGGTCGGCGGGCCGCTGTGGCTGATCGTCGCCGTCGTGGTCGCCGGCGTGATCCTGCTCGCGGACAAGATCAACGAGTACGTCCATGGCAGGGCCCAGTGGTGGGAGGTGGCGCTGGCGGTCGTCGCGTGCATCCCCATCACCAAGGGCCTGACCACGTTGACGGCGCTCGGCGAGGCGTTCCGAGCCGGTGGCTTCCTCGGGGCCGGCCTGCACCTGGCGATGGCGGGCTTCGGCGCCGTGAAGGGGCTGTGCACGGGCATGGCCTCACTGGTCAAGGGCGGGGCCGGGAAGCTCGTCCGGATCTTCTCCGACGGATCGCGCGGGGCGGAGGAGGCAAGCCACATTCCTCACGACCCGGCGACGTGGCAGTTCCTCGACGCCGCGCACGCCAACTCGGCGCCGCGGATTCCGCAGGACGCTGCGACGTGGGAGTTCCTCGACCAGGCTTGGGCGAATTCGGCGGCGCCGGTTTCGGACGCGGTGAGTGGGACGGCTTCGGCTTCGGATGTGGTGCACGTGGCCGCGCCTGCCTCCGAGGAAGCAGGCCACGTAGCCGCAGCTGTGCCCGAAGCAGCCCACGTAGGCGCGTCGGCTTCGGATGCGGGTCACGTGGCCGGGTCGGCCTCGGATGCGGGTCATGTCGCCGCGTCGGCTTCGGACGCGGGTCATGTGACGGCGTCGGCCTCGGACGCAGGTCACGTGGCCGGGTCGGCCTCAGACGCAGGTCACGTGGCAGCGCCAGCCTCAGACGCAGGTCATGTGACCGCGTCGGCTTCGGATGCGGGTCACGTGGCCGCATCGGCCTCGGATGCAGGTCACGTGGCAGCGCCGGCCTCGGACGCAGGTCACGTGGCAGCGCCGGCCACGGAGTCGGCCCACGCACCAACCCCTGCCACCCATGCCTCGGATCCCTTCGGCACCGTCGTCGCCGACTCGGGATCGGCTGCCGCCGACGCCGCCGACGCGGCCCACGCTGCCGCTCCGGCTGCCGACGCGGCCCACGCCCATAGCGCCGATCCCTTCGGCACGGTCTCGCACACCGCTCCGGCCGCCGATACCGCCCACGCCGCCGATGCCTTTCAAGCCCAACACGCTGTCGACGCCGCGCATCCGGTCGACCCCTTCCACACAGCTTTCCCCGCCGACACCGCCCACGTGACCGCTCCCTTCGGCGATGTGGCCCACGCGGCTCCCGCTGACGCCGTCCACCTGCCTCCCGGCAGCGACGCCGCCCACGAGGCCGCGCTCGAAGGCTTCGCCAACAAGTACGCCGACTTCCCGGAGGACCTCGATTTCGCAAAGGAAGTGGTGGCGAACGACCCGGCGTACCACGGGATGGACCCCCGGGAAGTGGCCGCGGCCCGCGGCTATACCGGCAACTCGTTCTACTGGCAGCTGAACGGGGCCCTGCGCGACGGCGACCCGGCGCTGGCTGCGCGATACGCCGACCACGTCGCGGCCATCAACGGCGGCCTCAGTAAGATGACGCCGTACGAAGGCCAGGTCATACGTACCATGTCGTATCTGTCACCCGAGAAGGCCGCCGATATCGCCGCGCAGTATGTTCCGGGTTCGTCGGTCGTCGAGCACGCCTTCACCAGCGCCTCCAATGTCGAGGGCGGCATCCACCCCGACAGCCTGATCAAAATGACGATCCAGTCCAAAACCGGGGTCGACGTCACCGCCATATCGCACCACGAGAGCGAGCTGGAGGTCCTGTTCAAGGCGGGGACGGAGTTCGACGTCCTCGACAAGGTCCAGGGCCCCGGAGGCGTCTGGCACATCGTCCTGCAGGAGAAGTAAGGCATGAGTGATTTCGTTCCCACCCCTGAACAGCAGCGCATCATCGACGAGGCGCACCGTCACCATGAGGAGGCGATGCGCAACCCGTCGGCGCGCCGGCCCGCGCCCCCGCTGCGGGACGGCGAGTTCGCGCTCGGCCTCACCGCCGACGGCAAGCTCCAGGCCGGAGGCGGACGGCCGATCACGCCGCCGGATCCGAACGCACCGCTCGTCCCGTCGCGAGAAGTCCGCGCCGACCGTGCGGCCGGCGCCCTGATCGGCGCGGCGTGCGGCGACGCGCTCGGGGTGCCGTATGAGTTCCAGCCGACGCTCAGCGACGACCAGCAGCCGGTGATGCGCGGCGGCGGGCTGGGACCTTACGCCCCCGGCGAATACTCCGACGACACGCAGATGCAGGTGGTCATCGCGCAGGTCGCGGCGACGGGGCTGGCGCTGGACGACGATCCCGCGCAGCGCGCCATCGCAGAGGGCTTCATCGGGTGGGCGGCCGGTGGCGCGTCCGACATCGGCGCGCAGACCCGGCGGGTGCTCTACACGGCCCGCACGGCCGGCGGCGACGCGCTGGAAGCGATCCGGATGGCGTCGACCCAGCTCCATGCCCAGACGGGGCGCTCGGCGGGCAATGGTTCGCTGATGCGGACCGGCGTGGTCGGGCTGGGATTCCTCAATGGGTCCGATGCGGTGTACCGCTGCCGGGACGCGGCCCGGGCCATCAGTGGGCTGACTCACTACGACCCGCTGGCCGGCGACGCGTGCGTGTTGTGGAGCGAGGGCGTGCGCAAGGCCGTTCTCGCCTCGGGCCCGGGGCTGTGGCGGTTCGGAGGGGTCCGCGACGCCATCCACCTGCTCCCTTTCGAGCGCCAAGAGCAGTGGAGATCGTGGCTGGACGAGGCGCAGGAGAAGCCGCCGCACGCGTTCCAGCCGAACGGGTATGTCGTCTCGGCGTTGCAGGCGGCGTGGTCGGCGATCTACCACACGCGGATTCCCGAGCGGCCCGAGGATCACTTCCGACTCGCGGTGGAGGCCGCGGTCCGCGCCGGTGACGACACCGACACCGTCGCCGCCATCGCCGGCGTGCTGCTGGGCGCCGCCTGGGGCCGGGCCGCGATTCCGGTCGAATGGCAGCAGCGGGTGCATGGGTGGCCGGGGCTGAGGGTCGACGATTTGGCGTCGTTGGCGGAGCGGATCATCGGCTGAGGGACGGGAGCTGGCGGCACGGAGAACCGCGTCAGCCGCCAGCTCCACTCCCAGCTAGTTCGAACCCTGAGATCAGGGCCTCGACGGCGAGGGCGAAGCGTTCGTCGTCGTCCGTCCCCTGTCCCGTGGCGGCGGCCTCGACCAGCAGCGGATAGCGCTCGGGATCGAGTTCCGCGACCCAGGCCGCGGCGCCCACGTCCTCCGCCGCCGGGTCGATCCGCACCGCGGCCGTGGCGTGGCCGAGGACGAAGACTGTCAGGGCATTGATGGCGTGCAGCGCCCGGCCGAGCGGGAATCCCGCGGCGGCGAGCACGCGCAGGTAGCCCTCCACCCCGTCGAGCAGATCCGGGGTGACCGCCGGCCGGGACGAGGCCAGCGGCAGGATGCCGGGATGGTTCAGCAGCCCGTTCAGTAAGCCGTGCGCGTAGTCGTTCAAGCTCCGCTGCCACGGCTGCGCGGGGTCGGCGGGCGGGGCGGCGAGGGTGAAGGCACGTTCGACGATGCCGTCGAGCAGGGCGTCCTTGGTGGGGACGTAGTGGTAGATGGTCATGGCCTCCACGCCGAGTTCGGCGCCGAGGGAGCGCATGGTGAGCGCCGCCAGGCCGTCGCGGTCGACCAGGGCCAGGGCGGCGTCGAGGATCTGCTGACGCGTCAGGCCGACTTTCTGGCCCGGGCCGCGGGAACCGCGAGACCGGGCAGCTTCCGCGGCGGGCATCGTCGCCTCCTGACTTGACTTTCTTACGTCGTAAGAATCACAGTAGCGGAGTCGGAATCTTACCGCGTAAGAATCAATCCGGGAGGGATCGCCATGACGGCGCAGACCAGCGACACGCAGACCAGCGACGCGCAGACCAGCGACCGCAAGCAGGTCATCATCGACTTCGTCGCCGCGCTGAACGGCGGCGTGGACGCCGACTGGTCGCGGCACCTGGCCCCGGACGTCATCGACCACAACAAGATCATCTTCGGCGAGGAGGACGCCCCAGGCGCCGCGATCGAGGGCTTCCGCCAGCAGCTCGCCGCCTTCAGCATCGGCGAGCCGGGCGACGGCTTCCGCATCGAGCAGCTGCTGGGCGAGGGCGAGGACGTCGTCGCCCGCATGCGCGTCGCCGGCGTCCACACCGGCTACCACCCGCGCATGCCCGAGCCGACCGGCCGGCGCTGCGACGTCGAGCAGATCTGGATCTTCACCGTCCGCGACGGCCGGATCAGCGAGATCCGCGCGGTCAGCGACCGGCTGGGCATGTTCATCCAGCTGGGGTGGGACTGGCCGACGATGGATTGACGACGGACTGACGACGGACTGAGGCTGTCGGCCTCCCTGCTGTCAGGCCACAACCCGCCGTCGCCTGGTCATCATCTGCCAGCCCAGATACGTCACCGCGCCCAGAGGAATCGGCAGGGCGAGGGTCATGGCGCGGGTCAGCATGATTGCTGCGAGGACGCGGGCCGCAGTGGGCGTGTCGAGGCCGGAGAGGAGGAACAGGGTCAGGGCGTAGTCGATCATGCCGAGGCCGCCGGGGGTGATGGGTACTGAGGAGACCGCTCGGGCTACGGCGAAACCGGCGAAGCACATCTGCCAGGACACCTGGGATTGCTTTATGCCGCAGGCCCAAAGGCTGCTTTGGAGGACTACCCACCAGCCGAGGTCGCTGATGATGATCGCGAGGGTCAGTCGCCGTCCTCGGGTGGCGATCAGGGTGCCGGCCTCTTGGCGTAGGCGCACCATCATGCCGGTGAGTACGTCCGGTGTCGGGCGCTTCAGTGCGCGGAAGAGGCGGCCCGACAGGCGTGACAGCCAGCGGTCGGCCGCCATTGCGCCGTGGTCGTCCCGCAGTGCCAGGCGGACCAGCGCGACCATCGGGATGGAGATGCCCAGGCCCACGCTCGCCGAGATCCATAGGAGGGCGACCTGGTTGGACGCGGTGGGCAGGTCGTGCGACAGCGCCAGAATGATAAGTGCGACCGCCGGGGTGGCGAACTTGGCGATCGTGCTCCAGACGCCGGTCGCGATGGCGTAAACGCCGAAGGCCCGCGAGGTCACGCCCCAGCCGGTCAGCATCCGCCAGCTGACGCCCATCGCGATCGCGCCGCCGCCCGGGACGGTGTTGGCCACGGCTGTCGACGCGAGGTTCGTCGCGGCGGCCCGGCGCATCGTCAACCCCGGCAGCGCCGTCGTGATGAGGAACCAGTTGGCGAGCAGGTTGGCGAGCGTCGCGATGGCGACGACGGCAACGCCCGCCTTCGTCATCGACCGCAGGATATTGATAACGCTGCTGTACGAAGCCAGGGCCGGGAAAGCGAACCCGAACACCGCCACCAGCAGCGCGACCCCGGCGACGAGGCCGACTACCCGCCCCGGCTTCCAGCGACGGGCCCTGTCAGATACCTCGGCCGCACCTGGCTGCGTTTCGGACACATTCCAGCATTGCCCGCGCGCTCCCGCCGGTACCAGGGAGAAACCGTGAACATAGGGGTACGCGGCTCAAGGCCGGTCCAGGCACCCCGCATACCAAACGCCTAGTGCGCCAAGCGCCACTGCTGATTCGTTCCCTTATTGCACGTGTAAAGGATCAGCGGCGTGTTGTCACCGGTAGCCGCCCCAGAAGCATCCAGGCACTTGCCCAGCGTCTTGAGTTCGCCGGTCCGCGCGTCGTACGTCCACCGCTGCGCATCAGTGCCGTTACACGTGAAGACCTGGACCGGAGTCTTGTCATGCCGACTCGCGCCCCGAACGTCCAGACACTTGCCCATCGCCTGCACCGTGCCGCCGCTGTAAGTCCAGGCCTGGGCCGCCGTGCCGTTGCAGGTGAAGATGTCCAACTGGGTGCCGTCAGCATTGTTCGCGCCCGGGATGTCGATGCATCGGTTGCTGCCGACCCCGGTGATCGGGGCCGCCTGCGCCACGGAAGGGGACGGGGAGGAGCTCGTCGAACTGTCCGCTTCCGAAGGGGTCGACGCCTCGACCGCCGACATGCTCACCGGGCTCGTCGGGGTGACGATCTCGGTCGTGCCCGCCACCGGGGCCGCGGCCGGCGTCCCGCTGCCGCCGCCGAGCGTGACCAGCGAGACGCCGATGACCACCGCCGCGACGACCGCCACGCCGATCGCGATCACCACGCCGAGATTGGTCCGGGGTCGGGCGGCCTGGTCGTCGTAGTACTCGTCGCGGTAAGGATGGCCGCCGTTGAAGTCGCCGCCCATATGGGATGTATCGGACGCCGCACCCCAGCCGTTCTCCGCTGATTGGTCAGTACCACCCGCCGCGACCTGCCACGAAGCGGCCATCACCAGAGTGTCGTCCCGTGCCGCGTTCGGGGCATCGGCACGCACCCTCGCGCCGCAATGCGTGCAGAACGCGCCGCCACCGCCGACCGGCAGCACGTACCCGCAGTTCGGGCAGGTTTCCACAGTTCCAGTACCCCCTCGGGAAGACCGCATCAACTGTAGAACATGCCGTCGACTCCCGTGCTCGGTCCGGTTCGGTCCACCTCAATCCGGTTCAGTCCGGAAGCCTTTCCGGAACGGCCTTGTGCACCTGCTTGAAGATCACCGAGGTGCGGAACCCGGTCACCTCGCGGCGTTTGGCGAGGTGGTCGGTCAGGAAGGCGTGCAGCCGGTCCAGGTCGGGCACGCCGACGTGCAGCATGAAGTCGTCGCCGCCGGCCATGACGAAGGTGCTCAGCACCTCCGGCAGCCCGGAGGCGAAGGCGGCGAACGCGTCGATGACGGTGCGGCTCAGGGGCCTGATCTGCACCGCGACCATCGCCTGGACGCCGCGGTTGAGGGCGACGGTGTCGATCTGGGCGTGGTAGCCGCGGATGACGCCCCGACGGGTCAGGGATCTGACTCGCTCCAAGCAGGTCGACGGCGCGATCCCGAGCGTGCGGGCCAGGTCGCGGTTCGATCGGCGGGCGTCGGCCTGCAGGAGCCGGATGATCTCCGTGTCGAGGTGGTCCATGCCCAGATCCTGGCACCGGCGCCGCGTCACGCGCTCGGTGCGGCGCCGCCGAGCTGTGCGGCAGCGTCGAACCGGGCGGCGCCGCCGAGCCGAGCGGCAGCGCCGAGCCGAGCCCGCACCAACTCCTCCGCCGCCACAGCAGCACTCACTCCCCGCCGCTTCGCGTCAGCCAGCAGGTCGCGGACCGTGCCCTCGATGCCGAGCACCCGTTTGTGCGCATCGTCCTCGCCCAACCCATCCAGTTCGACGGACACCGCGTGAATCACTCCGCCGGCACTGGCCACGTAGTCGGGTACCCATTCGATTCCCCGCGCCTGAAGCAGATCCGCCACCTCGGGCGTCGCGAGCTGGTTGTTGGCCGGTCCGGCGATCGCCCGGCACCGCAACGCGGGCACGGTCACGTCGGTCAGCACACCGCCGAGCGCGGCCGGCACGACGATGTCCACCTCCGCGGTGAGCGCCGCCTCCGGTGCTTCCCACCGCGCGCCGAGTTGTTCGGCCAAAGCCTGTTTCCCAGGATCGATGTCGCTGAGCACCAATTCGGCGCCTTCCTGCGCCAACGCGGCCGCGATCCGCGCGCCGACGTTCCCAAGACCGACGACCGCCAATCGCAGGCCGCGCAAGGACCTGGTGCCATCAAGCCCGGTGGCGACGGCTTGGAGCGCGGCGAGCGTACCGTCAGCGGTATGGGGTGAGGAGTCTCCGCTGCCGCCGAGCGCGGTCGGCTTGCAGAACACGTGGTTGGTGCGCTCCCCCATCAGCGCCATGTCGTCGGGCCCGGTGCCGACATCCGGCCCGGTCGCGTAGATCCCGCCGAGCGCCTCGATGGCGTCGGCCACGTCGAGAAGCACTTCGCGGCGCTGTCCGGGCCCGAGTTCCATCTCTTCGGGCAGCGCCACGACGGTCTTGCCGCCGCCCCGGGCCAAGCCGGCCGCCGCGAACTTGGCGGTCATGCCCGCCGACAACCGGAGCACGTCCTCCAAACCGTCCTGCCACCGCCGATAGCGCCACATCCGGCAGCCGCCGGCGGCCGGACCCAGTACCGTGGAGTGCACGGCGATGATGATCGGCACCCCGGAACGGCGGCCGGTGCGGATGGCGATCTGCTCGTGCTCCAGCAGTGAGGCCGACATGGATACCCTCCCAAGCAAACGGTGTCGCTGACACCCCGATCTTGGGTCCTCCGGCCGGTCCGCATCGCCCTCGCCGAACGAACGGCTGAAACTGGCAGCCGCAGGCCGCGCACGACCGGACGTGATTCGCCGCGGCGGGCGTTTTCGTGCTCGGATGCGCAGCGCCGGAAATACGAAACTCCCCGACTGGAAACCAGAAAATGCCGAGGCCTCGGTGCGCCAGTGGTTGTTTCCCCGAACGGCATGTTCCCAGCTCAGTATGGGATCATCAGGTCCCCCGGGAGCCTGACCGGGCTGTGGAAATTCCCAAAGCGCGGGTGATATATATGACCGGTGATTAACGCCGCAGAGCCGCAGCCTTCACAACAGGCGTCGCGTCCGGAACCGGACGTCGATGCTTTAGGTCAGGATCTGGTCGACGTGCTGATGCCGTACTACGGCGACGTCGGCATGATGCAGGAAGCGGTCGGCAGCGTCCTGGCCCAGGACGACCCGAACTGGCGGCTCACGGTGGTCGACGACGGCACCGAACCCGGGGTTCCGGAGTGGTTCGCGGAACTCACCGCGGCGCACGGCGCCGACAAGATCCGCTACCAGCGCAACGAGACCAACCTCGGCATCACGGAGAACTTCCAGAAGTGCCTGACGCTGGCCTCCCACCCGCTGGTGACCATGGTCGGCAGCGACGACCGCATGCTACCCAACTACATAGGCACCGTCCGGGCCCTGATGCACGCCTTCCCCCAGGTCTCCCTCGCCCAGCCCGGGGTCGAGATCATCGACGAGCACGGCGAGATCACCGAACCCTGGGTCGACAAGATCAAGAGCCGCGTCTACGCGCCCCGCGTCCACGGCGCGGCCGTCCTCGGCGGCGAGAGCCTGGCGGTCAGCCTGCTGCGCGGCAACTGGATGTACTTCCCCGCCATCTGCTGGCGCACCGAGGTCATCACCGAAGTCGGCTTCAACCCGGCCCTGCGCGTGGTCCAGGACTTGGCCCTGACCCTCGAATGGGTCCGCGCCGGCGCCCAGATCGTCGTCTCCGACACCGCGTGCTTCCAATACCGCCGCCACGCCGTCAGCGTCTCCAGCGAACGCGCCTTCGCCGGCACCCGCTTCACCGAGGAACGCGCCTTCTTCCTCGACGAAGCCGCCAAAATGGACGACCTCGGCTGGCGCAAGGCGGCGCGCGCGGCCCGGCTGCATCTGTCGTCGCGCATCCACGCCGCCACGCTCCTGCCCTCCGCCATGCGCCACGGAAACGCCTCCGGTATGCGGACTCTGGCGGGCTACGCGTTCGGTCCGGCCCGTCGGCATGGCGGCGAATCGCAGCAGTAAGCGCCTTTTTGCCCATCAAGGCTTCGTTTCGGTACGGAGCCTCGGTGTGGAGCATCACATGAGGTATCCGGAGCTACTGAATCCGGCGAACGGCGAGCCAAGATACGATTACCGCCGGCAAGCACCGGTGCGGCTCACGGACGCCCCGGGGTGGAACACACGGGGATAACACCGATGCGGTACGCACTGACACACGGGCCGATGGCGCGGTGGAATTCCCACGCATCATGTTCGACCACGATGTTGCTCCGCCCCCTGACCACAAGCTCCGGCCGGCCGGCCTCCCCAGCGGATCCATCGGGACGAGTGGAACCGCCGGAACCAGCGCGGCAGCTGACATCACGAGCACGGTTCGCGCCGGTCGCGAACACCACGGAAGACGCGGGACGGAACGCCGTCACCGCATTCGAGCAGGCCCGGTCCTTCGACCGTCGGGATGCCGGCTCGACCCGGCCGAGGCCGAGCAGCGCCTCGGGTCGGCAGGCATGCCCGGAACTAGGAGAAGCGAAGCGATGACAGGTACGGAGATCCTCGACACCGCCGTGGTCGGTGCCGGGCCCTACGGTCTCTCGGTAGCGGCCCACGCCCAAGCGCGCGGCACCCGCACCCGCGTGTTCGGCACGCCGATGCGGGCCTGGGCCGAGCACATGCCGCTGGGGATGAAGCTCAAGTCCGAGCCCTGGGCGTCGCACCTGTCCGACCCGCGCGACAAGTTCACGCTCGGGGTGTACTGCCGGCTCGTGGGAGAGCCTTACGCGCACGGCGTGCCGACGCCGGTCGAGACCTTCGTCGACTACGGCCGCTGGTTCCAGCAGAAGGCCGTCCCGGATCTGCACGACACCGACGTGGTGCGCGTCGACCGCGAAGGCGAGGTGTTCGCGCTGGAGCTGGCCGACGGGTCCTCGGCGCGGGCCCGCTCGGTGGTGCTCGCCGCCGGGTTCCTGCCGTTCCAGCGGATCCCCCCGGCGCTCGCGGACCTCGCGGCGCCGCAGCTGCTGCACAGCAGCTCGATGAACAACCTGACCAACTACGCCGGCAAGCGGGTCACCGTGGTCGGCGCCGGCCAGGCCGCGATCGAGACCGCGGTGCTGCTCGACGAGACCGGCGCGGACGTCACGCTGGTGGCGCGCGCCACGTCGCTGCGGTGGAACAGTCTGCCCGGCAAGCACAGCACCGGCCGGTGGCAGCGGCTCCGCTACCCGGACTCCGGCCTCGGCCCCGGTTTCTACAACAAGGTGCTGTCCGACCTGCCGACCCTGTTCCGGCGGCTGCCCGGGCCGCGCCGCATGGACATCGTCGCCAAGACTTTGGGTCCGGAGGGCTCGTGGTGGGTCCGCGAGCGCTTTGAGAAGTCGTTCGACGCCGAGCACGTCCGGACCGGCACCCAGATCACCTCGGTGCGACCGGTGGACGGTGTGATCCGGCTGGCGCTGTCCTGCGGCAGCGAGCTTGAGGCCGACCACGTGATCGCCGCGACCGGGTACGAGGTGGACGTTCGGAAGCTGACGGTGCTCACCGAGGAGCTGCGGGGCCGGGTCCGGGCGCTGCGGGGCTCGTACGGGCCGCCGGTCCTCGGCGCGGGCTTCGACTCCTCGGTGCCCGGACTGCACATCGTGGGGCTGGCGTCGGCGGCGACGTTCGGGCCGGCCATGCGCTTCGTGTGCGGGGCCGGTTTCGCGGCCCGGAAGGTGGCGGCGAGGCTGCCGCGCTGAACCGGACTGAACCGGACTGAACCGGACTGAACCGGGGACTGGACCGGGACTGAACCGGGCCGCGGCACCCGTTATCCGTTTCACAGCCGGGAATTCCGCACCCGGCGAATAGCGGATTCGGGAATGTAGGCAAGGTTTCCCTTAATCCGAGGGATCGATCATGGTGTCCGCCGATGATATTGTCCCCGGGTCGGGCCCCGCGGACGCTTGACGATCTCGGACGACGGGCCTGGCCAGGCCCGAGATCCGGCACGCCGCGCCCGGCTTCTCGACGTGCCCGGCGGCATCGGCGACACTGTTGCTTCGCTACTGCCGATCCGGCCGGTATCCTCCGTCCGATAAGGAGCACGTTGAACTTCGATATAAGCTGGTTGCCATGTCACTGAAAGCGCCGGTGGATGCGGATACCGCGACCGACGCCGTGCTTCTGAGACTCGACCGGAACGTCTTCCACCATGGCGGACTGGGCGTCATCCGCAGCCTGGGGCGGCTGGGGATCCGCGTCCACGCGATGCGCGAGGACCGGTTCACCCCGGCCGGGACCTCCCGCTACGCCCGCCGGACGATGTCGCCGATGCCGGAGCGCACCAACCCCGACGACGTGCTGGACCTGCTGGACCGGCTCGCCGACCGGCTCCCCGGCCCGGCGGTCCTGGTCACCACCGACGACGCGGGCGCGATCCTGCTGGCCGAGCACGGTGACAAGCTGCGGCCGCGCTACCTGTTCCCCAACCCGCCGGCCGATCTGCCGCGCCGGGCGGCCGGGAAGGCGACGCTCGCCGAGATCTGCCGCGCCGCCGGGGTGCCGCATCCGGCGACGACGGTCCCGGCGGACGCCGCCGAGGCCGTGGCCTTCGCGGACGCGTGCGGATATCCGGTCGTCGCCAAGGTGAACCTGCCCTGGACCGCCGACCGCAGCGGAGGGCTGCAGAGCACCACGATCGTCCGCGGCAAGGACGAGCTGCTCTCGCTGGTCGAGCGGGCCCGCCAGGCGACCGGCGACGGCCCGGACACCGGCCTCCTGCTCCAGGAGTACCTCGCGCCCGCGCCGGCCGGCACGAACCAGGACTGGTTCTTCCACGGCTATTTCGACGCCGACTCCCGCTGCCTGTTCGGCCACACCGGGATCAAGATCCGCTCCTTCCCGGTCCACGCCGGCCTGACCAGCTACGGCCGGTGGACGCCGAACGAGCGGCTGCGCACGGAGGCGATCACCCTGCTCTCCGGGCTGGGCTACCGGGGCACCGTCGACCTCGACTTCCGGTGGGACCCGCGCGACGACGGCTACCGGCTGCTGGACTTCAACCCCCGGCTGGGCGCCCAGTTCCGGCTGTTCCAGGACACGGCCGGCATCGACGTCGTCCGCGCCATGCACCTGGACCTCACCGGGCGCGGTTTCACGCCGGGCGAAGCGGTGCCCGGACGGTCCTTGGTGGTCGAGAACTACGACCCGATCGCGGCGCTGGCGCAGCGGCGAGAAGGAACGCTCTCGATGCGCTCCTGGCTGGCCTCCATGCGGGCCGCGGACGAGGCTGCGTGGTTCGCCCGGGACGACCTCGCGCCGTTCTTCCTGACCAGCGCTCGGACGCTGTGGCAGGCGGCGGAGAAGCGGCTGCGGCGGTAGGTTCGGCGCCGGGCGGCCGATTCTTGATCGGCTACCGCCTGCCGGGTGTCGGTTGTCGGGTCTCGGCTACCGCCTACCGCCTACCGCCTACCGCCTACCGGGCACCGCGCGCCGCGAGGATTTCTCGGTACCAGGCCTCGTAATCGTCCAGGCAGCGGTCCAGGCTGAAGCCCTCAGCCCGCCGCGCCGAGGCCTCTCCCAGCCGCGCCAGCCGCTCGGCGTCCCCGATCAGCCCGGCCAGCGCTTCGGCCAACGCGGCGGCGTCGCCGGGGGCGACCAGCACCCCGTTGTCCGGTCCGACCAGTTCCGGCAGCGCCCCGATCCGGCTGGCGACCACGGGCCGGCCCAGCTCCAGCGCCTCCAGGGCGGTCAGCCCGAAGATCTCCGGCGTGGTCGACGGCACCGCGAGCAGCGCGCTGGCGCGCAGGCACTCCGCGACCTCCGGCGGCGTCAGCCAGCCCCGGAACTCGACGGTGCCGTCCGCCACCAGGCCGGCGGCCCGGGCCTGCAACCGCTCCCGCTCCGGGCCGTCGCCGACCACCACCAGCCGGGCCTTCGGCTGGGTGCGGGCCAGGATGCCGAAGGCCTCCAGCAGGACGTCCGCCCCCTTGAGCGGGCTGAGCCGGCCCACGTAGGCGACCTGCCAGACGTCCGAGACCGGGGCCGGGGTGAAGCCGTGGTCCACGGCGTGCGGCACCACCCGGACCGGCACCCGGCCGGCGTCGGGGCGCAGCAGCTCGGCGACGAAGCGGCTCGGGGCCGCGAAGCCGTCGATCCCCCGCAGCCCGAGGAGCCGGTAGGCGGGCCGCATCACGAAGCGCAGGTGCAGGTAACGCGGCAAGGCGGCGGGCGCGATGCGGCCGGCGTTGTCGGCGAGCTGCCAGCGCAGCAGCTTCCGGGTCCAGTCCTCGGGGCCGTGGACGGTGAGGATCCGCGCCGCGCCGCGCGTGGCCGGGAACAGGGCCGGGCCGAAGCCGCCGATGGTGTGCAGATGGACGACGTCCGGCCGGAATTCCCGCATGATCCGCCGCAGCGCGCGATGCGCCTGGCGATGCCAGACGAACCCGGCCAGCTTGCCGACCGGGCCGCCGGACACCGGAGGCACCAGATCGTCCGCGAAGACCGGCCGGCCGTCCGAGGGGGCGTCGACGGCCACCACCCGGACCTCGTGCCCCCGGGCGGTCTGGCCGTCGCGGAGCATACGGACGAACTTCTCCGCGCCCCCGGCCTCGAAGCCCAAGTTGACTATGTGCAGAATTCTCACCAGTGCCGCGCAATCCTCGAACTGAAATGTTGGGGTGCGAACCGTTCGAGTTCAAGAATCGGTGCCTGCGCACCAAGAGTTCTGAACCATGACACTATGAACGCTCGCAGTAGGGTGCCTTCTCCACCGGCGCCCGGCGACGGCGGCGGCCTCCCGGCCGCTCCCGGTCACCGACCGGATCCGCCAAGCGACGATATCCGGCCGAGGGGAGCGAAGGGCAGCCGGTCACCGGCCCCGAAAGCATAATGGCGAACAGCAAGCGACGGCACTGGGTGATCGTCGGGGCCGCCATGACCGCGGTCGTCATCGCCGCCGGCATCGCGACCGCCGTCTCCGGCGGCGACCCCGGCAGCCCCAAGGCCTTCGGCAGCCAGCCGGCGTCCACGGCCGGCGCGGACGCCTCCGCCGCGACCCCACCCCCGGGCGCCGCGTCCGGCACGGGGACCGACAGCGCGCCCTCCCCCACCGTGACCAAGACCACGGCCCCCAAGGACATGAAGTGGGGCCTGGACTACAGCGACACGCTGACGTTCGACAAGCCGGACGAGCTCGCCACGGCGCTCGACGACGCCAAGCGCCTGGGCATGGACTACATCCGCGTCGACTTCGGCTGGGAGGACTACCAGTCCTTCGCGAACTTCCCGCCGGACTTCGGCAAGTTCGACAACGTCGTCGCCGCCGCGAACGCCCGCAACCTGAAGGTCCTGGCCACGATCGACTTCCCGCCGCCGTGGGCCCGCCGCGACACCTGCAAGGACACCTCCGCCTGCCCGCCCGCCGACAACGCGCTGTTCGCGAAGTTCGTGAAGCAGGCCGTCGCCCGCTACTCGGCCCGCGGCGTCCACTACTGGGAGGTGTGGAACGAGCCCAACATCGTGGCCTGGGCCCCCCTCCCGGACCCGGTCGACTACACCAAGCTGCTGGTGACGGTCTCCGCCGCCATCCGCGCCGCCGACCCGCACGCCTACATCCTGATGGGCGGCCTGGCCGCCGACCACCCGAGCCCCGGCGCGCCGTTCATCACCCCCTACGACTTCATCACCGCGGTGGCCAAGGCCGGGGGCCTGAAGGCCGTCGACGCGGTCGCGTACCACCCCTACCCGGACGGCGACCCGGCGAGCAGCAAGACCTTCCAGGCCATCAGCCAGTCGCCGACCAGCATCATCACCGCGCTGAACCAGGCCGGCGCCCCGAACATGCCGATCTGGATCACCGAGACCGGCGCCAACATCCCGGCCCTGATCTTCAACCAGCCGGACCAGGTCAAGCCCCAGGAGGCGAACCAGGTCCACCTGGCCCAACGCGAGGCCGAGGTCCTGGCCTCCTACCCGAACGTGGCGTCCTTCTTCTGGTTCTCCTACCAGGACGTCCCCTCGGCCCACCTCGTCTTCGGCCTCCGCCGCGGCGACGGCACCTACCGCCCCTCCTTCGACGCCCTCCAGCAGATCATCGCCGACGCGAAGAAGTCCCAATGACCACACCCCGCGTCTCGGTCCTCATCCCCTGCGCCCCCCGCCAAAAGCACCTCCAGGAGACACTGCTCTCCCTCCAGAAGCAGACCTTCCAAGATTGGGAGGTCGTCCTGGTCCTGGACGGCGACTGCGAGGAGAACCGCCGCGCAGCCGCCGTCCTCCCCCCCGACCGCATCCGCATCCTGGTCACCGCCACCCCCCGCTCCGGCGCCGCGACAGCCCGCAACACCGGCCTCCCCGAATGCCACGGCGACCTCCTGGCCTTCTGCGACAGCGACGACCTGTGCGAACCCGACCGCCTCGCCCACCAGGTCGCCGCCTTCGACACCCGCCCCACCCTGGGCCTCCTCGCCACCTGGTCCCGCCGCTTCGACAGCACCACCGGCACCGACCTCGGCCCCCTCACCTGCCCCACCACCCCCGAAACCCTCGCCCACCGCCTACTCCTGTTCAACCCACTGACCACATCCACAGTGATGGTCCGCCCCCACCTCGTCCGCGAAGCAGGCGGCTTCCGCCCCACCGCCCTCTACTGCGAGGACTACGACCTCTGGCTCCGCATCCTCGGCAACACCGAGATAGCCGCCCTGCCCGAGGAACTGGTGCGCTACCGCGTACACGAGGACCAGTCCAGCCACCGAGCAAAGCTGCTGCAACGCAGCGGCCTACTACGCCGCGAGAAGCTGGCGGCAACGCGACGACTGGGATTGAGCGTGACGGCAACCCGCATCAAGCACCTGGCTTGGGTGGGAGTACAACTCGCGAACCGGCGCTGGTAGCCAGCCGCCTCAACAACTGATCCGGAACCGCAGCCACACCCCTGAGGCTGGAACCGGCAGCCGCAGGCCCGAAACACCCCCCCGGCCCCCGAGACTGTCAGTCCCCTGCCTGGGTTTTTGGTTCGTTCCCCTCGGTCACGTCGGCAGGGCTTTGCCTACAGTGCCGCCGACCGGGTGTCCAGTCCACGCTGTACGCAACCGCCGCCAACACCTCAAAAGCAA
>NZ_BAAAQN010000008.1:0-232306 GCF_039531695.1 Catenulispora yoronensis
GGGGATAGGGGAATTCGGGGCGCGGGAGGAGTTTGGGCCGGGGGAGGAGTTTGGGGCGCGGGAGTTTGTTTTGGGGGGGTTATGGCATGCGAGTTCTGTTGGTGATGAGGGGGTTGAGTTGATGGTGTTCGAGGGGGTGCGCAGCGATATCGCGGCGGGGCGGGACGCGGCGGCGCGGGTGTTGGGGTTGGGGGCGGCGAAGCGGCCGACGGCATTGTTCTGTGGGAACGATTTGATCGCGCTGGGGGTGTTGCAGGAGTTGTTCGCGGCGGGGGTGGCGGTGCCGGAGGAGATGGCGATTGTCGGCTATGGGGATATGGAGGCGGCGGCTGGGGCGGCGGTGCCGTTGACGTCGGTGCGGCAGCCGGCCGGGCGGTTGGGGCGGGCGGCGGCGGAGTTGCTGATTGAGGAGAGTGGGCCGGGGGCGGGGGAGCATGTGCATCGGGATGTGGTTTTTTTGCCGGAGTTGGTGGTTCGGGCTTCTAGTTATCCTGGTCGGTGAGGGTGTCAAGGGGTTGTTGATCTGGGTGTTGGTGGAGGTGGGTCGTCCGAACGGGTGGGTGGAGGTGGGGGAGTGGTGAGGGGAGGTCAGGCTGGAGGTATGAGTCAGATCGACAACACTCCGCCTGGTACTTCGGACAACGCTGCGGATGTGGACATGCCTTGGGCGCCGAGGGATTACGAGTGGGAGGGTTCGGCGGCGGAGACGCGGGCGTTGGCTTGGGCGGGTGGGGATCCGCATCGGTTGGCGTGTGTGTTTCTTTATGAGGATAAGTTTCCTGTTACGGATATTGTTGATGGGGAGCCACGGCGGGTGTTTCGGGCGGTGGTGGATGCGGCGGGGATGGTGGATCGGGTTGGTGGGGTGGATATTTCGGAGGAGGGGCGGGAGCGGGTGCGGGCGCGGATTACGGGGTTGTATCACGCGGCGGGGAGGGCTTTTGGGGATTTGGGGATTCGGGCGCCTTGGGAGGGGTAGGTGGAGAGGCTTACTGCTTAGGGCCTAAGTCAAAGGCTTAAGATCAAAGTCAAAAGCTGGGTAAGGCAGGCGCCTCCGGCGAGGGCCTCGGATCCCTCGGGGAACTGGCGCCAGTCCATAGGGGGGTTGCTGCTAGTCCCTGCGCTGGCGGTTTGTGAGGTGGGGGTTCGTTCCCCTCGGTCACGTCGGCAGCCCTACGGGTACAGCGCCGCCGCCCGGGTGTCAAGTCCATGCCGCTGCGGTGAGAACTGTTGGGCGGCGGTTGTGCGTGCATGGACTGGACACCCGGTCGGCGGCACTGTAGGCAAAGCCCTGCCGACGTGACCGAGGGGAACGAACCAAAACCCAGGCCGGGGATTGACAGTCTCGGGGGCGGTTGGGGCTGTTTTAGCGGGGTGGCTCTCTGTAGTAGCGCTCCTCGTGGACCTCGGCGGCTGCGCGGTCTCGGCGGCGGAGGGTGGTGAGGATGATGCCTGTCAGGGTGCCGATGGCGCCGCCGATCATCAGGATGGTGCCTACCATCTGGACGTCGATCCAGGTGCTTTCCCAGGTGACGGCGTAGTGGAGGATTGCGCCGATCATGATGAGGGCGAGGCCGCCGGCGATGGTCATGCCTGGGACTCCTGCCACTCCTGCTTGTACTCCTCCATGATGGCGTGGAGGTGGTGGCCGATTTTGAGGTAGTCGAGGTCGTCGAGGTTGGCCAGGGAGACGCGGACGGACCATTCGGGGCCGTCGAAGCCGCCGCCGTTGAGGAGGACCACGGAGGCTTGGTGGGCCAGGCGGAAGACGACGTCGGTGGGTTCGTAGGTGGTTTGGAGGTAGGTGGCGAATTCTTTGCTCTCGAAGGATTCGGCTTCGGCCAGGATGTCGAGTTCGATGTAGTAGCAGGCGCGGCCGGGGTCTTCGGTGATGTGCATGCCGCCGATGCCTTCCATCAGGAGGTCGAGGCGGCGGTGGACGATGGTGCGGAGGAGTTCTTTGTACTCCTGGCCTTCGGGGAGGAGGTCGAACAGGGAGTACAGCATCATCATGGTTTGTTGGGGGGTGGACAGGCCGGCGGTGTGGTTCAGGGCCACGGCGCGGCTGTCGGCCACCAGGCGGTCGATGAACTTGATCTTGGCGGGGGTCAGGGACAGGGTGCTGTAGCGCTTGGCGAGTTCGTCCTTTTTGGCCTGGGGGAGGTTGGTCAGGAGGTGGTCGAAGATGTTGTCCTCGGCCACGGCGATCACGCCCAGGCGGTGGCCGGTGGCGCCGTAGTGCTTGGACCAGGAGTAGACCAGGGCGGTGTTCTTGGGGCAGGTGGCGGCCAGGCTCTTGAAGGCGGGGACGAAGGTGCCGTAGACGTCGTCGGTGATGATGGCCAGGTTGGGGTTCTTGGTCTTGACGATGTCGGCGATGCGGTCGCGGACGCGGTCGGACATGGCCATCGAGGGCGGGTTCGAGGGGTTGACCAGCATGACGGCCTTGACGTCGGGGTCGGCCAGGCGGTCGACCTCGTCGTCGGGGTAGCGCCACATGTGGACGCCGTCCTCGGTCATCATGGCGGATTTGACCTGGATGACGTTGAAGGAGAAGCGTTCGAGTTCGGGGATCTCGATGTAGGGGGTGAAGATCGGGGTCATCAGGGCGATGGTGTCGCCCTTGGCCAGGATGCCGTTGGTGACGAGGGTGTCGAAGAGGTAGCACATGGCGGCGGTGCCGCCTTCGGTGGGGAAGACGTCGATCTTGGGGGCCTTGCCGCCGTACATCTCCTGGGCCAGGTAGGCGCGGACGACTTGTTCGCAGTGCTTCAGGGCGCGGGGCGGGTCGGGGTAGTGGTCGCCGATCCAGGCGTCGGTGAGTTCGCCGACCCAGGCGTCGGGGTCGAACTTCAGTTTGGTGATGCCGTGGTCGACCATGTCGCGGAGCAGGCGGACGCCGGTCATGCCGGGGTTGGCCAGGCAGAAGCGGTCGAAGCGGATGGCGCTGCCCTTGGTCTCGGGCATGCCGCCGAGGTTGTCCATGGTCCAGACGCGGCGGGACTCCTCCAGGGCGAAGGCGCCGAGGGCGAGGTAGGCCTCGCGGGGGCCGGTGGCGATCCAGTTGGGGTTGCCGCGGCCGGCGTTGAGCATCTGGGCGGCGGACTTCTTGTGGGCGTCCTGGGCCAGGTCGATGAGTTCGCCCTTGAGCTCGAAGGGGCTCAGGGCGGACCATTTCTTGATCTTGGTGCGGGAGACGCCCGCGCTCTTGACCGTGGCTTTGCGGGCGCTCTTTTTCTCGGGGGTGGTGGCGGTCACGGCGTTTCCTTTTCCTAGTGGTTGAGCAGGACGATGACCGAGCCCCAGATGGTCAGCAGGACGTTGCTGACCGCGTAGGGGACGGTGTAGCCCAGGGTGGGGAGGGACGATTTCGCGGCCTCGTTCACGGCGCCGAACGCGGCCGTGGTGGTCTCGGCGCCGGCCAGGGCGGCCATCAGCAGCGGGGTGCGCATCTTCATCCAGTAGTGGCCGACGACGAACCCGATCACCAGCGGGATCAGGCAGACCAGGGCCGACCACAGGACGATGCCGATGCCGGCCTTCTTCAGGCCGTCGACGAAGCTCGGGGCGGCGTTGATGCCGACGATGGCGACGAAGGCGCACAGGCCGAAGGTGTCCATGAACCACTGGGCGCCCGGGGGGACGTTGCCGTAGGTCGGGTACTTGGCGCGGAACCAGCCGAAGACCAGGCCCATGATCAGGGCGCCGCCGGAGGTGGACAGCGCCACCGGGACGCCGCCGAGGGTCAGGGCCGGGATGCCGATCAGGGCGCCGAGGAAGACGCCGGCGGCCACGTACATCATGTCGGTGGCGTAGCTGGTCGGCACCGCTTTGCCGATGGTCTCGGCGGCGCCCCGGGTCAGGCGCTTGGGGCCGGTGATCACCAGGGTGTCGCCGCGCTCCACCTCGGTCGACAGCCGGTAGGGGAAGGGGAAGCCGGCCCGGTACATCTTCTCGATGAAGATGCCCACCATCTCCGGTTCGCGGCGCAGGTCCGCCACGGTGCGGCCGATCGCGCGGCCGTCCTTGTTGGCGATCACGTGCAGGTGCTCGGTGTCGTAGTCGAGCAGGGCGACGCTGTCGACCTCCGGGCCGATCATGCGTTCGGGGTCGTAGTCGACCACCGAGTCCCGCAGGCCGGACAGGGCTACTGTGTCGCCGACCAGTAAGACGTGCTTCTGGTAGTTCGCGTCGTGTTCCAGCTGTACGCCGTGGTGGAGCACGTTGGTCAGGTACAGGCGGCGCCCGGCGGCCTTGGCGGCGTCCTCGAACTCCTGGACCGTCTGGCCGGCGAAGGCGGAGTTGGCGATCGCGAAGGTGCGCTGCACGACCTCGTAGTAGCCGGTGCCCAGGTCCGGGTCGTCGGAGGGCACCGCCATCTCCTTGGCCAGCTTGCGCGACTCCTCGGCCAGGTCCTGCTTGAGGAACTTCGGCATGATCGTCGCCACCGTGATCGCGGCGAGGACGGTGGCGATGACGTAGCCGACCGAGTAGGCGACCGGGACCAGGTTCTGCTCGGCGGTGATCTGTTGGGGCGAGTAGCCCGGCAGGGTGCCGATGGCCTGTTGGGACACGCCGATCACCGCGGACTGGGTCAGGCCGCCGGCCAGCAGGCCGGCCGACAGGCCCGGGCCGTAGCCGACGGCCTTGGCGATGAGCCAGGTGACCGCCAGGCCGGACACGCAGACGATCAGCGACAGGTAGACCTGCGGCAGGCCGTCCTTCTTCAGGCCGCGGAAGAACTGCGGGCCCACTTTGTATCCGAGGGCGAACAGGAACAGGATGAAGAAGAACGACTTCAGCGGCCCGGTGATCTCCACCTTCGTCTGCCCCAGGATCAACCCCATGATGAGGCAGCCGGTCACCGACCCGACGGCGATCGTGCGGTAGTGGATCCGCCCGATCAGGAAGCCCGTCGCGATCGTCAGGAAGACCAGCAGCTCGGGGTAGGGCTTGAAGATGTCCCGGTTGTACCAGCTGTCCGCCACCAATGAACCCATGTTGCGAGGGGATCATGGCACTGAGGGGACGGCATGCGGTGCTGCGCTGAAGGTGTGAGCGCGGGTGTCAGGGGGCGGGTGTCAGGGTGCGGGTTCCTCCGGGTGCCAGTCCCGTCCGAGCCGGTTCATCGCCTCGTCCACCTGGCTGCCCTCGGTGGTGCGCGCCGTGACCGCCGGGTGCGGCGGCAGGTCGGCGTCGTCCTCGGCCTCCTCGCGCTCGGCGCGGCGCTGGGCCCGGCGGGCGGCGAGCCAGCCGCCGTAGCAGATCGCGGCCAGCGAGGCCCAGACCATGGGGCGGTTCCACCACGACTTGCCGCCGCTCAGGGCGACCGCCGAGGCGAGTACCGCGTGCGTCGCGTGCATCGAGGCTCCTCCGCTCGCCGGTTCGTCGCCACCATGATCGCCGCGGGTGCGCCGGCCGGGGCCTACCCGGGCCGGGACACGCCCGGCGGTGCCCCGTTCGGGTGGCTGCGGGTGCGGGCGGGGCGCGGGCGGCCCAAAGGTGGAGGTGTGGCGAGTGCGAGCGCGACCGGGGCCGAGGCCGGCGGGGCCGGTTTCGATGCCGGGATCGGCGGCTCCGGGGGTTCCGGCGCTCCTGGCGGTCCTGGTGGTCCTGGCGGTCCTCGCGCCCCTGGCGGTCCCGGCGCCGGTGCGGCGGGCGACGTCGGTGGCCCCGCCGGCGCGGCGGCGGCCTTGGCCGGGGGATCGCCGGCCCGCAAGCTGCTGCCGCTGGTCGCGCCCGCGCTGATCGTCGGCGTCGGCTCCAGCCTGCTGCTCATTCTGTTGTCCGGGATCGCGAACCGGTTCCAGGAGCTGCTGTGGGACCACCTGCCGGACTGGCTGGGTATCGGCGCCTACTCCAGCGCCTGGATCATCATCGTTCTGACCGCCGTCGGCGTGGCGACCGGGTTCGTGGTGTGGAAGGTTCCCGGCCACGCCGGTCCGGACCCGGCGACCACCGGCCTCGTGGACCCGCCGCTGGCGCCCGGTGTGCTGCCCTCGCTCGCGCTGGCGGCGGTGCTGACCCTGGCCGGCGGCGTCAGCCTCGGTCCGGAGAACCCGATCGTCGCCATCAACATCGCCCTGACCTGCTGGCTCGGCGGCCGCTGGATCGCGCGGGTGCCGACGCCGGTGTGGCTGGCGCTGGCCGTGTCCGGGACCGTAGGCGCGCTGTTCGGCACGCCGGTGGCGGCCGCGTTGATCATGTCCGAGGTGCTGGCCTCCCGGCCCGCGCCCGGCGCGCTGTGGGACAAGCTGTTCGCGCCGCTCGTCGCGGCGTGCGCCGGAGCGATGACGATGCAGCTGGTGTCGCATCCGCAGTTCGCGATGCCGCTGCCGCCGTACGACTCCGTCCGCTGGGTCGACCTGCTCAGCGCGATGGTCGTGGCCTCGGTCGGCGCGGTCGCGGCGTTGGCGGCCGTCTATCTGTTCCCGCATCTGCACCGGTGGTTCCTGGTGATCCCGCACCCGGTGCCCCGTTTGGCGCTCGGCGGGCTGGCGCTCGGCCTGCTCGGCGTCGCGGGCGGCAAGGAGACCCTGTTCAAAGGGCTGGAGCAGGTCAGGGACCTGGCTTCGCATCCTGACAGCTACTCCGCCGGACGCTACGCGTGGATGGCCGTGGTGAAGCTGGCCGCGCTGGCGATCGCGTCCTGCGCCGGCTTCCGCGGCGGCCGGATCTTCCCGGCCGTGTTCGCCGGCGCCGCCCTCGGCTTCGCCGCCCACGCCCTGGTCGACACCGTCCCGGTGACGCTGGCCGTGTCCTGCGGCGTGCTCGGCGTGCTGCTCGCGATCACCCGGTCGGGCTGGATCAGCCTGTTCACCGCGGCCATCCTCGGCGGGGGCACCGCGCTGCTGCCGATGCTCGGGGTGGCGCTGCTCCCGGCCTGGCTGCTGGTCACCGGACGGCCGGAGATGGAGCTGCCGGCCGAGGAGGCGGCTTGAGCGCGCGGGACGGCGCCGGCTCAGCCCTGCGGCCCGCGCCGGAGCAGCTCGTCCAGCCGCTCCTGGATCCGGGCCAGATCGGCGCGGATCGCCCGGACGTCGCCCTGGTCGGCGCCCTCCTCGGCCTCCTTGAGCTCGACCAGCATGCTCCCGCCGGGCGCCAGCATCATCTCCCGGACGTCCCGTACGTGCTCGGCGCCCTGCTTGCGCGAGGACGCGATCACGTCGGCCGGGCGCAGCGCCAGCTTGCGCAGCGTCTCGACCTGGAGCTTGCCGTCGCGGATCAGGATGCTGGGCGAGCCCTCCAGCCAGCGCTCGAACTTCGGGGTGCGATACGTCATGTAGACCTGGAGCCGGACGAACAGCGAGTTCACGGCGATCAGCACGGCGGCCCCGTAGAGGCCGCCGACCAGCGAGTTGTCCGGGCCGATGACCGCGTTCTGCACGACGTTCGACAACAGCATCACCACCGCCAGGTCCAGGGTGTTGAGCTGGGCCAGCTCCCGCTTCCCGGCGAGGCGGAGCAGGAGCACGATCGCGGCGTAGACCAGGATCGTGCGCAGGGTCTTCTCACCGTAGGAGATTCCGGTGTCGAACATGTTCTGCCACATGGGCCCATTCTCTGCCGGGCGCTGGGGCGATGCCTGGGAGGCTGCTGGCTCGCGGCGGCGATGGTCCTGGGCGTGCCCGCGGCGGCTGCGGCTGCGGCGGCGGGTGGGCTATCGGGTGGGGTACCGGGTGCGGCATCGGGTGCTGACAGCGGTGTGTCAGTGGCCGTCCGCGCCACCGGCGGTGCGGTCCACGAAGGCCAGCATGTGTCCTACGCGATCGAGGTCCGCAACGGTACCGACCACGCGCTGCCCGATGCCGTCGTCACGCAGCAGCTGCCCGCGAACCTCGCCTTCGTGACCGCTTCGCCGACGGCGCGCCGCGAAGGACACCGCCTGACCTGGACGCTCGCCCTCCCGGCGCACGGAATCGCCCGCATCAGCATGACCGGCGCCGCCGGACGGCCGCACCATTGGGGATCGCGCCCGGTCGGCGACCAGGCCGTCGCGCACGGCGGGCGGCACGGGCAGATCGCGACGACGGTGTGCGTCCGCGCCGACGCCGACACCGGGATCCTCGCCTGCGCGACCGGTCGCAGCGCACTGCGGGCGAACCGGATGCCGCGCTGGCAGCGCAGTGCGGCGGCCTTCGGTCTGCTCGTCGCCGTGGTCGGCGGGGCGCTGGCCGGGGCGCGGATCTGGTGGCGCCGCCGCGCGCGACGGGTCGTGCCGACATGAGCAGCGAAGCGACGCCTGCGGGCGGCGGGTCGGCGTCCCGAGGTGGCGAGCCGGCATCCGGGAGCGGCAAGCGTAAGGCTGGAGGCGGCGAGCCGTCGTCCCGGAGCGGCGAGCCGGCATCCGAGAGCGGCAAGCGAATGCCTGCGGGCGGCGGGTCGGCATCCCGGGGCGGCGAGCCGATCGCCGCGAGCAGCGAAGCTACGCCGCGCGCCGCCGGACCCGCCGCGCGTCCCCCCGACACACCCCAGCCCCCGCGCCTCCGTCGCGTCCGCCTCCCCGCCGACCGCCTCCGCCTCGCCGCCGCCGTCGCGCTGGCGCTGCTGCTCGCCGCGATCGGCATCGTCGGCTACCGTGCCGGCTGCGATTTGCGGCCCGAGATCGCCCATCGCGCTGCCGCGATCCCGCGGTTCCTGCTCAGCGTCGTGCAGGTCGGGGCGTTCCTGACCGTCATCGGCGTGCCCACGCTGCTGGCGGTCGAGCGGCTGGTCAAACGCGAGGCCGAGCAGGTTGTCGACGCCGTCGCCGCGGTGGCGCTGTCCTATCTCGCGGCGATCGGCGTCAACCTGGTCACCTCGCACTATGTCGGCTCCGAACTGTCCCAGGGGCTCGGCGGGCCGACGCCGATGCAGGTCCACCTCGCCGTCGGTGTCGCCGCCGTCAGCATCCTGGGATTCAGCCGCAGCTGGATGCGCTCCCTGTTCTACAGCGCCGCCGGGCTCGGGGGTCTGGCTGTGGTCCTGCTCGGCGACGACTCCGTCACCGGCGTCCTGCTGTCCATCCTGCTCGGGCGGATCGTCGCGGTCGGCTGGCTGTGCGCCCGCGGCGCCGTCGACACCCGGCCCGGGGTCCGCCGCGTGCTGGAGGAGCTGAACCGCGCCGGGCTGCGCGCCCACCCCGGGACGCTGCGCGTGCTCGACCCCGGTACCGAGGGCACCCGGCGGTTCCGGGTCAGCGCCGAATGCGCCGCCAACGGCCACCGGGAAGTGCTCGACCTCTCCGTGCTGGACCAGGGCCAACGCGCCGCCCAGCTGCCCAGCCGGCTGTGGCAGTGGATCCGCCTGCGCGGGCCCGCCCGCCGCCGCAGCTTCCTGTCTTTGCGCCGCAGCGTCGAGAGCGAGGTGCTGATGGCGATGGCCGTCGCCGCCGCCGGCGTCCGCACTCCCGCGTTGCGCGCCGCGCGCCAGGTCGACCAGGACACCGCGCTGCTCGCCTACGACCATGTCGACGCCCCGCGCGTCCGCGACCTGCCGCACAACGCCTTCACCGACCGCTTCCACCGCGAGGTCTGGGACCTGTGGCAGCGGCTGCGCAGCCGCCAGCTCGCCCACCGCGAGCTCACCCTCGATCACCTGCTGCTCGACCGGAACGGCCGGCTCTGGCTCACCGACGTCGGCTACGGCGCGATCACCGCCGAGGACGTGCTCTGCCGCCTCGACGGCGCCGAACTCCTGGTCTGTCTCGCCCTGCGGGTCGGGGTCGACCGCGCCACCGAACAGGCCGTCGCCGCCCTCGGCCCCGGCACCGTCGCCTCCCTGCTGCCGCTCATGCAGCCGATCCTGTTCACCGAGGAGACCGCCAAGGCCCTGAAACGCGAACGCGCCCTGGACGTGGTCGGCACCATCCGCGAACGCATCATCGCCCTGCACCCCGAGGCCGACGTCCAGCCGATCATGCTGGAACGCGTCCGCCCCCGCACCGTGCTCAGCGTCGTCGGCGGCGCCATCGCGTTCTACCTGCTCGCCACCCAGCTCACCGGCTTCCAGGTGCCGCAGCTGGACACCTGGCAGGCCTGGGCCTGGGTCGGCGGCGCCGTGCTCGCCTCCGCCACCACCTACGTCGCCGCCGCGCTGAACCTCATCGGCTGCGTCAAGGAACGGCTCCCCTTCCGGACCGCCGTCGGCGCCCAGGTCGCCGCCGCCTTCGCCGGCCTGGTCGCCCCCGGCGCGGTCGGCGGCCTGGCCGTCAACACCCGCTACCTCCAGCGCGCCGGGATCCCGGTGGCGCGCGCGGTCACCTCCGTCGGCGTGTCGCAGGTCATCGCCTTCGCCTGCTACCTGCTGTTGCTCCTGCTGTTCAGCGCCTTCGCCGGCAGCCGCCAGAAGGAGGGCGGGAGCTTGTCGGCGGTCACGCCCTCGGCGACGGTTACCGGCGTGATCGTGGTCCTGGCGGTGCTGTGCGTGCTCATCGCCGCCGTCCCGCGCCTGCGCATGATGGTCATGAAGCGGGTCCGTCCGCTGATCACCGACGTCTGGCCCGAGGTGCTCCAGGTCGCCCGCTCGCCCCGCAAGCTGGTCCAGGCCGTCGGCGGCGCGCTGGCCCTGCCGCTGGCGGCCAGCGTCTGCCTGTGGGCGTCGGTCAACGCGGTCAGTGGCAGCGACGTCGGCCTGGCCGCGATGGGCGTCGCTTACCTGGTGGCCAAGGCCCTGGGCTCGCTCGTGCCCACTCCCGGCGGCATCGGCGGCATCGAGGCGGCGCTGACCGCCGGGCTCACCGCCGCCGGGATCCCGTCCGCGGTGGCGGCCACGGCCGTGATCGTGTTCCGGCTGCTGACGTGGTGGCTGCCGGTGATCCCGGGATGGTTCGCCTTCACGACGTTGCAGCGGCGCGGGGCGCTGTAGCCCGGCGATTCGGTAGTTCGGTGACTCAGTGCCCGGAGTTCGTGAGTCAGTGCCCGGAGTTCGGCCGGACCAGCCCCGACTCGTAAGCGATGACCACTACCTGCGCGCGGTCCCGCGCCCCGAGCTTCATCATGGCCCGGTTGACGTGGGTCTTCGCGGTCAGCGGCGTGACGAACAACCGGGCGGCGATCTCCTCGTTCGACAGCCCGGCCGCCACCAGCGTCACCACCTCCCGCTCCCGCGCGGTCAGGGCGTCCAACGGCGCGGGCACGACCGGCGTGTCGGCCGGCGCGGCCAGGAACCGGGTGATCAACGCCCGCGTCGCCGCCGGGGACAGCAGCGAATCCCCGGCCGCCACCGTCCGGATCGCCCGCAGCAGCTCCTCCGGATCCACGCCCTTGCCCAGGAACCCGCCGGCCCCGGCGCGCAGCGCCTCGGCGACGTACTCGTCGTTCTCGAACGTGGTCAGGATCAGCACCTTGACCCCGCCGAGCTCCGGCTCCGCCGCGATCAGCCGGGTCGCCGCCAGCCCGTCCAGCACCGGCATCCGGATGTCCATCAGCACCAGATCCGGCCGCAGCTCCCGGGCCAGCGCCACCGCCTCCCGGCCGGTGCCCGCCTCGCCGACGACCTCCAGATCCGGGGTCGAGTCGATCAGCAGGCGGAACGTGCCGCGCAGCAGCGCCTGGTCGTCGGCCAGGACGACGCGCGTCGCGCCGACGGGCTCGGTCACGACGCGGCCCCGGCCGGCTCGCCGGTCAAGCGGTGCCCGGGCGGCTCGCCGGTCAGGCGCTGCCCGGGTGTCACGGCGCGCGCGACCTGCGCGACCTGCGCGACCTGCGAACCCTTCTCCGACAGCGCGGGCAGCGCGGGCAGCGGCAGCTCCGCGTCCACCCGGAATCCGCCGCCGGCCCGCGGCCCGGCCGCGAACGTGCCGCCGACCGCCTTCACCCGCTCCTGCATCCCGATCATCCCGTGTCCGGTTCCCAGGCCGGAGCGGGCCGCGCCCCGGCCGCCGTCGTCGACCACGCTGATCCGCACCACGTCCGGCCCGACCTCGACGCGCACCCGCGCCGCCGCGTGCCGGCCGGCGTGCTTGTGGGTGTTGGTCAGCGCCTCCTGCACGATCCGGTAGGCGGTCAGCTCGGTCAGCGCCGGCACGAGGCCGTGGTCGGTGCCGCCCCCGGTGCCGCTGCCGCTGCCGCTGCCGGTGCCGGTATCAGTTCCAGCATCGGTCCCGATGCCCGGACCCTCCATCGCCACGTCCAGACCCGCGTGCCGGAACGAGTCGACGAGCGTCGCCAGCTCGGTCAGGCCCGGCGCCGGCTCCCTCGGCGCGGCCGACTCGTCCCCGGCGCGCAGCAGGCCCACCGTGGCCCGGAGCTCGTCCAGCGCCGAGCGCGAGGTGTCGCGGATGCGCTCCAGTGCCTCGTACGCGTGCGACGGATCGGTCTTCATCAGATGGTGCGCGACCCCGGCCTGCGCGTTGACCAGCGTGATGTGGTGCGCCACGACGTCGTGCAGCTCCCGGGCGATCCGCATCCGCTCCTCGGTGACCCGCCGCCGCGCCTCCTCCTCCTTGGTCCGCTCCGCCCGCTCGGCCCGCTCCACCGCCGAGACCAGCAGCTCGCGCCGGCTGCGCGAGGCGTCGCCGACCGCCACCGCGAGCCCGACCCAGGCGATCAGGCCCAGGTTCTCGCCGAGCGCGTCCATCTCCGGCCGCAGCGCGAGCGCGAGGGTGGTGATGGTCACAGCGGCGGCCACGCCGACCCGCGCCGCGGTCCGGCGGTCCGAGCGCTTCGCGAACGAATACAGCGAGATCGCGAAAGCGATCGGCGGCACGCTCGGCACCCCCGTCGCCGCGATGGCGATCACCGTCACCACCGCGTTCCCGACCACGGCGCCCAGCGGCCACCGGCTGCGGAACAGCAGCGGCACGGCGGCCATGCTCAGCAGGGCCCCCACCACCGGGGCGCTGAGGTCCCGGTGCAAGGCGCTGACGAAGACGGCCGGCGAAAGGAGCAGCAGGTACAGCGCGGTGGTGACGACGTCACGCCGCGTAGTCCCGGGCCGCAGCCACTCCTTCAGCCGGTCCACTGCTGTCATCTCTTTACTGTATGCGGTGATTCGCGGAGGCCAGCTCGGGCTCGTCGCCGGGCTCGCCACTCGACTTGCCACCCGGCTCACCGCCCGGCCCGCCCCCGGGCCCGCCGACCGGAACCGGATCCGGCTCGCCCTCGACCGACAGCCGCGGCAGCACCCGGTCCAGCCACTTCGGCACCCACCAGTTGGCGGACCCGAAGCGGTGCATCAGCGCCGGGACCAGCACCAGCCGCAGCATCAGCACGTCGAGCAGGATCGCCACCGCCAGCGCCACGCCGAACTCGGCGATCATCCGCTCCCCATTGAGCAGGAACGCGCCGAACACGCAGCTCATGATGACCGCCGCGGCCAGGATCACCTGCCCGGTCTCGCCGTGCCCGATCCGGACCGCCCGTCCGTTGTCCTTCGAGTGCGACCACTCCTCGTGCATCCGGCTGATCAGGAACACCTGGTAGTCCATCGACAGGCCGAACAGGATCCCGATCACCAGCACCGGCACGAACGACTCCACCGGCCCCGCTCCGCCGGCGCCCAGCGCCTCCGAGCCCCAGCCCCACTGGAACACGGCGACCAGCGAGCCGAACGCCGCACCCATCGTCAGCAGGTTCATCGCGACGCCGATCAGCGGCACCAGCAGGCTCCGGAACGCGACCATCATCAGGACGCAGCCGAGTCCGACGATGATCGCCACGAACAGCGGCAGCTTGCCGATCAGCGTGTCGTTGAAGTCGTTGGTGATGGCGGTGTTGCCCGAGACCATCACGTGCAGCGTGCTCCCGGCCTCGGCCGGCGGAATGACGTCGTGGCGCAGCCGGTCGATCAGATCGGTGGTGCCCTGGTCCTGCGGCGACGTGGTCGGCACCACCTGGATCACCGCCAGGGTCTGCCCCGGCTCCTGCGGCCGCGCATTGACCGCCGCGACACCGGGCACCGTCTTCATCTGCGTGACCAGCTTGTCCAGCACCTGCTGATCCGCGGCGGCCGGAGTCTGGGCCACCAGCGTCAACGGGCCGTTGAAGCCCTTGCCGAAGCCCTCCGCCAGCAGGTCGTACGCCTGGCGCGTGGTCGTCGCCTTGGGGTCGTTCCCGGCGTCGGAGGAACCCAGCCGGATCGAGAAGAAGGGGACCGCGACCAGCACCATCACGCCGACGGCCAGCAGCGCCTTGCCCAACGGCCGCGCCTGCACCTTGCCGGCCCAGCGCACGAATCCGTTCTCACCCGCCGCCCGGCGGCCGTACGGGGCCAGAACCCCGACCCGGGCCTGCCGCGCCGCCAGCTCCCGCCGCTGCTTCTTGCTCAGCACGCGCAGCTTCAGGAAGCCCAACAACGCCGGCAGCAACGTGATCGCGGCCAGCACCGTCATCGAGACGGTGACCGCGGCGCCTATGGCCATGCCGTTCAAGAAGCTCAGCCCGAGCGCGAACATCCCCAACAACGCGATGACCACGGTCCCGCCGGCGAAGATCACGGCCCGCCCCGACGTGTTCAACGCCTTGGTGACCGACTCCTCCACCGACAGCCCCGCCATCAGGCCGCGACGATGCCGGTTGACGATGAACAGCGCGTAGTCGATGCCGACACCCAGTCCCACCAGCGTCGCCAGCGTCGGCGCGGTGGAGCTGATCGACACCAGGCGCGACAGCTGGCCGGTGGCCAGCACCCCCGACACGACGCCGGCGATGCCTGTCACGATCGGCAGCGAGGCGGCCCCGACCGACCGGAACACCAGGCCCAGCACCAGCATTGCGGCCACGACGCCGATCAGCTCCGCCGAGCCGCCCATGCTCCGCTCGGCCTGCGAGACCGCCTGCCCGCCGAGCTCGACCTGAAGGTGCTCGCCCCGGGCCGCCTTCGCCAGGTCGATGACGTGCTGGACCTGCTCCTTCGGCAGGTCGTGCGCCTGCTGGGAGAACGTGACGGTGGCGTAGGCGATCGTCTGGTCGCCGTTGATCTGGCTCGCTCCCCGCTCCCCGCCGTAGGGCCCGGTGACCGCGCTGACCCCTGGGGACTTGGCGATGGCGTCCAGCGTCTGCGTCATGACGCTTTGCACGGCCGGGTCCGTGACCTTCTCCCCGCCGCCGGCCCGCCACACCACGGTGTCGGCGTCGCCGGAGGCCGCGGGCATGGCGCTTTTCAGCAGGTCCAGCGCTTGACTCGACTCCGAGGCCGGAATAGACATCGTGTCGTTGTACTTGGTCCCGGCCGAGCCGGTCAGCACTCCCAGGCCGACGATCAGCCCCAACCACACCAACACGGTGACCAGCCGGCGCCGATGGCACCAGCGAGCGATGACGGACATGAGGGGGCACCCCGACCTTCGTAGCGAGCATGGATCGTGCGCTCTATACGCTGCCGGGAACAGGGCCTACGAAGCGTCTAGCAGACGCAGACAATCGGACTGCTGCGAACGCAGTACGGGCCGCCGCGGGATACCGCCGACGCAGCACGTCACA
The DNA here is from genome assembly GCF_039531695.1 of Catenulispora yoronensis. Lineage (NCBI taxonomy): Bacteria > Bacillati > Actinomycetota > Actinomycetes > Catenulisporales > Catenulisporaceae > Catenulispora > Catenulispora yoronensis. Next base: position 15,402 of record NZ_BAAAQN010000008.1, read on the forward strand.
ACCCCAGCAATCCCTCCAAAAACACTGCCACTCCGTCCTCCTCGTTGGACCCGACCACGCCGCCGGCGGCGGCCAGCACGCTGGGATGCGCGTTCCCGACCGCGTAGGAGTGTCCGGCCCACCGCAGCATCGACAGGTCGTTCGGCATGTCGCCGAACGCGATGACGTCGGCGGCCGGGACCCCCAGGCCGCCCGCGTACCGCGCCAGCCCCTCGGCCTTGCTCACGCCGTGCGCCACGGCTTCGACCAGCCGGAGCCCGTTCGAGTGGTAGACCGTCACCAGATCCCCGATCGCCGGCTCGGCCAGCGCCACCAACTCGTCCGCGGAGAGCGTCGGGTGGCGCCCCACCAGCTTCGGGGCCGGACGGCCCCACAGCTCGGCCTCGGTGAGCCGCTCGATCGTCACGCCCTCGTCCCAGTCCCACGCCTCGTACAGGTCGTCGGCGGCCAGGCCGTCCGCGTACTCCACCGCCAGCCCGATCCCCGGCACCGCCTCGCGCAGTCCCCGCGCCGCCTTGGCCAGCGTCGCCGGATCGATCGTGTACTCGGCGACCACGGCGCCGGCTCGCAGGTCGTAGTCGTACGCGCCGTTGGAGCACACCGCCGTTCCGTGGCCCCGGGCGCCGAACGCCTCGGCGATCGGGCCCATCAGCCTCGGCGGCCGACCAGTGATGAAGACGAACGGCACCCCGGCCTCCTCCAGCTTCGCGAACACCGCGACGGTCCGCTCGGACACGGTGCCGTCGTGCCGGACCAGGGTGCCGTCCAGATCGCAGGCTATGAGGCGGGGCAACGAGGGGGTCGAGGAGATCGTCATGGCGCTATTCTCCTCGCCCCGGTTCGGACCTTGACGCTGCCCGGCGCCCCGCACTACCGTTCCGGACGTCGAGCGTATTCATATCCCTGGTGTCAGTTCACATACGTGAATATCCAAGAGAGGCCATCGCCATGAGTGCCCTGCGCATCACCGGCACCACCATCACGCCGGTGGCCCTCAAGGACCCGCCTCTCCTCAATTCCTCAGGCGTCCACGAGCCCTTCGCGCTGCGCTCGATCATCGAAGTCCACACCGACGCCGGCATCACCGGCATTAACGAGGCCTACGGCGACGACGCGACGCTGGACCTGCTGCGGCGAGCCGCCGCCGTGCTGCCGGGCGTCGACGTCTTCGACCTCAACGAGCTCAGCCGCCGCGTCTCGGCCGCCGTCACGTCGGTCGCGGCGTCCTCCCCGACCGAGCTGATAGGCGCCGCCTCCGCGGACAAGACCGTCGCGCAGGCCGTCGCCGCCTTCGAGGTCGCGTGCTTCGACGCCCAAGGCCGGGCCGTCGGGCGCCCCGTCTCCGACCTGCTCGGCGGAGCGGTCCGCGACCGCGTCGACTTCAGCGCCTACCTCTTCTACAAGTGGGCCCAGCACCCCACCGCGCCGGACGACCCGCGCGAGTTCGACGTCGACCCCTGGGGCGAGGCGCTCGATCCCGACGGGATCGTCGAGCAGGCCCGGCGCATGGTCGACCGCTACGGCTTCGGCTCCCTCAAGCTCAAGGGCGGCGTCTTCCCGCCCGACGAGGAGGTCGAGGCCGTCCTCGCCCTGCGCCGGGCCTTCCCGGACCGTCCCGTCCGGCTGGACCCCAACGCCAACTGGAGCGTGGCGACCAGCCACCGGGTCGCCGAGGCGCTGGCCGGCGAGCTCGAATACCTGGAGGACCCGACGCCGGGCATACCCGGCATGGCCGAGGTGGCGGCGAAGACCGATCTGCCGCTGGCGACGAACATGTGCGTCACCGGATTCGCCGAGATCCCCGAGGCCGTCCGGCTCGGCGCGGTCCAGGTGATCCTCTCCGACCACCACTTCTGGGGCGGCTACCGGGCCACGCAGGCGCTGGCAGGGCTCTGCCAAACCTTCGGGCTCGGCCTGTCGATGCACTCCAACACCCACCTCGGGGTGAGCCTGGCGGCCATGGTCCACCTCGGCGCGGCCACACCGAACCTCACCTACGCGCTCGACACCCACACACCGTGGAAATCAGAGTCCGAGGACGTGGTGCTCGGGGGCGGACTGACCTTCACCGAGGGCGCGGTGGCCGTTCCCGCCGGTCCGGGCCTGGGCGTCGAGCTCGACCGGGACGCGGTGGCACGCCTGCACGAGCAGTACCTGACCTGCGGAGTCCGGCGCCGCGACGACGCCGGATGGATGCGCCGAGTGCGACCCGAGTGGACGGGGAAGAGGCCGAGGTTCTGATGGGCGACGCGCTGAATATCGCAGCTTACGTATATCCGTGGGACGTTGTCGGCGACCCGGGTGCTCCCGAGTCGGTCGCCGGCCTCGGCCTGGATCATGCCGTCGTCGCGGCGTTCTACCACGCGACGCGGGCCCTGACGCCGCGGCATCCGGGCCACCGCGTGGTCGTGGCCGAGCACAGCGCGTCCTATCTTCCGGTCGACGCGAGCCGCGCCCAGATCCTTCCGCCGCGCCAGACATGGATCGACAGCGACGACGCCTTCGGGGCGACCACGGCCGCGCTCGCGACCGCCGGCGTCAAGACCCATGCCTGGGTGGTGGTCGACCACGTCGACGCGTTCGATGCCCCGCACGTGGTCAATGCCTACGGTGACGTCTATCAGTGGGCACTCTGCCCGGCCCAGGAAACAGTGCACGAATACGCCGTGGCGCTCGCCGCCGCGATCGCGGCCCGCCCGGATGTCGACGGCGTCGAGTTCGAAGCTGCCGGCTGGTACGGCTTCGACCACCTCCATGAGCACGACAAGGTGTCCGGGATCCCGTTCTCCGAGGACGAGCTCTATTTGATGTCGCTGTGTTTCTGCGACTCGTGCCGCTCCGAGTATCAGGACTCGGGGATCGACGCTGCGGAGCTTCGTGCCGCGGTCCGGAATCGCTTGGACGCGCGGTTCTCCAGCAGCGCTCCGAGCGGCGGTACCGGCCTGGACGCAGATCTGGCGGTCGCCGTTCTCGGTATGCGTACGCGCATTGCTGATGATCTGCGGGAAGCGATGGTCCGCGAAGTCCGCGGTCGTCGTGGTGCCGACTTTCCCGTGCTGTTCCATGCGAATCCCCGTCCCCACCGCTCGACCGCCTTCACCGGCGTGGACCTGGCGACGTTTGCGAAGGACGCCACCGGCGTGGTCGTGAACAGCTGGGACGGGAGCACCGAGAACGTGACACTGTCGACCGGCCACCCTGCCGCGGTGCACGCTGGCCTGCTCGGGGTGCGTGGCATGGGGGCGCATCCCGAGCGGTTGGCCGAGCAGGCCACGGCGATGCGAACGGCCGGTGCCAAGGGAATTCGGCTGTATCACGCCGGGCTGGCCTCGAACGGGGACCTTGAGGCCATACGCCTGGCCGTCGCGGCCTGCCGAAGCTGACGCCCACGCGGCCTGTCGAAGCTGACGCCCTCGCCGCCGGCCGAAGCTGAAGCGAAATCGGGTCCCGATCCCTGTTCAGGGGCCGGGACCCGGAATGCCATGCCGGCTATTGCAATCCGACCAGCTTCAGACTCAAGCCGTACAGCTCCGCCCGAGCCGCAGGGTCGTAAGCCTGCTTCAAAGCCCTCGCTTCACGCTGCCGATCGAAGAACCGTCCGCTCACCCCGGCGAGCTTCTGGTCCACGACCAGTCGTCGTGTCGCCTCGACGCCGGTCTCCAGGCTGTCGATGCTGTGGCCGATCTCCTGGAGCACCATCTTCGTCGGCATGTAGGTCGCGGGATGCAGGCTGTTGAAGGTCACTTCCGCGGCCGGGATCCGCTCGGCCAGTTCGACCGTCGACGAGATCTGCGCCAGCTTGCTCTGGCAGTAGGCACGCATCCCGTCGTAGTTCCGCTCCAGCATCACATCGTCGAATTCGATGTCCTGCTGGCCGAGGGAGGCGACGTTGACCACCCGGGCCGGTGCCGACGCTCGCAGCAGCGGCAACAGCTCCTGCGTCAGCAGGAAGCCGGCGAGATAGTTCACGGCGAACCGCAGCTCGTAGCCGTCCTTGCTGACCCGCCGGTCCCGGCCGTCCGGCTCGCCGCCGCCGATTCCGGCGTTGTTGACCAGGACGTCGAGCCGTTCCGTGGCGTCGCGCACCTCCGCCGCCAGGTCCCGCACCTGCGCCAGCTCGGCGAGGTCGGCGCGGAACGTCAGCGGGCGGGGGACGTTATGGGCGTCGCGAATGCCGTCGGCCGTGGCGTCGAGCTTCGCCTGGTCGCGGCCGTGGAGCAGGAGCGAGGTGCCGCCGTCGGCCGCCAGACGGCGGGCCAGGGCCCGGCCCAGGCCGTCTGTGGCGCCGGTGATGAGGACAGTGCGGGGGTGCTGCGTCATGGCAGGGCTTCCTAGCGGGTCGCCGAATCGGGACCCGCTCAGTCTACGCCTTGTCGAGACGAGGCGTCTCGATTTATCGGCGCCCGCCTCGGCTCTCCCCGGGTGCCTGCCCGGCGTTGGATCCCCGGCCTCAGATCCCCTGCCAGGCCGGCTTGGAGGCGAAGGTGACGCGGTAGTAGTCCGACAGCTTCAGCTGCTGCGCGGCGGCCTCGTCGACGACCACGGTCGCGTGCGGGTGGAGCTGGAGCGCGGAGGCCGGGACCAGGCTCGACACCGGGCCCTCGACCGTCGCGGCCACCGCCTCGGCCTTGCCCGCGCCGGTGGCCAGCAGCACCAGGTGCCGGGCCTGCAGGATGGTGCCGATGCCCTGGGTGATGACGTGCCGCGGCACCTCGTCCAGGCCGTTGAAGAACCGCGCGTTGTCGACCCGGGTCCGCTCGGTCAGGGTCTTGATCCGGGTGCGGGACGCCAGCGACGAGATCGGCTCGTTGAAGCCGATGTGCCCGTCGGTGCCGATGCCGAGCAGCTGGAGGTCCACCCCGCCGGCGGCGGCGAGCTGCTCCTCGTAGGCGGCGCAGGCGGCGGGCAGGTCGGCGGCGCCGCCGTCCGGTCCGAGGAACTGCTCCTCCGGGATGCCCAGCGGCTCCAGCACCTCGCGCTTCAGCACCGCCCGGTAGGACTCCGGGTGCCCGGCCGGCAGGCCCACGTACTCGTCGAGCTGGCAGACCTGGAGCCGGGAGGTGTCCACCTCGCCGGCCGCGGCCTTGGCGGCCAGCGCCTGGTACACCGGCAGCGGCGTCGAGCCGGTCGCGACGCCGAACAGTGCGTCGGGCTTGCGGGCGATCAGCTCGGCGACCGCGCCGGCGACGAGCTCCCCGCCGGCTGCCGCGTCCGCGACGATGACGACTTCCATGACGACCCCTGGTTCAGTGATGGCATACGGAGCGGGTGGATATTGGTATAGACCAAACTTACCGGAGGGGGCGCGGGGGTGCGCGGCCGGGACATGACGTCGCGGTGGCGGGCGGGCGGCGATTCGGTAGGAGGTGGGGTGAAGGGGGTGATTGGGGACTGCCCGCGGCGTCCCCGGCGGTCCATGAACGACTGTCCCCGATCCGCCCCGGCGGGCCTGCGCGTGGTGTTAGCGTCGCCGCCATGGCCAACCGTTCTTACCTTTACTCAGCCGAGACGCTCCCGACCGAGACCGAGAACCCGACTCGGGTGAACTGCGTGTCCGAGCACCGCTGGGACATCCCGCTGGCCCACAAGCTGCTGGTCGGTCGCGAGCCGCGGGTCGTGCAGTCGATGATCTGGGACCCGAAGATAGGTATTGGCGCGGATTACGCCGGTGGAACCGCTTTGCTGCTGGACCTTTTGCGGGTGGTGGGGGAGGGCGTGGACGAACCCGAGTTCGCATCGCGCGTCGCCGAGATCGCCGCGCATCTGGAGAAGCAGAGCGCGGCGTTCTTCATTCTGGAAACCGGCGAGATGATCTCTTTGGACGGTGGCGACGTCGAAGAGGCGGTCGAACAGTTGGTCGCGACCGACATCCCTCGTGCCGTGGCGCGGGCCGAGGCGGCGATTGCTGGTGAGGATGACGAGTGGCTGGAATCGGTGCGCGCGTCGTGGCGCGATCATTTCGATTCCCATTACAGCAACGTGCTCTACTTTTCGTTTCCTACTGAATAGCGCTCTTATTCCGGTCCGAAGTCCGTACGTCGTTCTTCCACCCATTCCCGCAACGACCGTGGCGGCCTGCCGGTGATCCGCTCCACGCCGTTCGTCAGCGTCGCCGGATGCCCGACGGTGGCGGCGGCGCTGTCCAGCAGCGTGGCGAGCACCTCTTCGGACAGCCACGCCTCCCGCCGCGCCAGCGCTTGGTCGCGGCTGATCCTTCTTACGTCGACCGGTCGGCCCAGTGTCGTGCCGACCACGGCGGCGGCCTCGTCCAGCCGCAGCGACTCCGGTCCGGTGAGGATCTGCATCCGGGAACGGTGAGCGGGGTCCCGCAGCAGTTCGGCTGCCACCGCGGCGACGTCGTCCGGGTGGATCGGCGAGATGTTGGCGTCCGGGTAAGGGAGTTCCACCGGTTCGCCGGCGCGGATCGCGGCGCCCCAGTCGCGGCGGGCGTTGGTGGCCAGCCAGCTCGGATACAGGACCGTGTGTTCGAGGCCTGAAGCCGCGAGGCGTTCTTCGTTCAGCCGGTGGACGCGGCCGATCGGTCCGCGGTATTCGGCCGCTTCGTAGGAGGCGGGGGAGGACAGCAACACCGCGTAGCGCACGTCGGCCTCGCGGGCGGCGGCCAGGAAAGGAGTGGTGTCGCCGCGAGTGGCGTAGAGGAAGACTGATTCGACGTCCTTGAGCGCGGCCTCGAAGCCGTCGGTCGCGGTGAGGTCGAGGTCGACGACGTCGATGGCCCCGACGCCCTCGACGCCGTTGGGGGATTCGGGGGAACCGGCGGGGCGCGGACGGTCCGGGGCGCCGGACCGGGCCGTGGCCCGGACGGCGCGGCCGGCAGCGTGCAGACGTGCCACAACACGACTTCCGATGTTCCCGCGTGCGCCGACGACAAGCACGGTCATGGCTGAACCCCCTGGTTAGCATGGGTCATTGCTCGGGCAGGGCAAAACATCTTTGCTGTCAAAGATAAGTGGAGGCGTGCGCGGTGTCCACCAAGGCGACTGGCAGAACCCCCGGCAAAGCGACCGCGAAATCCGCCGGCACCCCGGCCGAGCCGGTGTCGCCGGAGCTCAACGAGGCCGTCCGTTCGATGCTGCTGCTCATGCCGCGCCTGGTCGCCCACGCCAAGCGCATCCCCCCGCCGCCCGAACTCGCCGGCCTCACCCTGGGCCCGCGCCACCTGTCGCTGCTCGCCTTCCTGCTGCTGGACGGCCCGGCGACGGTCAACGACCTCGCCGCCCGGCTCCAGGTGGCACCGACCACGGCGAGCCTGGTGATCGGCGACCTGAGCCGGAAGGGCGTGCTGCGCCGGGCCGAGGACGACGCCGACCGGCGCCGCCGCATCGTCAGCATCGCACCGGGCTCCCGCTCCGCGATCGAGGCCTGGCTGGCCCCGGGCGCCGAGGCATGGCGCCGAGCGCTGGGACCGCTGTCGACATCGCAGCGACGAGTCGTGGTCAACGCACTGCTGGCCTATGAGGCCGCTGTCGCCGAGCTGCGGGCCGATGCGGGTTGAGCGCGGCTTGGCGCGCGAGAGGTCTGGTGCTGACGCGAGCCGGGGCTGCGTCGAGGACCGGGGAGGTCGGTGTCGGCGCTGAGGCGGGCGAGGCGGGTCTCGCGGTCGGGGCGGGCGTCGCGGACAAGCGAACGCGGGCCGCTCCCGACACCTCGTGTCCGGCGGCCCGCGTTCCAGCGGTCTAGGTCGTGATCTAGGTCATGGTCTGGATTGTGCTCTGGGTCGTGCTCTGAATCGCGCTCTGGGTCGTGCTCTGGATCGTGGTCTAGGTCGTGGCCGGATCGGAGTCGACCGGGATCCGGTCGAGCCAGCGGGCCAGTTGCAGGGTGGAGATCAGGCAGAGGGTCGATTCCGCGCCCTGGTTCGGGTTGCGGCTGTCCTCTGCCAGGCCGTCGAAGCAGCCGCCCGTGACATCGTCGATCATGGGGATGCGGCTGTCGTTGTCGCCGAGGAACCAATCCACTGACATGCGGACGCCGGTGAGCCAGCGGCGGTTGCCGGTGACCAGGAAGGCGCGGGCGCAGGCGTCCGCGTAGGCGGCCGGTTCGATGGCCTGCTGGTGGAAGCCGGGGCGGGGTTGGCCCAGGCCCCAGCCGCCCGCGGGGGTGGGGGACAGGTGGCCGTCGCGGGTGGCGGTGGACAGGAGCCAGTCGAGCAGGGCCAGGCCGTCGCGCAGGATGGCCTCGTCGCCGAGGTACTGGCCGGCGGCGATGATGGCTTCGGGCAGGGCGGCGTCGGCGTATTCCAGGCGCGGCTCGGGCCAGGGCCAGGCCGGGTCGGAGCCGCCGCGGCCGATGACGGTCACGGCGTCGGCCAGGAGTTCCCGGGCGCCCTGGTGGTCGGGCAGCACGTCGGCCACTTCGGCGGCGCCGAGGGCGGCGAACGCCATGGCGTGCCCAATGGTGCTGCGGAGCTTGACCCCGTCGGCGAAGCGTTCCAGGGCCACCGCGCGGATCCAGGGTGTCGGGCCGCGGGAGGCCGCGGTGCCCAGGGCCCACACGCCTCGGCCCCACCACTCGCCGGTCTCCGGCTCGTCGTGCCACTGGCGGTCGTAGCCCAGGCGGTTGTGGAAGCCGCGCTCCCGGTCCTGGGCGTGCAGCAGGAACGCGAGATAGATCTCGGCGAGGCGGACCAGTTCCGGCGCCGGCTCGGGTTCGCGGCAGATGACGATAAGGGCGCGCGTGACGTCGTCGACACAGTAGCCGTGCCAGCGCTTGGGGACCGGACCGCGTGCGTGCTCGAACATTCCGCAGTCGTCGCTCATCCGGATCAGATGGTCGAAGGACGGCTCGGGTGTTCCCCCGGACAGCAGGCGCAGCAGCTCGCGGTCGGACGGCCTGGTCTCCAGGCGGTCGTCGATGGTCATAGGGATCAATCTCCTTTCGTCCGAATCCGCCGCCATACCCGGAATGCGGTGAGCTAAGCGCTTTGGCGCGTCCGGGTTTTTCGGCTGGTTAGGAGCTACTGGGAGGGGTCGGTCGGGAGGGCCGGGCTGACGTCCCCCGACACGGCGGCGATGCCCTCGCGGGCCAGGGCTTCTTTTTGGCGGTTTCCAAGGCTCCGGGCCAGATCCAGCGCCTCGCGGTGCAACGCCAGGGCCTGGTCCGGGCGGCCCGCCTGGCGGCAGGTCTCGGCGTAGCTGTCGAGGAAGTGGATCTTCCAGTGCTCCTCGAAGAGTTCTTCGAGGAGCGCGAAGGCCTGTTCGTGGCTCGCCAGCGCCTCTTCGTAGCGGCCCATGTGCCGCTGCGCGACGCCCAGGCAGTTCAGGCACCACGCCTCGTTGTGGGTGTGGCCGTCTTCGCGAGCCAGGATCAGGGCCTGATGGAGATGGTCGGCGGCCTCTTCGGGATGGTCCGGCGCGATCGCCACGCCGAGGGTGATGCGGGCGGCGAGGGCCGGCGGCCAGGCCGGGTCCGGGTTCGGCACGGCCATGGCCAGCGCGGCGCGGGCCAGGTCCGCGGCTTCTTCACGACGGCCGAGCTGGAGCAGCGCCCAAGCCTCGTAGGCCCTCGCGTGCGCCACTCCGGGCGCGCAGTCGGCGTCGGCGTAGAGCTTTTCGGCCTGGTGGAACAAGTCCAGCGGCTCGTCGACCAGACCTTCGTCCCAGCGCAGATACGCCCGTCGCATGACGAGCTCGGCCTGCTGCAAGAGAGACTGGGCGTCAGTGCCCTGCGACATCAGGGACGCGGCCGCCTCGTACTCGGCGGCGGCCTCGGCCATCCGCCCGGCGTTGTAGCGGGCAAAGCCGAGGTCGCTGTGCACTTCGGCGAGGCGGACCGGATCGGCCAGCCGCTCGGCCGCCGCGAGGGACCGCTCGAAGAGAACATTGAGATGGGTTGTCCCGCAGCGGCGGGCGAAGAAGGCACGCATGACGCGAGGCAGCTCGCAGGCGTGCGCGTCCGCGCCGATGGCGATGGCTGCTTCGAAGGCGCCGACGAGGTTTCCGTACTCGGTGGCGTACCAGGCGAAGGCCGCGTGCTTGGTGGCGAATTCGGGAACTGCTATGGGGGATTGGCCGGCGCGAGGAGACAGCGGGAACCGGGAGTCGCGGCCGCGGCTGGGCGCGAGAAAGGGCATCGCGGCGTCCGCGGCGGCGGCAGCGGTCACGTAGTAGTCGAGCAGGCGCTCCAGAGCGCGTGCCCGGTCGGCATCAGAGTCCTGCTGCTCGGACGCGCGCCGGGCATGTTGGTGCACGAGATCGTGCATCCGATAACGATCTGCTGAGGGCTGCTGGACGAGGTGTGCGTCGAGCAGGTCTTCCAGCATGGCGCGCGCGGTCCGCAGCGGGATGTCGGCCAGAGCGGCTGCCAGGTATTCGTCGAACGACGAACCGGGCAGCAGGCCGAGCAGACGGAACAACCTCGCCTGCGCGCGGTCGAGCTGCCGGACCGACATGGCGAGGGCGGTGTCGAACTCGTCCGTGCCGTCGGCCATGCGCTCGATGAGGATTCCGACCGTCCAGCCGGGCCGGTGCCGGAGCCGGGCACCGGCGAGGCGCAACGCCAGCGGCAGGTTTCCGCAGAGCCGGGCCACCTCGGCCGCAGACTCGGGATCGCGGGCCAGCCGGCCGGCGTTGGTGCCAGTGCCAGTGCCAGTGCCAGCCCCGGCATCCGGACCGACAGCCTCCCCGCTGGCGCGGCGAAGCAGCTCGGCGCTTTCCTCGGGACTGAGGACGTCGAGCGAGACCGGCGGCACCTCGTCCAGGCCCACCAAACGATTCCGGCTGGTGATCAGGACCGCCGAATCGCCCGCGCCCGGCAGGAGCGGACGGACGTGTTCGGCGTCGGCGACGTTGTCGATGACCACGACGGCCCGGCGCCGTGCCAGCTCCGCGCGCCAACAGGCCGCGAGCTGCTCCACTCCTTCGAGCGGCACGCGCTCGGACGGGACGTCCAGCGCGGTCAGCAGCGAACGCAGCGCGGGATCGGCGCCCAGCGGCTCGCGTCCGTCGGTGAAGCCGTGGAGGTCGACGTAGAGCTGGGCGTCGGGGTAGTCGCTCGCGAGGCGGTGCGCGGCGTGGACCGCCAGGCAGGTCTTCCCGACGCCGGCCATGCCGTCGATCGCCACGATCCGGTGGTCCTCGACGGCGCCGAGCACGGCGGCGAGGTCGGCGGTCCGCCCGGTGAAGTCCGGCGTGTCGCGCGGCAGGTCGTTGCGCGGCGGGAAGTGCACCTGCCGGCTCGATCTCGGCGGGGCCGGAAGCGGGTTCGAGGCCCGTTCCCAGACCGGTCGCAAGGGCCGCGGATCGCGTTTGACGAGGCGGCACAAGGCGATCACGGCAGGCCAGGGCGGGACGGTCTGTCCGGCCAGGTACCGGGACAGCGACGACGAGCTGAGGCCGCTGTCGCGGGCCAGTGCGCGCACGCCCAGGCCGGAGAGTTCCTGAACCGCCCGCAGCCTGGCCGCCAGCTCCTCGGCGGGGTCCGCGGTCGTTGTCCGCCCCTCGGAAACCACAGATGGTGCCTTTCGTCTCGGTGCTCGTCCCGTCCCGCGGCGACGCGGTTTTCCCACGCCGTGTCGCTGCTGGTCAGGCCTGTTCCACGCGTCCCACCCTGTCCCATCGGCATCGTCCCGGGCAACCGATCGGCGCTGAAATGAAGCCACGGCCCGAACGGCGGGCCGCGGAACCCACCGGATGGAGACCACCACAATGCAGTCCCGTATGCAGAACCCCGCCATGATCCTCTCCGGCGCGATGAAGCCGATCCAGGAGATCTTCCAGGCGGCCCACTCCGCCGGTGTCGACGGCCAGACGCTGGAGCTGGTCCACCTGCGCGTCAGCCAGATCAACGGATGCAGCGCCTGCGTGGACGCCGGCGTCAAGACCGGCCGGAAGGCCGGGCTGACCGACGAGCAGCTCGGCATGGTCGCGGCCTGGCGCGAGACGCCGTACTTCAGCGCCGCCGAGCGGTCGGCGCTGGCCCTGGCGGAGGCCGCGACGCGGCTGGCCGACCGGGCCGACGCGGTCAACGACGAGGTGTGGGACGCCGCCGCCGCGCACTTCGACGAGAAGCAGCTCGCTGCGATCGTGCTGATGATCGGCGTCACCAACATGTTCAACCGGCTCAACGCCGCGACGCGGCAGATCGCCGGCGCTTGGGGCTAGGAGCCCCCTTGCTACGGCAGCTGCGGAAGCCGCTCGTCCCACAGCCATTCCGCGAAGAACGTGCTCAGGTCCCGTCCGGTGACCGTCGCGACCGTCTTCAGGAAGCCGTCGGTCGTCACGGTCCCGTGGCGGTACTCCGCCGTCCACGTTCGCAGTGTGTTGAAGAACGCCTCGTCGCCGACGCTTCTGCGCAGCGCGTGGAGCGTCAGCGCCCCTCGCTTGTAGACCCGGTCGTCGAACAGGTTCGCCGGTCCCGGGTTGGCGAGGATGAGGTCCTCGGGCTGTTGCTTCAGCCGGTGGTGCCAGGTCCGGGCCTGCTCGTCGGTGTCGCGGTAGCCGGAAGCCTGCGACCAGAGCCATTCGGAGTAGCAGGCGAACCCCTCGTGGAGCCAGATGTCGCGCCAGGAGCCCAGCGTGAGGCTGTTGCCGAACCACTGGTGGGCCAGCTCGTGGGCGATGAGGCGCTGGTTGGCCCACTCCAGGTCCATGTGGTTGGCGCCGAACAGGGACATGCCCTGGGCCTCGATGGGGATTTCGAGCCGGTCGTCGGTGACCACGACGGTGTAGGCGTCGTCGAACGGGTAGGGGCCGAAAAGGTCGGTGAACAGCGTGATCATCGCGTCCTGGTGCGCCAGCGCTTCGCGGGCCGCGGTCATGCGGCGCGCCGGGGCCACCAGACGCTGCGGGACCGCCCCGGGTAACTCGTGGCGCTGGTAGGGCCCGATCTGCACCGTCGCCAGATAGGTGGCCATGGGCGCGTCCTGGACGTAGGACCACGTCGAGGTGCTGCCGCTGTGCGCCACCCCGGCCAGGCGGCCGTTGGTCACCACCTGGTACTGGGACGCCGTGGTGATGGTGAAGCGGTAGGCCGACTTCCGGTCCGGGCGGTCGTCGCAGGGGAACCACGACGGCGCGCCGGTGGGCTGGCTGGCCACCAGGACGCCGTCGTCCAGCTGCTCCCAGCCCAGGCCCCCGTACCGGCTGGAGGTGGGGCGGGGGCTGCCCCGGTAGACGATCTCGAGCACCAGCTGGTGCCCGGCCGGGACCAGCCCGGGCAGGCGGATGCGCAGCTTCTCCTTCTGGTGCTCGAAGCGCAGGCGGCGGCCGTCCTGGAGGATCACGCGGTCGACCCGCAGGTCGGCGAGGTCCAGGACCAGGCTGGTGAGGGCCTGCGTGGTCCAGACGGTGAGGACCGCCACGGCCGCGAGCCGGTTGGGGCCCACGCGGTAGTCGAGTGTGAGGTCGTAGGTCTCGACGAGGTAGCCCTCGTTGCCGCGGCGCGGGAAATAGGTGTCGGTCACGCCTGCTCCGGCCACGGCGCGATGGGGTTGCCCTGCCAGCGGGTGCGGGCCGGGACGCCCTCGCCGCGCATCACCAGCGAGGCGGGCCCGACCGTGGCCTGGGCCCCGATGGAGGCGGCGGGCAGGATCACGCCCTGCGGGCCGAGCGTGGCCCCGGGCTCCAGCGTCACCGTGTCCATGCTCATCACCCGGTCGTGGAACAAGTGCGTCTGCACCACGCATCCACGGTTCACCGTCGCCGCGTCCGCCAACACGATCAGATCCGCCTCCGGAAGCCAGTAGGTCTCGCACCAGACGCCGCGCCCGATCTTCGAGCCCATGGCGCGGTGCCAGGCATTAAGAGGCGCGGTACCCAGCCAGGGATCAGCGAACCACGGGGCGGCGATCAGTTCGACGAAGTTGTCCGCCAGCTCGTTGCGCCAGACGAACGAGCTCCACAGCGGCTGCTCGCTCACCCGGATCCGGCCCACCAGCAGCCACTTGGCGGCGACCGAGATCGCCGCGGCGGCCACCCCGGCGGCCAGGAAGACCACCCCGCCGAGCAGCACGGCCCACGGCGCGCCCCAGCGGTGCGTGACGTCGGCCAGCAGCGCCACCACGGCCACCGCCAGCCCGGCGGTGATCATCGCCGGGAGCAGGCGCAGCAGCTCGATGGCCGCGCGGGCCGCCATCAGCTTGCGCGGCGGGTTGTAGGTGAGCGCGTCGTCCACCTCCTGGCCGGGCCGGCGCAGCCGCTCCGGCGGCATCCCGAGGTAGGACTTGCCGCGCTTGGCCTTCTGCGGAGCCGCGGACAGCACGCCGACCAGGCTCTCCTTCGGCAGCTTGCGGCCCGGGGCCACCATGCCGGAGTTGCCGACGAACACGCGTTTGCCGATCCGGGACTGGCCGACGCGCAGCCAGCCGCCGGCCATCTCGTACGGGGCGATCATGGTGTCGTCGGCCAGGAACGCGCCGTCGTTGACCGTCGTCATCGCGGGCACGGCCAGCACCGTGGACATCTCCACTCCGCGACCCACCCGCATGCCGAGCAGACGGAGCCAGGTCGGCGTGAGGATGCTGGCGTACAGCGGATACAGCCAGATCCGGGCCATCCCCATCAGCTGCAACGTGCACCAGGTCTGCCACGCGCGGCGGCTGTGCAGGGGATGGTCGCCGGCCGTCATGCCCACGCTCAGCGCCCGGACGCACACCAGCGTCAGCAGCGCGTAGCAGAACACGAACAGCGGCGCGGCCGGAACCAGCGCCAGCAGCGCGTAGCCGAAGCCCTCCCACACGGTCGTCGTGCCGCCCAGGAACAACGCCACCACCGTCAGCGCCGGAACCGCGGCGATCAGCGGGAACACCGCCAGCCCGACGGCGGTCAGACCGTAGATCCACGTCCACAGCCGGGAACGGCGGGCCGGACCCGGGGCGCGCTCGGCCTTGCGGAGCCGCACCGCCGGAGAACCGGCCCACTCCTGGCCGACCGGGACGATCCCGGCGACCGCGGAACCCGGCGCGATCCGCGCCCGCTCCCCGATCCGGGCCCCGGGCAGCAGCGCGGAACGGGCCCCGACCGAGGCCCCGGCCCCGATCCGCAGCTCGCCGATCCGGACCCGGCCGCCGTCGATCCAGTAGCCGGTCAGGTCGACCTCGGGCTCCACCGAGGACCCCGCGCCCATCCGGAGCATGCCGGTGATCGGCGGCGGCGAGTGCAGGTCCACGTCAGGGCTCAGGCGCGCGCCGAGGGCGCGGGCGTAGAGCGCGTTCCAGGGGCCGGTCGCGGCGGTCAGCACGCCGATCCGGGCGGCCAGCTGCTCGGCGGCCCAGAGCCGGAGGTGGACCGAGCCGCCGCGCGGGTAGTCGCCGGGGCGCAGCCCCCGCAGGAGCAGCAGCGCGCCGCCGGCGGTGATCACGATGCGCCCGGGAGGAGTGACGAACAGGACGAAGCTCGCCAGCACCCACCACCAGGACACCGTCGGCACCCAGGGGACGTCGACCAGGTTCCCGACCACCGCCAGCAGCGTCAGCCAGCGGATCACGCCGAGCGTGGCCAGCGGGACCATCAGCAGCATCTGCGCGATCTGGGCGCCGCGCGGGACCGGCGGGACGTCCGGCACCGACTCGGCGACCTCGTCGGTCTCCTCCGGCGCCAGCGTCAGCAGCCGGGCCGCCAGCTCGCCCAGGGTGGGGTGGTCGTACACGTCGCGGACGGTCACGGTCGGGTAGCGCGAGCGCAGCACCGAGACGAACTTCGCCGCCACCAGGCTGCTGCCGCCGGAGTCGAAGAAGTCGGTGTCCGGATGGTTCGGGCGCTCGCCGAGCAGCGTGGCCCAGCGTTCGGCCAGCCAGTCCTCGGCGACGGTCAGCTCGGCGGCCTCGGCCGGCTCCTCCACCCCGGGCAGCGGCCACGGCAGGGCGTTGCGGTCGACCTTGCCGGAGGTGCGCAGCGGCAGGGTGTCCACCACGGCCAGGCGCGGGACCAGGGCGGCCGGGAGCTGCTCGGCCAGCAGGGCGCGGGCGGCGTGCGGGTCGAAGTCGGCGGCGCTCGGCAGCAGGTAGCCGACCAGGACCTCGGCGCCGCCGGGGGTCTTCTTCACGGCGGCGGCCGCGCCCTGCACCCCGGGCAGCGCCTGGAGCGCGGCGTCGACCTCGCCGAGTTCGATGCGGCGGCCGCCGAGTTTGACCTGCTCGTCGGCACGGCCCAGGAAGACCAGGCCCTCGGGATCGGCGCGGACCAGGTCGCCGCTGCGGTAGGCGCGGTCCCACTCCATCGACTTCAGCGGCGCGTACTTCTCGGCGTCCTTCTCCGGGTCCAGATAGCGGGCCAGGCCGACGCCGCCGATCACCAGCTGCCCGGAGGCGCCCATCGCGACCGGCTCCTCGGACTCGTCGACCACCACCAGCTCCCAGCCGTCCAGCGGCAGCCCGATGCGCACCGGGCCCTGGCCGGTCAGCGGGGCGGCGCTGGCCACGACGGTGGCCTCGGTCGGGCCGTAGGTGTTCCACACCTCGCGGCCCGGCACGGCCAGGCGCTCGGCCAGCTCCGGGGGGCAGGCCTCGCCGCCGAAGATCAGCAGGCGGACGTCGGCCAGCGCCTCGGCCGGCCACAGCGAGGCCAGGGTGGGGACCGTGGAGACCACGGTGATGCCGTTCTCGACCAGCCACGGGCCCAGGTCCACGCCGCTGCGGACCAGCGCGCGCGGGGCCGGGACCAGGCAGGCGCCGTTGCGCCAGGCCAGCCACATCTCCTCGCAGGAGGCGTCGAAGGCCACGGACAGGCCGGCCAGCACGCGGTCGGCGGTGCCGATCGGCGCGGGCCGCAGGAACAGGCCGGCCTCGGCGTCGACGAAGGCGGCGGCGTTGCGATGGGTGACGGCCACGCCCTTGGGCTTGCCGGTGGAGCCGGAGGTGAAGATGATCCAGGCGTCGTCGGCCGTGGTCGGGAGCCGTGTCGGGGGAGTCGTGGCCGGAGCTTCGGCGCCGCTCGGCGCGGACTCCGCCTGCGGCGTGATCCTCAGCCCCTCGCCGACCACCACCCGCACCGCGGCCTCGCCGAACACCAGGCGGGCGCGCTCGTCCGGGTCGTCGGCGTCGACCGGGACATAGGCCGCGCCGGCGGTCAGCGCGCCGAGGATGGCGATGTAGAGGTCGACGGTGCCGGACGGGACGCGGACGCCGACCCGGTCCCCGGCGCCGACCCCTTCCTTTGCCAGCCGGGCCGCGAAGGCGCCGGCCTCAGCCAGCAGCGCGGTGTAGTCCAGGGCGCGCCGGCCGTCGTCCAGGGCGGTGGCGTCGGGATGGGTCCCGGCGGTGGCGTGGAGGATGTCGATGAGCGTGCGCGGGGCGGGTGCCGACGCCGATGCGTCGTACACCGCGGGGGCGCCCGGTCCGGACACCGGCTCGTCCATGGTGGCTTCCTCGGCGGCTTCTCGCGACGGCGGGCGGCTGGCGCGGTAACGCACCGGCCAAGAGCCCAGGATATCAATCGCGATCATTGTCGCAGGACGGGAGCGTCGGACCCCGTTACGTCACCAAGCGTTCGCCGAGTCTTGGCCCGGCGCTCGGCGAGGATGCTCAAAGCTCTGGTGAAGGGTCGGGAGGGGTCCGCCCGCGGGCGCTGACACGGGTTCCCACCCGGTCGCGGGCCGGAACCATAGCGCTACCGCCAGGTATCCAGCATGATGGCGTGTCGGCCACCCGCTCGACGGGGACTTCGGGACGGGTGGCCGCGCTCGCGGGCGTCGCACCGCGGGCCCGGGGGCGCCGGCCGGTTCCACCGAATGCGGGGTTTGCGGCTCGGCGTCAGGGCTATGACGGGCGTGCGCGGCTTTTTGTGACAGGGATATTCCGGGGTTCACAGGGGAGTTGGGAACAGTGTCCGAAGCAGCGCCGGTCAACGGCCGGTCGAAGAGTCTGGTGCTGGCGGCGATGATCTTCGCCGTCGCGATGACCTTCATCGACCAGACCATCGTGTCCATCGCGGTTCCGCAGATCCAGGCCAACCTGGGGCTGTCGGCGACCGGCGTGCAGTGGGCGGTCAACGCCTATCTGCTGGCGCTGGCCTCGCTGTTCGCCTTCGGCGGCCGGCTCGCCGACACCCTCGGCCACCGGCGCATGGTGACCTGGGGCGTCATCATCTTCGCCGGCGCCTCCGCACTGTGCGGGGCCACGCCGAAGGGCAGCCTGGCCGAGGCCTGGCTGATCGCCTTCCGGGCGCTCCAGGGCCTGGGCGGCGCCATCATGTTCCCGGCGGCGCTGGCCATCGTGGTCCAGACCTACGACGTGCGGGAGCGCGGCAAGGCGCTGGCCACGTTCTTCGGCATCGCCGGCGCCCTGACCGCGGTCGGCCCGATCATGGGCGGCTTCCTCACCCAGTGGACCTGGCGTGCCATCTTCTGGGTGAACCTGCCGATCGCGGCCGTGGCCATCCTGCTGATCGCGCTGTCCAAGCCGGAGACCGACTACCGCCCGGCCCGGATGGACTACCGCGGCCTGGCCCTGATCACCGCCGGCATCGTGCTCGGCGTGTTCGGGTTCCAGCAGGCGCCGCTGTGGGGCTGGTCGAATCCGGCGATCGGGATCTGCATCGTGGCCGGCCTGGCGCTGCTCGTCGTGTTCTACCGGGTCGAGACCAGGACCGAGTCGCCGCTGATCGACATGGCGATCTTCAAGAACCGCACCTTCTTCACCCAGAACCTGGTGCTCGGGATCGCGATGCTGACCTTCGT
Source organism: Catenulispora yoronensis (assembly GCF_039531695.1). NCBI lineage: Bacteria > Bacillati > Actinomycetota > Actinomycetes > Catenulisporales > Catenulisporaceae > Catenulispora > Catenulispora yoronensis. Next base: position 34,035 of record NZ_BAAAQN010000008.1, read on the forward strand.
GCCCTTGTTCGTCTTCTCCAGCGAGTACGCGCAGATCTCGCTCGGCAAGGAGGCCAAGGACGCCGGCATCTTCCTGCTGTTCTTCTTCATCGGCTTCGCCGTCGCCACCCAGATCGGCGGCCGGCTGCTGGACAAGGTCGGCGCCAAGCTGCCGGTCACCCTCGGCTGCGCGCTGTCGGCGGTCGGGTTCGCGCTGTGGGCGTCCAAGGTCACCACGCTCGACTTCGGCCAGCAGCAGTGGTTCATCGTCGTGGCCGGCGCCGGCATGGGCCTGATGCTCTCCCCGGCCAGCACCGACGCGGTGAACCAGGCCGGACGGTTCTCCTATGGCGAGGCCACCGGCATCACCCAGACCATCCGCAACTACTCGGCCAGCCTCGGCCTGGCGGTCCTCGGCACCACGCTGGTGCAGCGGATGCAGACCAACGTCGCCAACCAGATGGTCTCCGAGCTGCACGTCCCGCGCGACGCGGCGGACAAGGCCGCGGCGAGCCTGGCGCAGATGCAGAGCGACAACTCCGGCGGCAGCACCACCGACCTGTCGAAGATCCCGCACTTCTACCGGCTGGCCTGGGCGCAGTCGACCGAGACCGTCTTCTACATCATGGCCGGCATCATGGCCGCCGCCGCCGTCGTGGCGCTGATCGGCCTCAAGTCCGGCCTCCACCACCAGGCCGCGGTCGCCGAGGCCGCCGACGCCGACGCCGCCCCGGGCTCCGAAGCAACAGCCTGACATGCGGATCCGTCGCGGGCGGCGGGTTTCGAACCGCCCGCGACGGCAACCAGGCACCTACGGCGCGCCGGCGCCGTCGTCGTGCGGGCGCAGGGTCCGCTGTCGGCACCGGGCGTCGCAAGGTGGTGAGACCCATGACGACGCACACCCCCATTCACGCCCGCCGGGTACGGCCGATCAGCGTGGCATCCCGGATGATGTTCACCGCGCTCGGCGCCACCGGCCTGATCGCCTCGGCGTTCCTGAAATGGACGCGGGACCTGACCGGCCTCGACACGTCCTGGCGCGCGGTGTATCAGAGCACGTTCGGCGGCGCCCAGGACGCGGTGCACAGCGTCGGCGGCCCGGCGATCGTCCTGGGCCTGCTGGCGGTCCTCGGCCTGGCCGAACGCTCCGGCTGGCTGACCCGCCTGGCCGGCGCCCTCGGCGTGATCGGCGTGGTGCTGGTGGTCATCGAGATCGAACGCGCGTCCGACCACAGCATGCAGTGGGGCCTGTTCTCCGCCCTGGCCGGCTCGGTGCTGTGCATCGGGGCCGGAATGACGTCGATGCGCGGAACCACGGTCGCCGTCGAGGACTGAGCGCGGGACCAAGTCGACTGAGTGCAGGACCAAGTCGACTGAGCGCAGGACCAAGTCCGAACGGCTCGGCCCCGCGATCGCGGGGCCGAGCCGTTCGTCGAGCACGCACCGCCGCTCAGGGCTGCGGCGCGATCAGGAACTTCACTCCGCCGTCGGCTCCGACGGTGGCGTCCAACTGCTGGTCCCCGAGCGCCTGCGCGGCCTCGTTCTCCAGGAAGACCCTGGCGGTCCCCGACTCGACGACCTCGTCGCCGCCGTGCGGGGCTTGGGACAGGGACAAGGACAGCTCGCCCCGGCCGTGGTCCTGCGACGCGCCGTGCGCGACGATCCGCAGGCCGGCACTGTCGTCGGGCAGATCCGATTGCTTGGTCAAAGTGGCGATGGCCGCGACGGCCCGGTCGGTGAGAGTCAGCACGACGTCCTCCCGGTGCTGATCGTGGATAAGTGATCGTGGGCTGTTACCCGGCCCTCCGATCCCAAACCCGGCGCGCGCCGGCCCGGCCCACGGATGGGTGAACGGCGTGGGTCGAATGGGGGACATCGACGCGGGCGGGCCCCGCGGCGCCGATCAGTCCCGGCGGCGGACGTACAGCAGGCCGACGACGACGGCGAGGATGAGGACGACGGGACCGATCACCATGAACCACCCCTTGGGGGTCTTCAGCCGGGCCGAACACCGATGGGGTCAGCTTAGTGACCGGGTTCGGGGATGCGCCGCGCGAATCCCCGAACCCGGTCACCAAGCGCCTGCCACTGCCGCGCGGGACGGAGGTGTTCCGCCCCGCGCGGCAGTGTCCGAACCCTTACTCGTGCAGGTACGTCTCCGTGAAGCTGGTGCCGCCGGAGAGCGCACCGGTCCGGGCCTCGTAGATGCCGTTGGAGCTGGGGTCCAACGCGGTGGGCCCGTACGATCCGAGCGACGAGCCGTTCACCGTCGCGGCGCTGAAGGACAGCGTGCCGAAGTTCGGGTAGGCGCCGGTCGGGGACTCGATGATGACCTCGGCGCTGGTGCGGGACGCGGAGGTGGTCTGCGTGGTGGTGAAGGTCCAGCCGCGGGTCTGGTTGGTCAGCGTCAGGGTGTACTTGCGGCTGCCCGCGTAGGTGACCGAGGCGTGGATGACGTTGCCCGCCGAGACCGGGTACGAGCTGGTGCTCAGGTACACCGGCGCCTTCGGGTACATCTCGTACCAGGCCTGGTGCACCGCGTGGCCGCTGGAGCAGTCGGTGGCCACGCCGGTCTGCTCGACGCTGGAGCTGCCGTAGCCGTCGACGCCGACCCACGGCGCGTACAGGTCGTTGGTGGAGTTGCAGGTGGCGTTCGCCTCGGTCCAGGTCGCGGAGACCGAGGAGAAGCCGCTGCCGGTGGCGGCGTAGCCGCCCCAGTTGTAGCCGTTGATGTTGTAGGCCAGCGGACGGAACGAGAGTGCCTGCGACGCGGCCGCGGTGGCGGGGGCGACGGAGGCGGCCACCGCGGTGGCCGAGGCGGCGAGGGAAGCGGCGCGTATCAGGAAGCTGCGCATGCTTGGCTCCTTGTGGGGACGCCTTACGTGGATGGGGTGCCGTCAACGTAGCGAGCCATATCAGCATGCTCAATAGGGCGCAGAGGCCAGGAACACGACACAAAACCGCAACATGGCGGTTGCTGTGGTCGTGAGCTGCGCCGGATGGCGTCGTAGGCCTGATCCCGCAGGGGGAACGGCCGGTAATGTCAAGGGCGGGGCAAGGGTCTGCCCTGCTTTAGCGCGTTAGCGGGCGGTCGGCAGCCCCGTGCCCGACGACAGCATGAGGCAGATGGTGGTCGGCGAGGCCTGCGGAGACGGCATCGCGCTGGCCGGGACCGGGATGCACACGGTCTGCTTCGGATCGGACTCCGCACCGTGGATCGACGCCACGGTGATTCCGGGCAGAGTGATCTCTCCGGGACTTGCCGGGTCGGATCCGTTCAGCTGACTGCCGGAGATGGTGAACTGCCGGCCCGGCACCGCGAACGAAGCCGGGTCGTCCTCGCCGATCACCTCGTCGGCCGGGGGAGCGGCGATCGTGACCGGATGTCCCCACTGGCTGAAGTGCACCTCGAACCGGCCCTTTTGCGGCTTGCTCTTGTCCGTGTCCTGGTTCTGGTCCCCGGTGTCCGCCGGCCGGCCCGCGATCTCGACCGGCAGCCCGGCTTCGTCGAGCCAGACGTCGACGTGTCCGGGGGTGTCGCCTGCGACGTCCATGCCGAAGCGGGTCGTGGCGACGCCGTCCACGGTCTCGGAACCGGCCTGCGCGAACGTGCCCTTGGCCAGCAGCTCCTTGACGAGCGCCGCCGGGTCGGTCCTCAGCAGCGCCAGCTCGGGCGAGTCCTTCGCCACGGTCTTGTCCGCGTTCAGGCCGAACCACGCCGCCTTCGGCTTGTCCTTGGACGTGACGTTGTCGCTCGGCTTGATCGGGAAGTAGATGGTCGTGCCGTCGTAGATGACATGGGTGGGCAGCAGGCCGGCGGCATTGGCGATGTCGGCGTTCGCGCCGGCGCTCGTACTGCCGGCTGCCTTCAGCGTCAGGTCGGCTTGCAGGGCCGGGGCGAAGACGATCGAGCCGTCGATGGTCGCGTCGAACCCGCCGGCGATGGTGGCGTGCACATGGACGCTCCTCGCCGAGACCACCTTCGCGGCGGCGAACTGGATCGCCCCGCCGGCGGACTTGTCGTCCCGCGTCGCCAGCCCGCTCCGGCTGGCACATCCGGCGACGATCGCGACGGCGACCGCCACGCCCGCGACCGCCGCCGCGCTCCGGACCGCGTACTGCTTGCCCCGCTGTGCCCCGTGCCCGCGCATGGCTTCCCCGCCTTGTCGATTCGCACAAGCCTGACGACGTCGTCGGCCGACGTGCGTCGAGGCTAGCGCCTCCCGGCCCGCCGGCACGAGGGGAGGGTCGCGCATGGCTTCGCGTCACATGACTGATGTGGGGCCGCGTTCCACTCGCGACAGTGGTGATCGCTGAGGAAGGAGCGCACCATGACAGCGGAGTCGCAGGCCCCCGAACCGGAACCGGAGAGCGCGCAGGACGTGCCCGACGGTGCCCCGATCGCCCGCAGGACACTCTTGGGCATGCTCGGAGCCGGTGCGGTGGGACTGGCCGCGGCGCCGTATCTCCAGGCGGCCTGGGAGAAGGTGCTCGCCAAGGCGTCGCAGGCGGACCCGACCGGGCTGACGGGCCTGCTGCCGAACCCTGGCGGGTTCCGCTACTACAGCATCGTCGGATCCGTTCCCCGCAAAGGCGAGACCGACTACGAGCTGAGGATCGACGGCCTGGTCGACAAGGCGCGGACCTACACGCTCGCCGACCTCCGCGCACTGCCGCAGCACCGGATCGTGCACGACGTGCAGTGCACCGACGGCTGGCGGGTCGAGAACACGCCGTTCGAGGGCGTGCGGCTGTCGGACCTGCTGGACGACGCCGGAGTCGCCGCGGGCGCCGAAGCCCTGCGATTCACCTGCTTCGACGGCGCCTACACCGAGAACCTCACCCTCGACCAGGCCCGCCGCTCCGACATGCTCGTGGCCCTGCGCATGCAGGACGCGCCGATCACCCACGAGCACGGCGGCCCGGTCCGCCTCTACGCGGCGCCGATGTACTTCTACAAATCGGCCAAATGGCTCTCCGGCATCACGGTGACCGACCGGGTCGTGCCCGGCTTCTGGGAGGAGCGCGGATACGACCTCGACGGCTGGCTCGACGGCGCCGAGCGACAGAAGCCGGCAGCTTGATATGGCTGCCGAACCCACCACCTGGCGCCCCCGCGGCTGGCCCGAACGCCGCAGTGTCCGCCGCTTCACCCGCGCCGAGCGGATGGTCCACCGCGCGACCGGGCTCCTCATGCTGGTCTGCGCCCTGACCGCGGCCTGCCTCTACATCGGTCCGCTGGCGCAGCTGGTCGGCCGGCGCCACATCATGGTCTTCCTCCACGAATGGTCCGGCATCCTCCTGCCCGCGCCGACGCTGCTGGGCCTGGTCTCGCCGGCCTTCCGCGCCGATCTGCGGCGTCTGAACCGTTTCGCGCCCTACGACCGCCGCTGGCTGCGAGCGGTTCGCCACCGCCGTACCGAGCCCGCGGACCGTCCCGCCGGCAAGTTCAACGCGGGGCAGAAGCTCTACGCGGGCTGGATCGCGGGCGCCGTCCTGGTGATGACGGCCACCGGTCTGCTGATGTGGTTCATGGGCCTGTTGCCGGTCCTGAACCGGACCAGCGCGATCTTCGTCCACGATCTGCTCGCCTACGCCATCGCCGTCGTCCTGCTCGGGCACATGCGCAAGGCTTTCCAGGATCCCGAGGCGCGGCGCGGTATGAGGACCGGCTACGTCGACCGGGTGTGGGCGCGGCGGGAGCACCGCATGTGGGCGCCGGAGGAGGACGCCCCGCGCCGCTGAATCCCCATCCGGGTCCGCCCGCTTGGCGGACATGCGACACTCGGCACAGTCCCAGGCCATAGCATCACTCTCAGCTACCTGATCTTTCCGGAAATCAGGTTCCTTCGATTAGAATGTTCGATTGAGAGCTGAAGATGTCGGGGAGGCGGACTGTGTCTGAAGCTCCGGATCCGTCGAGAGTCACGGACCTGGCCGAGCTCATAGCCCTGCTGGGCGAGCTGCGGACCTGGGCCGGCAGTCCCTCCTACCGCTTGCTGGCCAAGCAGGTCGGACGCCTGATGCGTCCCGCGCAGGACGTGTCCGTGTCCACCGTCGTCGACGTCTTCAAGACCAGCCGCCGGCGCCTCAACGCCGACCTGCTGGTCGCCGTCGTCCGCGCCCTGGAGCTGGACGAGGAGGACGTCGAGCGCTGGCGCGAGGCCTACCTGCGCACGCAGCGGGCCACCCGGGCCGACGCCCCCACCGGGGTCCTGCGCCAGCTCCCGGCCGATCTGGCCACCTTCACCGGCCGCGAGTACGAACTCGCGGCCCTGCTCGCGTCCGTCGACGCCGTCCCGAGCAGCTCGCAGACCGTGATCGTGTCGGCCATCGAGGGCATGGCCGGGGTCGGCAAGACCCAGCTGGCCGTGCACGCCGCGCACGAGCTCATGCGCTCGGGCCGCTATTGCGACGTGCAGCTCTACGTCAACCTCCGCGGCTTCGACCCGGAACGGGAGCCGGCCGAGCCGGCCGAGGTGCTCGGCACGTTCCTGCGGCAGCTGGCGGTCCCGGCGCGGGAGATCCCGGACTCCCGCGAGGAGCGCTCCGCGATGTTCCGGGACCGGCTCCACGGCCGCCAGACGCTGGTCCTGCTGGACAACGCGGCGAACGAGGAGCAGGTCAGGGACCTGATTCCGGCCGACCGCGGCAGCCTGGTGCTGATCACCAGCCGGCGCCGCCTGGCCGGCCTGGACGGCGCCTCGCTGGTGGTCCTCGACGTCTTCAGCGACTCCGAGGCGGCGCGGCTGTTCGCGACGATCGCCGGCCCGGATCGGGTCCGCGCCGAACCCGAGGCCACCGCGCAGATCCTTGAGGTCTGCGGCGGCCTGCCGCTGGCCGTCGCGATCACCGCCGCGCGCCTCCGCTCCCGCCCCGCCTGGCGCCTGGCCGACCTGGCCCGCGAACTCCGCTCCGGCCAGAGCGACGCCTTCGGCCGCGGCACCCGCTCGCCGTGGCCGGTCTTCGACGTCTCCTACGCCGGCCTGCACACCGACGCGCAGCGCGCCTTCCGCCTGCTGGCCGGGCATCCGGGCCGCGACATGTCGGCCGAGTCGATCGCGGCGCTGACCGGGCTCGACATCGGGCAGGCCTGGTCCATCATGGAGCAGCTCACCGACGAGTACCTGGTGCAGCAGAAAAGCCCGGGCCGCTACGAGCTGCACGATCTGCTCCGCGCCTTCGCCCGCCGCAAGCTGACCGACGACGAGCCCGCCGCCGAACAGCGGGTCGCGCTGCACCGGCTGCTGTCCTGGTACCTGGTGGCGGCCGACGCCGCGGCCCGGGCGCTGAATCCGGCCGGCAAGTGGCACGACCTGCCGGACGAGGCGCGGACCGGGCGCCCGCCGGTGTTCGACACGGCCGCGGACGCGACCGCGTGGATGGGCACCGAGCTGACGAACCTGATCGCCGCGGTCGAGAGCGCGCACACCAGCGGTTTCCACGCCCTGGCCACGCCGATCGCCGAGGCCATGACGCAATACCTGCGCCTGGAGGCGCGCAAGGCGGACATCGTCCGCACCCAGGTGCTGGCCGTCGCCAGCGCCCAGGCGGTCGGCGCGCCCTCGCGGGAGTCCGCGGCGCTGACCGCGCTGGGGCTGGCCGAGACCGACATCGGCCGCTTCGACGACGCCGAGGCGCACCTGACGGCCGCCGTGGAGATCTGCCGCCGGGACGGGGACCAGGCGGGACAGGCCAACGCCATGGCCTGTCTGGCCGTCACGCTGGCCGCCACCGCCCGGCCGGAGGCCGGGGTCGCGGTGGCCGAGGAGGCGCTGGCGATCAGCCGGGTCCTGGGCGACGTGAACCTCGAAACGCGGATCCTGAACAACCTCGCGATCTGCCTGCACTGCCTGGGACGGCCCAAAGAGGCGCTGGAGTGCATGCTCGAAGGGCTGCCGACGTTCCGGGCGATGGGGAACAGCCACTTCTATCTCAGCGTGGCGGTCCGCAATCTCGGCTTCACGTACCTGGTGCTGGACAGCTTCGCCGAGGCGGAGGCCGCCTTCATGGAGGCTGCCGCGCTGTTCAGCGACATCGGCGACTCCTACCGGCATGTCGAGTGTCTGCACGGGCTGGCCCGTTCGCAGTTCGGGCAGGGGAACGTCGAGCAGGCGCGGACGACGGTCGATCGGGCGGACGCGCTGCTCGACGGGTTCGACGAAGCGTGGGCCGCGCGCTACCGGCGGGAGTTGGAGCGGTCGCCGTTGCGGTACAGCGAGACGCTGGACGTCGATCCGACGGCGTTGGGGTAGGGCGGCTGTCACAAGCCAGCTGTCACAAACTGACTGTCACAGACTGACCATCACAAACCCTGCGGGAACGTGTAGGCCTGGAACGGGACCACGTCGCCGATGTCGAGCTGGATGACGTCATGGGCGTTCAGCGGGATGCTCCGCGGGTCCGCGGTCACCGCCTTGCCGTTGACGAACACGGTCAGCGGACCCTGGGCCGGGCCGACTTGCGCGGCGGACAGCGGCTGGCCCCACATGTCGAAGAACTCGCCGAGGGTGAATGACACGTTCGCCGGGGCCTCCATGTGGATGATGCCGGAGGAGTCGTGGGTGTGGAGCCAGTAGATGCCCTTGCCGCCGTCGACGAACGGGTTCCCCGCCGCGTCGGCCGACATCTGGTACGGCCGGATGATGCCGATGCCGTAGGGGAGGGTTTTGGATTTGCCGTCGACGTAGATGCTCAAGTGCGCGTGGATGTGGAAGGCCAGCTGCTCCATCGAGCCGCTTTCGATGCCGTCCACCGGGGCGCCGGTGAGCGGGCCGGCGGGGGCCAGGGGCGCCGTCGAGTCCGGTGCGCCGGCCGCCGTCGCCGTCTTGGACGTCGCCGCGGCGGGCTTGTCCGACGGAAGAAACGCGACGGCCAAAGCGACGGCGCCGGCTATGAGGACGCTGATACTCGCGATCATCCACGTTCGTCGGCGGCGGTCCCGGTGGCGTTGCACGGCCTTGAGGCGCTCGATCTTCTGACGGCTGGTCTCCATGGTTCCAGGACAGGGCATGGATTTTTGACCAGCAACCAGAACCGCCTCGCTGCACAATTCGTGTTCAATTCAGGGGAGCGGACGCATGAGGAGGCTTGGCGATGGGCCGGTTGGAGAAGCGACTTGATCCGGGGGCGGGGCCGCTGGCGCAGCTGGCGGTGGACCTTCGGGAGCTGAGGCGGCGGGCCGGAGGGCCGACGTATCGCGAGATGAGCCGGGTCGCTGGGTACTCGCCGTCCGCGTTGTCGGCGGCGGCCAGCGGTGCGGCGCTGCCTTCGGCGGGAGTGCTGTCGTCGTATGTGAAGGCTTGCGGCGGGGACGTGGAGGAGTGGCTCGCGCGACGGACCGAGGTCGCGTTGGAGGAGGCGGGCCATGCAGCGATCGCGGCTCCGGTTCAGGCGATGGAGTCTTCATTGGTACTGACACCGGCACTGGCACCAGCACTGGCACTGACACTGACACCGGCACTGGAACGTGAGCCCGCACCTGACGTGAAGGCGAAGCCGGCGCCGGCGGTCACGCGCCGTCAGCGCTTTGCCCGTCGTGGGGCCGGACTGCTGGCGGCGGCGATCGTGGGGTCGTTGGCGACGGTGGTGCCGATGGCCGTGTGGGGTGCGCCGTCATGCCTGAGTTCGGGGCATGGGAGCTCGGCGCCTGCCGGGTGTCATCCGGCGACTGCGCGCTGAGAGTTGGTACCGGCTGAACCGGGCGGAAACACAGAGCCCCTGGTCGGAATCCTTGCCAGGGGCAGAGCCACAGGGTGCGGCTAGAGCTGGTGGTCAGCGTTTTGGGCGGCCCGCCGGGCCTTCGCCCGTCGGTCGAGGAGGAACTTGTCCAGCTTTCCTTCGTTGCCTTCGAAGGGCGAGACGAGCAGCTGTGCCTTGGTGTTGGTCAGCGGGTCGACGTAGATCGCGCGCGGTTTGGCCAGGCCCGAGGTCCTGGTGCTCCACAGCTCCCTGAAGAGATCGCGGATCTCGTCGTCCGAGACGTTGAACGGCGAGTCGACCTCGGTGCCGCCGTCCAACAGGTAGAGGTAGTCCGTACGGATACCGCGCCGGACGCCTTGGTAGATCATCTCCCGCATCAGGGCGGGGGTGTGGTTGACGCCCTTCAGGAGCACCGCCTGGTTGACGATCGGCACACCGGTGCGGTTGATGGCCGTGATGGCGTCGTCGACTCTGGGGTGGAACTCGCCCGCGGAGTTGATCTGGCTGTAGAGCCACATCTTTCCGGCGGCGTTCTCCAGCGCTGCCAGAACCTCTGAGGCGCTGGTCACCGACGAGGGTTTGACCGTCAGCACCCGGGTGTCCAGGCGGACCTCGTGCACCGTCGGTATCGAGTCCAGAGCCGTGATGAGCTTGCTCAGGGCGGGCTGCGGCAGCGTGAACGGATCGCCGCCGGTGACCACGACGGTCGCGATGTTCTCGTGGGACTTGATCCAGTCGAGGCCGGCCTCGACTGCGGCGGCGTCGTAGGTCTGCTCCGAGGTGATGATGTCGCCCCGGAAGCAATACGTGCATTTGACATGGCACGTGCGGGTCACTGTGAGCGTCACCGAGTTCGGGTAGCTGTGGTTGATCGCTGGACACCCGGCGATGATGTTCGCCCGTTCGTTGGTCGGATCGACCTCGGAATACAAACCGGGGGCGAGAAATTGACGAATTGCTTCGCGCGTCAGGGAATCGCGGCCGTCGAGGGTGTCCCGCATCCGGTCCTGAAGGAACCGGGACACGAACAGGCCCCCGACTTCCTTGTCGATGGTCTCCACTTCGGATCGGTCCAGGCCCATGAACGAGCTCACCAGATCAAGGAGGGCTTCGTTGCCCATCGGTTCTCCATGTCCTGTCGCGGCGCTGACGAGCCGCCGCCTCTTGCTCTGTTATCCAGAATCATGAACGTTCTCTTCTCGATCGGATCCGCGCCAGATTCTGCGATCGTTCTTCGCGTCCCGCGTCGTGAAGTTACCGTTGGTCGAGAAGGTTATGCCCGCCCTCTCGGAGCAGCAACCGGTGCGTATATCAGGACTAGGACAGGCTTTAGTGCCAGTCATCGGCGATGGGCGGGACACCCGGAACGACGCGACGGAAAGGAGTCGACGTGGCCCAGGCCGAACGCGAAATCAAGTTTGACGAGATTCTGAAGTCCCTGCTGGACCGTCACCGGGCAACCGTGACTCAGAAAAAACTCGCCACGGCTCTCGGCGTCAGCGGCACCACCGTGTCGCACTACGTCACGGGCCGGATCCGGCCCAGCTTCCAAGCCTTGATCGCGATCGCTGCGTTCTTCAACGTCACCCTGGACTATCTGGTGTTCGGCGAGCGTGTGGTGCAGGCTTCCGCCGCGGACGCCGACAACCTCCGGGTGGAGGTCATGCGCGCCATGGCCGAGACCAACGCGTATCACGGACGCCAACGCGACCTGGTCGTGCGGGTGAACCGGCGGCTCTACGACGAAGTGGAGCGGGTCGCCCGAGCACTGCTTGAGGATCCCGAGAACGCCAGCCCGTCCGGATTCTTCACGGACGCCGAAGCGATGGCCATCGAGGCATGTGCGCGTCGGACCCGCGTGATGACGCGCGGCGTGCCTGCCTCTTTGGCCGTCGAAACCGACGGGATGGTTGGTCGCGGCCCCTTCTTCGACATCCTGCTCGGTAGCGTTCTGAACGGCCGCAACTACCAGTACCTCTTCTACGGTGCGCGGCCGAATTTCGAGCCCTACGTGAAGGCATACCGGGACTTGTTCGACGACGCCGATCTGCCGCCGGATCTGTTCGACGAGCACGTCGATTTCCGCATTATCGACACCGAGTTGCCGGCCGGCCTGGTCCTCTACGACCTCGATCTGCAACAGTTCGAACGGCGGGAACCGGTGCTGTGGGAACGGTTCCGCCACGACGGCATCGTGGACGGCATATTCGCCTACGTGTCCATCCGTCACGAGGAGTCCAACGGCGGCATCGTTCTCCGCAACGAATATCTCGCCTCGGCGCTCCGGATGTTCGACCGCGACTGGACACAGGCGAAGCAGCTGTGAGCCGGTGAAGCTCGAACCCGCCTGCTCCACCCCTCCCGGCATGTCGGCTCAGCCCTCTACTGTGCCGACCATGGAGACGATCTACCAGACCTGGGACGAGATCCTCGCCCTCTTCGCACAGCGCGGCTTCCCCGAGGAGAGCTCCGAGAACCTCGACGAGGAGGAGTACATCCTGCACCCGGGCCCGGCGGCCCTTCCCGGTTCCCTGTGGCTGGACGACCACCAGTACCGCTACCAGAACCCGTGGATCAAGGCCGGCGGCCGCCCCCAGTACGACGACATCGACGGCGCCGTCACCGGCTACGTCATCGACGGCGACCTCCACGTCGACGGCAACATCGTCAACCTCGACTACGGCAGCCCCTCCCTGGTCGTCCTCGGCGATCTGAAAGCCGCCAACCTCGTCCTCACCGGGACCTCCCGTCTGCTTGTCCAGGGCGACGTCGAGGTCGAGACCTTCATAGGCAACTCCACCGACCAATACGTCGAAGTCCGCGGCGATTTCCGCGCCAAGGCGACCGTGCTGTGGGACGAGTTCGTCCCCGAGGTCCGTGGCCGGCTTCTCGGCCGGGTCGTGGCACCGGGGTACCTGCTCCCCGGCTCGGGCCTGACCATCGACGACGCGGCCCAGGGCACGGCCCTGTCCGAACTCCTGGTGCCGGAAATCCTTCTCGGCGAGAACGGCGCCGGCGAGCCCGACCCCTCCGGCGACGACACTTACCTCGCCGAAGCCGGCCTGCGCTACCGGGTCATGATCTATCGGATATTGGCCGGACTGCCGATCATTCGCGGCGGCCGCACGGTCCTTCCGCTGGAGGAGCTGCCGGCGGAGTGATCTTCTGGACGATCCTCCGGATAGAGAGGAATACCTCTATCGGGTTTGAGATTCTCTTTGCGGATTCCGACATAGTCCGGAACCGGCCCCGGGTTATCGCCCCATCGGTCCGCGAACCCCCTCTCGCCCGGAGTATCGTCCGGTCCCGAACGCCGCCGACCGGCGGCCGGCTCTCCGCCGCCGGTCAGCAGTGGTGTGCCCGAAGAATCCCGCTCCGCTCCGGCTGCCCGGCGCGGCTTGTCTCAGGTGGAGGACACCGGGCCCGGGGCCAGGAGGTGCCGGGTAGACTCCCGCCCATGTTGTTCCTGGGCCGGTTGGCGGTTCCCGATAGTATTAAAGCGCTGCTCTTTGATATGGACGGGGTTGTGCTCGACACGCTCGCGGTGGAGGTCATTATGGCCCCCAAGCTGTTGCGGGAAGTCGTGCATCATGATTTCACTTTGCCCGAAGACGTCATCCGCGCCAACTTTCCCTATGACGTGCCCGAATTCTGGCGGCGAGTGGCGGCCGCCGTGGGCCACGAGGCGACGGAGAAGGAGGTGGACCGGTTGACGGAAGCGCTGAACGAGGTCCGCCACACCGTCTCCCCGCCGGTGCACGCCGGCATCGTCGAGATCATCGACGCGGCCCGCGCCGCCGGCCTGGCCACCGGCCTGGTGTCGAACAACCCCACCCCGGACATCCTGTCCATGCTCGACGCCGCCGAGCTGCGCGGCTGCTTCGACATCGTCGTCGGCAACGACATCGAGGGCCTGCGGAAGAAGCCCGCGCCGGACCCGTACCTGGAGGGCGCCCGCCGGCTCGGCCTCGCCCCCGAGCTCTGCGTCGCCATCGAGGACTCGCTCCTCGGCGCCGAGGCCGCCTCGACCGCCGGGTGCTACACGGTCGGCGTCGCCACCGGCGCGTGCGACTTCGCCACCCTCGACGCCGCGAAGCACGTCGACGTCGCCTACGCCGGCTTCGGCGAGCAGCCCCCGGCCCGGATGGAAGGTGCACTGGCATGAGCGCGCTCGTGACGAACCCCCACGTACTCGCGGCCGCGCAATACGTGCCCGAGTGGATCGGGGTCGACCGCACCCGGTTCATCTGTCTGGACCGCAACGAGTGCACCCAGCCGATGTCCAACACCGTGTCCGCGGCGCTCGTCCAGCAGGTGACCAAGGGCGTGAACCTCTACCCCGACGACACGCTGGCCTACGCGCCGCTGGCGGAGTACTGCGGGGTCCCCGAGTCGTTCCTGCTCGCCACCAACGGCTCCGACCAGGCCATCGACCTCGTCATGCGCTGCTTCCTCGGCCCCGGCGACCGGCTGCTCCTGGCCATGCCCGGCTTCAGCGTGTTCAAGCTGGTCGCCGAGCTGACCGGGGCCACGCTGCAGGAAGTGCCGTTCGTCGGCGACCAGCTCGAGTTCCCCTACGAGGACTTCTCCGCCGCGCTCGCGTCGCGGCCCCGGGCGATCGTGTTCATCAACCCCAACAACCCGACGGGGACCCCGGTCGACCTCGCCTACATCGAGCAGACCGCCGCCGACCACCCGGACCTCCCGGTGATCGTGGACGAGGCGTACTTCGAGTTCACCGGCAGCACCGTGGCGCCGCTGATCGCCACCCATCGCAACATCATCGTCCTGCGGACCTTCTCCAAGGCCTTCGCCATGGCCGGACTGCGGTTCGGCTACGTCATCGCGGCACCCGAGATCATCAAGCAGCTCGCGAAGATCCGTAATCCGTTCGACGTCAACTCCCTGGCGGTGACCGCCGCCATCGCACAGCTCCAGGCGATAGACGAAGTGCGCCGCTACGTCGACGAGACCATGCAGAGCGTCAAGCCGGACGTCGTGCGGTTCCTCACCGATCGCGGCCTGACCTTCGTCGACGGCGCCGCGAACTTCCTGCTGGTCCGGCCGAGGAACTCCGCCGCGGCGGTGCGCCATCTCGGCGACGCCGGCGTCCTGGTCCGGTCGATGTCGCAGCCGCCGCTGAACGGCACGTTCCGCGTCAGCATGGGCACGCGGGACGAGATGGACCGGTTCCGCGACGTCTTCGACGAGTACCTCAAGGCCGGCCTCGATGAGTGACCGGTCCGGCGACGAGGGCCGGCGGCCTGCCGCGGCTCTGCGATCGAAGGTGACGGCGAAGTACTCTTACACCGCTCTGTGCCACGGCTCCGTGCTGATGAACGTGCCCGGGAGATAGGAAATTCTGATGCAGGTCAAGATTAACCGGTTCACACTCCGTGAGCTCGCTCCGGAGGCCCGGCGGCAGGTCATGGTGCGGGCGCAGGGCGACTTCGCATCGGTCGAGGAGCGCACGCGCGAGATCATCGAGAACGTCCGCGCGCGCGGCGACGAGGCGCTGCTGGAGTACACCGAGCGCTTCGACGGCGCCAAGCTCGACGCGAGCCGCCTGCTGGTCACCCCCGAGGAGTTCGACGAGGCCGAGCGCCTGGTCGAGCCGGCCCT
Source organism: Catenulispora yoronensis (assembly GCF_039531695.1). NCBI lineage: Bacteria > Bacillati > Actinomycetota > Actinomycetes > Catenulisporales > Catenulisporaceae > Catenulispora > Catenulispora yoronensis. The sequence continues at coordinate 49,338 of NZ_BAAAQN010000008.1, forward strand.
GAAGACCGCCATCGAGCAGGCGGTGGCCAACGTCCGCCGCCACCACCGCGCCCAGCTGCCCCCGCCCAGCTGGATGGAGGAGTTCCAGCCCGGCGTCATCTCCGGCGAGCGCGTCGTCCCGATCGCCTCCGCGGGTCTTTACGTGCCCCGCGGCAAGGGCTCCTTCCCCTCGGTGATGATGATGCTCGCCGTCCCGGCCGTCCTGGCCGAGGTCCCGCACATCGCGGTCTGCACGCCGCCCGGCCCCGACGGCACCATCGACGCCGCGACCCTGGTCACCGCGCGCCTGTGCGGCGTCGAGCGCATCTTCAAGATGGGCGGCGCCCAGGCCGTGGCCGCCTTCGCCTTCGGGACCGAGAGCGTGGACCGCGTCGACAAGATCGTCGGCCCCGGCAACCAGTACGTCAGCGCCGCCAAGCGCCTGCTCTACGGCCAGATCGACCCCGGCCTGCCCGCCGGCCCCAGCGAGTCCATCGTCCTGTGCGACGGCCACGCCGACCCCGAGGTCGCGGCCCGCGAACTGCTGGTCGAGGCCGAGCACGGCCCGGACTCCGCCGCCCTGCTCGTCACCGACTCCACCGCCCTGGCCGACCAGGTCGAGCAGCTGATCCCGGGCCTGCTCGCCAAGCTCCCGGAGAAGCGCCGCGAGTTCTGCGAGTCCGTCCTGGCCGGCTACGGCGGCATCGTGATCGCCGAGGACCTCGACGACTCCATCGCCTTCACCAACGACTACGCCCCCGAGCACCTGCGAGTCCTGGTCCAGCAGCCCTTCGAGATCCTCAGCCGCCTGGTCAACGCCGGCGAGGTGCTGCTCGGCGAGAACACCTCGATCGCCTTCGGCAACTTCGCGATCGGCCTCAACGCCATCCTCCCGACCGGCGGCGGCGCCCGCAGCCACTCCTGCGTCGGCATCGAGGAGTTCGTGAAGCGCTCCTCCTTCGCCTACGTCACCGACCAGGGCGCCCGCACCCTCGGCCCGATCGCCATCGAGCTGGCGAAGTACGAAGGCTTCCCCGGCCACCGCGAAGCGGCCCAGTACATCTACGACCGCACGACCAAGTAAGCAGCGACGGCGGAGCCGCCACGCCCGGCTCCGCCACCCGCCCGAGGCGAGGAAGTCCGTTGGAACAGAGTCTGCACCGCCGTCTGCTCGAAGTGACGATCGGCGGCTCCGGCAAGAACGCGTCAGAGATCGACCCGCGCCGCCGCGACGAGGTCTTCGCCGAATACGTCGGCAAGGCCCTCCCCGACGTCCCCCTCGACCACATCGAGACCCTGGTCACCGGCGCCTCCCTCAACTCGGTCTGCGCGAGCTGCTCCATCGACGGCCGCAAATACCTGCTGAAGGTCCACATCGAGTCCGGCGCCGAGGGCCAGGGCCGCAGCACCCTGGGCGTCGGCCACGAATACGAGAACGCCGAACTCCTCGAACAAGCGGGCTTCCCGATCGTGGCCCCCTACCTCCGAGGCCAGAACCCGGACTTCCCCCTCCTCGCCTACCCCTGGGTCGACTCCGACACCCTGTTCGACAAGCTGGAGCAGTCCTACACCCTGGGCCACTCCACCCTCACCCCCGACGACCTCACCCGCTTCGAGACGATGAACACCATCGTGGGCCAGGTGACCGACCGCTCCATACGCGAAGTCCCCACCGCCGAAGCCCTGAAGGCACCAGTCCAAGCCCTGTTCCTGAACAGATTCGCCCCCGGCGGCCGCATCGACGACTGGTACCACCCCACAACAGTCTTCGAACTCCCGTCCCCCGACGGCACCAAACTCCCCCTGCCCTGGGAAACCGTCAAAAACGCCCACTGGCAGATCAACGGCCGCCGCCACAACATCCCCCTCACCCAAGTGATCACCGAAGCCCGCCAAGCCCTGTCCCACCAAGACGAACCAACGGCCTTCACCACCATCTCCCACGGCGACGACCACGCCGGCAACGTCTTCCTCTCCGCCCCCGACCCCACCGGCCACCCCACCGCCCGCCTCTTCGACCCAGCCTTCGCCGGCGAAAACCCCGCAATCCTCGCCCACGTAAAGGCCTTCGCCCACACCGGCCTCCTCCCCATGGCGGGCATGTACTACAACGCCCACCTCCCAGCCACCTACACCTACGACCCCACCGAAAACCTGATCCACACCAACCTCGACTTCCAATCCACCCCCCTGTCCACCACCCACCACACCCTCGCCCAACAAATCATCGACACCCGCCTCCTCCCCACCCTCACCACCCTGACAAAAAACGGCGCCAACCTCCCCCTCGAACTCACCCGCCTCCGCACCGCCCTAGTAGCCTGCGCCCTCCTGACAGTCAACATCCCCCTGCTCCTAGCAGCCGGCGACGGCCGAGCCCTGGGCCTACTACCAATGGCAATCATGTCCTACACCCTGACCGGCCTACCCTCCCTCGACTACCTCCGCGATGAAGTGGAACGACTGCAGAGCTGAGGGCACCCAACGAGAGCGCAGCGCAGCGGCCAACGGCCTCCGAACCGACGACCGCAAGCCCAAAGCACTGCCCTGCGACCAACCACCGCCAAGCCGACGCGGGCTCCTCGCCATGCAAGGTCGACCGCCCGGCAGCCGACACAGCTGCCCCGCCGCAAAAAAGCTCCCGATCGGCGACAACTCTGCCGCAAGACGAACCTCGATCGGCGGCAGCCTCGCCGCAAAAGGACCCTCGATCGGCGGCAGCCTCGCTGCAAAACGGACTCCCGATCAGCGGCAGCCCCGCCACAAAAGAGACTTCCGATCGGCGGCAGCCTCGCGGCAAAAGGACTCACTATCGGCGGCAGCCTCGCCGCGAAAAGGGCTCTCAGTCGGCGACAGCCCCGCCGCAAAAGGACTCTCAATCGCTGGCAGCCTTGCTGCAAAAGGGACTCCCGATCGGCGGCAGCCTCGCCGCAAAAAGACTCCCAATCGGCGGCAGCACGTCCACGCATAGCCTTGCGACCAACCGGCATCCCTGCCCCATAGGTCTCCTAACCGGCAGCCGCAAGCCTGAAACACCACCCCGGGCCCCCGAGATTGTCAGTCCCCTGCCTGGGTTTTTGGTTTGTTCTCCTCGGTCACGTCGGCAGGGCTTTGCCTACAGTACCGTCGACCAGGTGTCAAGTTCATGCAAGCGCAACCGCAGCGCTAGAACAACAAGGTTCCGGCATGGACTTGATACCTGGGCGGCGGTGCTGTACCCGTAGGGCTGCCGACGTGAGCGAGGGGAACAAACCCCCACCTCACAAACCGCCAGCGCAGGGACTAACCGGGCCCACCTATGTACTAGCGCCAGTTCTCCGAGGGATCAGAGGCCCTCGCCGGAGGCGCCTGCCTTACCCAGCTTTTGCCTTTGACTGGCCTTTGCCTTTGACTTTGGCATTGACTAACTGCCGCCTTCGTCGCCTCCTCCGTCGCCTTCGCCTCCTTCACCCTCGCCCCCGCCTCTAGCCTTAACCACCCTCTCCCAACGCTCCCCCCTAGGGAAAGTTAAGCGCCAAAGCAGGCGCATAACCCCGCCGCCCCCTCACCACATCAATCATCCGCTCCTCCGGCCCCAACTCATACTTCTTCGCCAGCTTCTGCGCCTGCTTCAACAACGAGTTGGCATCCCGATGCCTCCCCAACCTCCGCAACGCCAACGCCTTGGCCAACGAACTCTGCACCATACAATGCTTCAAACTCAACCCCCGATAATGCGCATCAGCAGCGTCATACAACCCCAGATCCGTCTCCCCACCCACACTCCGCAACTCCGCGAGCGAAAGCCTCGCGTGCGCCACCTCAGTCGAACTCTTCGTCTTCTCAAACTGCTCAAGCGCCTCCTCATAAGCCGCCCGCGCCGACTCCATCCGCTCCGCCGCGAACTCGGCCTGCCCGATCCCCAGCAGCGCCCACCCCTCACTCCGCCGATCACCCAACTTCAAACACAACTCCAACCCCACCCGATGATGATCCAGCGCCGCGTCGAACCTCCCCGTCAACCGGCAAACCTCCCCCAACCCCCACAACGCATAAGCCCGCCGCTCCACATTCCCAATCGAATCAGCATGCTCCAGCGACGAAGCATAAGCAGTCTCCGACGTCCCCCAAGCCCCCAACAGCCTGTTAACCTCCCCGATCCCGAACTCCGCCTCCGCGAGCCCGGTCCGATCGAACAACGTCGAATACGAATCCCGCGCATTCCCATACCGCTCCAACGCCTGCGCATAGTCAGCGTGAAGCCGGTCCAACTTCCCCAACCCCAGACTCGCCCACGCGAACTCATTCAGCTCCGCATGATCGCTGGCCCCCTCGACCAGCGCCGCAGCCTCCTGATAGTGCCGAATAGCCGCGTCATAATCACTCGCCAGCCGACAGCTGTCCCCAAGCCGCCGCAACAACGCCGCTTTCTCACCCGGCACCTGCGTCGTCTGCGCCGCGTGCGCCCAGTGCTGCCGCGCAGCGCTGTACTCCCCACGCATCGTCGAACAACTGGCCTGCAGAATATTCAGCTCCCGCGCCACCGACTTCCGCAGCTCCGCACTCTTCTCAGCCCGCTCGACGATGTCCCCGAGCACCTGCTCAAGCTCATCCACCGACCCGCTCGCAATGAGGCTCTCCCGCCGCTGATACAGCAGCTCCAGCGCATCCTCCAGCGCCTCCGACTGAACAAGCAGCCGAGCCCCCTCCAGCGCACTCCCCTTCTCCCGGCAGAAGTGCGCCGCCCGCAGCCGGGTGTCGTAGACCTGACGCCGATCCGACGACGTCAGCATCGCCATCCGCGTATCAGAGTGGATGTAGTACCCCTCCTGACTGGTCCGGATCAGCGGCGGATTCCGTTGCAGCTTCTCAAAAGTCGCCGAGAACCCATCCACATCGGAGATCTCCTCCAACTCCACCCGCGACACCGGCCGGTCCATCACCGCGACCGCCAGCAGAACGCCTCGCTGCCGCTCAGGCAACCTCGCGTAGTTCTCTATCCAGTACCGCTGAAGCTTTTCAGTACCCGCCGGCCCGTCCTGACCGTCCAGCACCTTCCGCCGCCACTCAGGACTCCGCGCGACCTCCTCGACGCACAAGATATTGGTCGCCAGCTTCGCGATGTTCCCCAACGACACGTGATCCGTCTCGACGTCGTACAGCCGCAGGAACTCCGCGATCTCGTGCCCCGCGAACCCGTTCGCCTCGACCACCGGAGCCCCGATCCCCATCGGCGGCTGGTGGTGCGAGTTGAACAAGACCTTCGACCGGCCCAACTTCGCCGCCGATTCCAGATCGACGAGCAGCTTCAGCAGCTCCTCGTCCTCGGTGTCGGCCACCGCGTGCAGGTTCTCGACGATCATGATCACCCGATGCGTGCGCACCGCATGAAGCAGCTCCACCGCCGCCTTCGAGTGATCCCTGAGGAAGCCGGACTCCAGACACTCCCTGATCGGCTCGAAACAGCTCTTGGAAACGAGCAGATGCATCGACAGCGCCTGGATCAGCATCGCGCTGCTGCGATTCCTCACCAGGCTGAAGTCGTACCTGACGATCGACGTACCAGGATCCTGCGCCGCGAGATCGTGCGCCGCCTCGACGCACACCGACGTCTTCCCCGAGCCCGCCGCGCCGTGCACGAAGACACTCGCCAGATCACTGCCCAACAGCGTCTCGATCGTCTCGACGATCTCCCGCCCTCGCAGGAACCGATTCGGCAGCTCGGGCACCGACAACTCTTCAGCCAGCACCGCCAGCGTAGGGTTCCGCGCCGTAATGAAACGTGCCGCGCGAGCGTGCCATTCATGCGCCATAGCCCTGAGATCGATCCCGAGTCCCAAAGCCGTGACCGTCTCACGATCCAGCTCCGCGGCCTCGCCGGTCATGACCTCGCGCTCGCGGTACCCGACGACCGACCCGATGATCTCGCCGTTCGCCATGTTCATGACCGGGCCGCCGCTTTGGCCTTCGGCGCGCACGACATAAGAAATATGGTGCCTGCGCTTCTCAGCCATATGCCGGACGTAGTTCCCCTTGAACAACGCGAGCTTCAGGGAACTCTGATCCATCATCGTGAACCCGTAGACGTGGAGCTCGGCGTCGCTGAGGTCGTCGCGGGACGCTCTCCCGCGACCGTTCAACGGCAGGTACGCGGCCGGGCTGTAGTCGACCTTAAGCAGAGCCCAGTCGGCCTTCGGATCACACCACTCCGCACGGGCATGCGCCGCCACCGTGACCGAGCTCATCAGCCCTGTCGCGCCGGCCCCCGCAACCCCGTCACCGAGCTCGGCAGCCTCTTCCGCCTCCGCCCCATCGAACTCGACCCCATCGAACTCCGGCGTATCGAACTCAATAGTGAGGTCGAAGTCCTCCTCGCCGACCAGGAACCGATGCTTCATCGAGTGGAACGCCGTGATCAGGTATCCACTGTCATCGATGAAGAACCCCGTGCACACGCTGTCCGGATCGGCCTCGGGGTCCTTCACCCGCACCACCGAGTGGCGTATCTGCTCCGTGACGAATTCCTGGAGCGGCGATCGGCTCACGGCACTGTCACTCCACTTCGGCGGTGGCCGTTTCTTCATCAGGACAAAGGTTGTCCAGCTTGCGCCGGGTGTACAGCAGGACCGCGGTGGTGAGCGGATCCACCTCGCCCGGGAGGTTGGCCGCCTGGAGCGCCGCGCTCGTCACGGCGATGAGGCCGATCTCCGTAGCCTCCCGGCGGCCCTTCTCGATCCTCGCGTAGCCGAGCTTCTCGCACAGCAGGGTCTGAAGCAGCGAGCGCGACTGCGTGCACCACTGGTCGAAGATCGCGGCCAGCTTGTCCGGAGAGGGGATCTTGACGCCGGTCAGCACGAGATCCTCGTCCTGATTCGCCATGAACCCGCTATACCAATTCACCAGAGCCTGATCCGAATCGGCCAACATCTGGGCGATCGCAGTCTCTTCGACGTCCATGGTGGGTTCTCTCCGTGAGATGCCTGGATTAAATGCGTGCTGCGGAGGATTTCACAACAAGGGTTTCACGATGGGGACCCGGCCCGCCGTCCCGGCCCGGACGTCGCGGAACGATGTACGCGCCGACGATCGGAGAGTCCCGGCCCACGCGCGTCACCGATCACGGCGTCCCCCTGTCGACGGCGTTTCACAGCATCCTTATTCGGCAGCATACCAGCGTGAGTGCGCCGCCGAGGTGCGGAATGCGAGGGCCATTAGTCGGCCGACGTGCCATTCGGGATCGTAATGGCGCACCACATCGAATGAGGGGATACCGGCCAGGCCGAGGTGATATCCCGGCTCACCCGCCGACCAGCCCGCCGCGGTGCGCCAGGATCACCAACTGCACGCGGTCGCGGGCGTCGAGCTTGCCGAGCATGCGCGTCACGTGGGTCTTCACCGTGGCGGTGCTGATGAACAGCTTCTGGGCGATCTCGCTGTTGGACAAGCCCTCGGCGACGAGCAGCAGGACCTGGCGTTCCCGGTCGCTCAGGCTGCCGAGCGCCGGCACGAGCCCTTCGGCCGCGGGACGCCGGGCGGCCGGGGGCCGGGTGAAGTCGGCGATCAGCCGCCGGGTGACGCTGGGCGCGATGAGGGCGTCGCCGGTCGCGACAACACGGATGCCGGCGAGGATGTCGGCCAGCGGCTGGTCCTTGACCAGGAACCCCGACGCGCCGGCCCGCAGGGCGGCATAGACGTGGTCGTCCTCGTCGAACGTGGTGAGAATCAGGACCCTGGTAGGCGCGGCCTCGGGGGCGGCGAGAATCCGGTGCGTGGCCTCGATGCCGTCCATGACGGGCATGCGGATGTCCATGACGACGACATCCGGGCGCTGCTCGGCGGCCAGCCGGACGGCTTCGGCGCCGGTGCCCGCCTCACCGGCCGGCTCCAGGTCGACGGCCGAGTCGATGACCATCCTGAGAGCGGTGCGGACCAGGGGCTGGTCGTCGGCGAGCAGGACGCGGATCATTTCGGGTTTCCCAACGGGCCATGGTGCACGAAGTCGATAGTTCCAACCCACATCAATGCTCTACTCCACCACCCCACCCAATCCCACCGACCCACCCGATCTCACCGCCTCCACCCCCGCCACCGACCTACCCGACTCGACCGACCCGACCGATCCCACCACCCCACCCGACCCGACCAAACCACTCCCCGCCACCCCCACCGGCAACCGCGCCACCACCCGAAATCCACTCCCAGCCCCACCCCCCGCCCCAGCCCCCGCCGCGAACTCCCCACCCAGCAGCCCGACCCGCTCCCGAATCCCGATCAATTTATACCCCGTTTCCGCCGAAACGCCTGTTCCACCCTTCGCCCCACCACTTATTCCCTCGTCCGTAACCTCGATCCGCAGCTCCCCCTCCTCGCACCGCACCACCACCCGACACCGATCCGTACCCGCATGCCGCACCACATTCGTCACCGACTCCTGCACAATCCGGTACGCCGCCAGCTCGATCTCCGCCGGCAACGCCCTCCGCTCCCCGCCAGGCGCTGTCTCCATCGCCATTTCCAACTCCACCCGCACCCCCGCGGCCGTGGTCTCCGCAGCCAGCCGCTCCAAATCCCCCAGCCCCGGCATCGGCGCCGTCCCCTCCGAATCAGCGTCCCGCGACCGCAGCGACGTCAGCATCCGCCGGAGTCCCGACAGCGTCTCGCGACTGGACGACTCGATCGCCTCCACCGCCTGCCGCGCCTTGTCCGGCTCGGCATCGAGGAGCATCACCGCCGCCCCGGCCTGCAACGCGATCACCCCGACCGTGTGCGCGACCATGTCGTGCACCTCCCGCGCGATCCGCAGCCGCTCCGTCGTCGCGGCCTGGGCCGCCTCGTGCTCGCTGAGGGCGAGCGTGTGCTCGCGGGTCTGCCGCAGCGCGTCGCCGAGGAGCCACACGACGACCGCCGCCAGTGCCACCGCGACCTGCGTCGGCACCACCACCGGCCAGCCCTGCATCGCCCGGTTCAGGCCGTAGGCGATCACCACCGCGAGCGTGATCCCCAGGGCTGTGAGCGAGGTGCGGCGCGGCCGGGTCGCGGCCAGGTGGACCAGCGGTACGGCCACCGTCGTGAACTGGGTGAACGCCACCATCGTCGAGTTGAACGTGAGCGCGGTGCCCACCGCTCCGGCGAGCACGAGCGTGTGCGCCGTCAAGGGTCTGCGATCGACCAGCGCCGCGCCGAGCGCCAGCACGGCCACGGACAGCCCCAGCCCCACCCGCAGCGTCGGGGCCATCCGGACCAGGAGCACTCCGAATCCATGGCGTCGATCAGGACCTCGTAGGCGGTGGAGCTGACCCAGGCCAGCAGGACCCACACCCCGAGCGGGACGCGTCTGAGCAGCGGGCCGGCCGGCGTGGTGGTCATGTCCATGATCGTAGATTCGCGGCCCCGGTTCCGGATCGGCCCAGGGGTGTAAGCCATCGGATTACACCGCGCCCCCGATACGGCTGCCGGGCCGATGCCGGGCCCGGCCGCGACCGGCACCGTTGGTTCCGTGATCGAGATGACCGACCTGACGAAACGCTACGGCGCCAAGCCCGCCGTCGACGGCTTGACCTGCACGGTGCGCCCCGGCCACGTCACGGGCTTCCTCGGGCCGAACGGGGCCGGCAAGTCCACGACGCTGCGGCTGATCCTGGGCCTGAACGCCCCGACCTCCGGGACCGTGACCGTCTCCGGAAAGGTGTTCCGCGACCTGGACCGCGGCCTGCGCCACGCCGGCGGCCTGCTCGACGCCGGCGACGTCCACCCCGGCCGCAACGGCTGGGACCACCTCCAGGCCCTGGCCCGGACCAACGACATCCCGCGCCGTCGGGTGGCCCAGGTGCTGGACGAGGTCGGGCTCGCCGGCGCGGCCAAGCGCCGCATCGGCGGCTACTCCCTCGGCATGCGCCAGCGCCTCGGCATCGCCGCCGCGCTGCTCGGCGACCCGCCGGTGCTGCTGTTCGACGAGCCGCTCAACGGCCTGGACCCCGAAGGCGTCCTGTGGGTCAGGACCCTGTTCCGTCGGCTCGCGGCGGAGGGTCGGACGGTCCTGGTCTCCAGCCATCTGATGACCGAGATGGAGCACACCGCCGACCGCCTGATCGTGATCGGTCGCGGTCGCTTGATCGCCGACGAGCCGGTCGCGGACTTCGCGGCGCGCAGCACCGGAACCTCGGTACAGGTACGTACTCCACACCCGGCCGCGGTGCGTGATCTGCTGGCCGCCGCCGGGGCGGAGGTCACGACCGAGGACGCCGAGACCCTCCGCGTCACCGGTCTCCCCGCGTCGCGAATCAGTGAGCTGGCTTTCGAAGCGCGCCTGCTGCTGCACGAGGTGACGACCCGCACGGCCTCGCTCGAAGCAGCCTTCATGGAACTGACCGCCGCGAGCGTCGAATACGCGGCAAAGGCCGAACACGCCGCCTCCGGCAAGTCGGGAGCCGCCCGATGAAGAACTTCCGCAACCTGCTGGCCGCCGAGTGGATCAAAATGCGGTCCCTGCGCTCGATGCGCTGGGGCCTGCTCATCGGGATCCTCGGCGTGCTGTGGATGAACGTCAACGCGGCTCTGGCCGACTACAGCAACTACCACCCGAGCGACCAGTACCGCCCCGCCGACGGACTCCACGACATCTTCACCAACAACGCCCACATGGTGGCCCTGGTCGTGTTCGGCGTCCTCGGCGCGATCGTGCTGGTGGGGGAGTACAGCACCGGCCTCGTCCGCGGCACCTTCGCCGCCGTGCCCGACCGCCGAGCGGTGGTGGCCGCGAAAGTCGTGGTGACGACCGCCGTCGCGACCGTCACAGGCGTCCTCATGGTCGCCCTGTCCTACCTCGCGACCCAGCTGATCATCGGCGGCCGATACGGCTATCTGAGCCCGCTGCACGAAGGCGTGCCCCAGTTCCTCGCCGCTTCGGTCCTCCTGGTCCCGGTCGCCGCGCTCGTCGGCGTCGGTCTCGGAGCGCTGATCCGCCACAGTGCCAGCACCTCGGTCGCCGTCGTCATGGTGCTGGTCATGCTGCCGAACGTCGTGTTCTCGCACGTCCACGCCTGGATCAACGACCTGCACAACGCGATGCCGTTCTCGGCCTGGCAGCGCCTGATGGAGGGCGATCCCAGGCAGCAGCCGGGCACCTTCGCCGAACCGGGCGTCGGCGGCTCCTGGCTGGTCTACGCGCTGTGGGCGGGAATCTCGGTGCTGATCGCCTTTGTCGTCGTCGAACGGCGGGACGTCTGACGGCTGCGGCTCTCGGCGGCACTGAATAAGACGTCGAATGTCCCTGGCCGGAATTCCGGCCAGGGACATTTCCGCGGCTTTCTGCGGCTTCTTAAAGCGCGGCCTCAAGGAGCGCCTGGATGTGCTTCGTCCGCTCCTCGACGTGGTGGGTGTTGGTGTCCGACTTGTGGTCGAAGGTCAGCACCCCGTCGGCGAAGGTGATCCCCGTCGTGCTGAAGTACTCGTCGCTGTTCTTGATGACGATCTTCGACACGCCCTCGCGCAGCGCGTCCTTCCCCATGTCGTCGGCCCCGATGGTGCCGAGCGCGTCGGCCAGCGGCTGGAAGTACACCTGCGGGAAGTACTCGGCGTACCGGTCGGCGTAGTCCGGGACGGCCAGCTCGTCCCACGCGATCTCGATCGGCACGTCGAACCCGGCCGCCTCGTCGATCCGCGCCTTCCAGCCCGGGTAGTCCTCGTTCTTGAACCGCTCTGCGCTGCGCCGTTCTGCCAGGCCCATTCGAATCTCCAACGTGAGTGTTGCCGTTGTGTTGTTTGAGAGAAAACTGCGGTGCATTCTCTGCGTCTTGAGACGCCCCCGTCTTGAGACGCCCCCGTCTTGAGACGTCCCCGAGTTTCGCGGTCTCCCCGGCGGGGCCACAACGGCAGAACCACGTAGCCGACCACGCAATCACGGCTCAAGGCGTGAGCGGTCGCGACGCCCGTCGGGCATCGAGCAGCGCCCGCGTCAGCGCGGCCCGGTTCGGCACATCAAGCTTGCGATAGATCTGCCGCAGGTGCGACTCCACAGTCCGCACACTCAAGAACAACCGCTCGGCGATCGCGGTATTGGTCATACCCGTACTCACCAAATTGGCGATCTCCCGCTCGCGCGTCGTCAACGGCACCGCGCGATACAACGAATCCGACTGCGCCTCGGCCAGTGCCACCAGCCGCGACCGGTACCGCGCCACCTCGGCCGTCAGCCGCCCCGAGCCGCACTGCTCGGCCAGCAGACCGACCCGGTCCAGCCACCCGGCCACCAGATGTGCCTGCCCCGAACGCAGCGCGAACTCCGCCGCGGCCAACAACGTCCGACACACCTCGATCCGCTCGCCGCGCGCCGTGAACTCCCGAGCCGCCTCCCGGGCCCGCTCCAAGGCTTCCTCGTGCTCCCCGAGCGCGGCATGCGCCCACATCCGCGCCCGCAAAGCGAAAGCCCGCAACGACGGAGGCCGCTCCGGAGCACTCGCCGCGATCGCGGCCCAATGCTCGGCGTCCTCGCTGTCGCCCACCGCCAACGCCGCCTCCGCCAAGGTGTCGCACCACCGCGGACGCCGCCACGCGCTGATCCCCGACAGGTCCTCGCCGACCGCCTCCAACAGCAGCGACCGCGCCCGCAGCGGGTCGCCGGTGAACAAGACGAACTCGGCGTGGAAACAGCGCACCGCCATGGCCCACGTCGTGGACGAGTCACCCGCGACGGCGAGCCCCCGGTCCACCTCCACCACCGCCCGCTCCGCGTCGCCGGGGGCGTCGCGCCAGTACAGCGTCGAAGCACGCAGATTCGCCGCGACCGCCTCCTCCGACGCGTTGACGCCGTGCTCCCCGAGTTCCGCGTGCCGTCGCGCCACCCGGTCCAAGGTGACCAACCCCTGCCGCAGCTTGCCCAACCGGCACTGGGAATTGGCCAGCACGGTCAGCAACGGGCCCTCAAGGTACGTCTGACCGGTGCGCCGCCCCAGCGCCTCGGCCCGCGCCAGATGACGCTCGCTGTCGCTCAGCCGTCCGAGCAGTCCCTCCGTCATCCCCAGTTGCAGCGGTGCGGCGAGGTTCGTCAGCAGCGTGGTGTCCGCCGCGGCGTCGATGAGCTCCGCCGCCCGCGCGGCCCGGGCCAGCGCGGTGGCCTCGTCGCCGGTGAACAGGTGGCCCAGCGCCGACTGCGCCAGGGCATGAGCCTCGCCGACGCGGTCCCCGCAGCGTTCCGCGATGGCGGCCCCGGTCTCGGCGTGCACCCGGGACTTCTCGTAGTCCTGCATGTCGTACGCGGCGTCGGCGAGCTCGGCGTGCAGCGCGGCGGCCGTCGCCGAATCGGCCTCGGCCAGGGCCGCCAGGCCGGACCGGGCCAGCGCGCCGGCCTCGAAGTGCCGGCCGAGACGCCGCTCGATCCGGCTGGAGTCCAGCGCGGCGCCGCCGGGCTGGTCCGACCCGGTCGAGCGGAGCGCGTCCAGCAAGGCCCGGCCCTCGGAGAACTCGCCGGACAGCAGCCGGGCGCGGGCCAGCAGTACCTGCGCCTCGTGCGCGTGGTCCTGCCCCTCGCGCAGCAGCGGCAGGGCGGCCTGGAGATACTCGGCCGCCGTGGCCGGCGAGCTGTAGACGACACCGCGAGCCGCCGCGATCAGTGTCGTGAGATGCTCAGGGTTCTGCGGATCCGCGGCTTTCGTGACGTGCCGCGCGCGCTGCGCCACCGGCGCGCCGTCCTTGGCGAGCGCGTTCGCCGCCCTCCGGTGCAGCGCGAAGCGCAGGCTGGGTTCGAGCCGCTCGTAGACGGCCTCGCCGACGGCGCGGTGCCGCAGCGCCAGGTGCGGCCCGCGTTCGGCCGGCCGGATCAGGTCGGCGTGCGTGAGCCGGTCCAGCGCCCGGACCGCCGCCGCTTCGTCGAGCTCTGCGACGTCGGCCACCAGCGTCACCGGGAACGGTTCGCCGAGCACCGCGGCGGCCCGCACAGCCGCCAGCGCCTCGGCGTCCAGACCGGTCAGCTCGCCGAAGATCGAGGCACCGGCCTCGGCGGTGGCGCCGGTGTCCCGCAGCGCGCTCAGCACTTTGATGTACTGCGGATTCCCAGCGGCCTCCCGGTGGATCTCGTCGGCGTCCGAACGCTCACCGAGCAGGCCCGAGGACTGCTCGCGGGTGAGCGGCTCCAGGGGCGCGAGCCGCAGCAGTCCGGCCGAGGCGTCGGCGAGTGCGGCGGCCGGCCCGGGCGCGAGCTGACGCCGTCGGTAGGCCAGCACGCACAGCACCGGTCCGCTCGCCGTGCAGCGCAGCAGCCGCCCGATCAGGCCCGCCTCGTCCGTCCCGAGCAGATGGAGGTCGTCCACGGTCACCAGGACCGGCCGGCCGGCGGCGGCGTGGGCGCAGACCATCTCCACGACGTGGGCGCAGGCGGCGGGCGTATCAGGGCTTTGGATCAGATCCCCGCCGCGCGCGGCGACCACCGCGATTCCCGCCGCCCGCGCGGTGTCGGCCGCGATCCACAGCAGTGCGCTCTTTCCGATGCCCGGCTCCCCGGGCAGCGCCACCGCCGCTCCCGACCCGGCCTGCAGCCTGTCGAGGGCCGTCCGCAGTGTGCGCAGGTGCCACTCACGTCCGATCAGAGTGTCGACCATGAGGTGAGCCTACGGGGTCCGTAGGGCAACAGACATCTGACAGAGCGCCACAGAAAGTGCATCCATGACGCGGATCTTGGGCGCCCGGCCGGCCGTGGGTACTCCGGCAGCGGACGTCGTTCAAGTGGCCCGAACCTGAGCTCGGCCGTGAGCACGACGGTGACAGGATCCGAGGTTGCTCCAGCGAGCTCAGAAGGCCTGCCGGGCGCCGGGGCGTGGCAGGTCAGTACCGTTCCGTGCCGCCGGTTCGGCCACGCACCGGCACGACGTGATCACCGCCCCGCGCCATCGATCCGTCCTGTGTCGCAAAGTTTTGCAATCCGGTCGCAAAATTACGCGACTAAGTCGGGGTATTGCGTTCGGGTGTCGTACACGTTACGTTCCCCTCAGCGCGCACGTCTCCACCCGCAAAACAGCCCGGCCACCGCCAGATCACCCGCCCGCCGACTGATCGATCGGCGCGACGGAGGGCGGCGGCCGGCGCCGCTGAAGTGCCGGCTCCACTCCGCGAACTCGGGGGTTCGCGAGGTGCCTCCCATGCCCGTACCTTCCGGGCCGCCGTGCTCCACCGCCACGGAGCACGGCGGCCCTGGCACGGGTGCCACGACGGCTTTGTGCGGTCGAGTCCCCCTCGGCCCCCAACGAGAGCGAGCAGTGAATGCTTCGTCCCACCCCGGCATCACGAACTGCACCAAGCACAACGTCAAGACGGCGAGGGCGCTTCAGCGCCGCGGCCGTCAGCTTCACTCTGGCCGCCACCGGCGCGCTCGTCGCGGTGTCCGCGGGCACCGCGTCCGCGGCCGCGTCCGGCGGCGTCGGCGCGACCCTTCCCTACGTCGAGGTCCAGGCCGAGAACTCGGCGACCAACGGCACCGTCATCGGCCCGAGCTCCGACTACGGCACGCTCGCCGACGAGGCCTCCTACCGCAAGGCCGTCACGCTCGGCGGCAGCGGGAAGTACGTCGAGTTCACGACCCCGGTCGCGACGAACTCGATCGACTTCCGCTACAGCATCCCGGACACCGGCGGCGGCTCGGTCTACACCGCCCCGCTGTCGTTCTACATCGGCGGCACCAAGCAGGCCGACTTCACGCTGACGAACGCCTACAGCTGGTACTACAGCTCGTATCCGTTCTCCAACCAGCCCGGCAGCAACCCGCACCACTTCTACGACGAGGTGCACCGCCTGCTCCCGACCACCTACCCGGCGGGCACCACCTTCCGCCTCCAGGTCGACGCGGGCGACAACGCGGCGTCCTACACGATCGACTTCGCGGACTTCGAGAACGTCGCGGGCGCGATCGCCCAGCCGTCCGGGTCGGTCTCGGTCACCAGCAAGGGCGCCGACCCCACCGGCGCGGCCGACTCGACCGCGGCGTTCAACGCCGCCATCACCGCCGCCGGCGCCGGCGGCACCGTCTACATCCCCGAGGGCACCTTCAAGATCCCGGGCCACCTGATCCTGAACAACGTCACGATCAAGGGCGCGGGCATGTGGCGCTCGACCGTGGTCGGCGCGGCTCCCGGGTTCTACGGCAACTACGCGCCGAACGGCAGCAGCAACGTGCACCTCGCCGACTTCGGCATCTTCGGCGACGTCCAGCAGCGCGACGACAGCGCCCAGGTCAACGGCATCGGCGGCGCGCTGAGCAACTCCACCGTCGACCGGGTCTGGATCGAGCACGAGAAGGTCGGGGCCTGGATGGACGGGCCCTTCGACAACCTGGTCTTCACCGGCATGCGGATCCGGAACACCACCGCCGACGGGATCAACTTCCACGACGGCATCACCAACTCCAAGGTGACGAACAGCGACATCCGCAACACCGGCGACGACGGCCTGGCCACCTGGGCCGAGCAGAACGCCGACGCGAACGACTCCTTCGACCACAACACCGTGCAGTACCCGATCCTGGCCAACGGCATCGCGATCTACGGCGGACACGACAACTTCGTGACCGACAACCGGGTGATCGACGCCGGCCTGACCCAGGGCGGCGGCATCCACGTGGCGCAGCGCTTCGCCTCCACCACGCTGGGCCGCACCGACGTGCTGCGCAACACCCTGATCCGGGACGGCAGCCTCGACCCGAACTGGCAGTTCGGCGTCGGCGCGCTGTGGTTCGACGCCCGGGACGGCACCATGACCGGCCTGACCAACGTCGACAACATCCTGATCCAGCAGAGCCCGTACGAGGCGATCCAGTTCGTCTCCGGCTCGAACATCAGCAACGTCAAGATCAACAACGCCACGATCCAGAACACCGGCACCTTCGTGGTGCAGGAGCAGGTCGGCGGCGCGGCCACCATCACCAACAGCACCGCGACCGGCACCCAGGCCCCCGGGGCGATCTACAGCTGCGGCGTCGGCTTCACGCTGACCGACGGCGGCGGCAACTCCGGGATCTTCGGCGGCACCAACCAGTGCCAGATGTTCCCGCCGACCTTCCCGCCCTACCTGCCGGACAACGGCTCGAACCTGTCGATCAGCCCGAGCGCCCTGGGCTTCGGCTCGGTCGTGACCGGCTCGTCCAGCGCCGCGCAGGCCGTCACCATCACCAACACCGGCACCGCCTCGGCCCCGGTCTCCTCGATCGCCGCCTCCGGCGACTTCGGCCAGACCAACAACTGCGGCAGCAGCCTGGCCGCGGGCGCCAACTGCACGATCTCGGTGACGTTCACGCCGTCGGCCGCGGGCAACCGCAGCGGCAACCTGACGGTCACCGCCTCCGGCATCACCAGCACCGTCCCGCTGTCCGGCACCGGCGTGGCGCCGGGGCCGATCCTGGCCGCGAACCCGTCGAGCCTGACGTTCCCGACCACCCTGTCCGGCTCCTCGTCGGCCACCCAGACCGCGACCGTCACCAACACCGGCACCACGGCCGCGACCGTGTCCTCGGTCGCCGCCACCGGTGACTTCAGCCAGACCAACAACTGCGCGACGCTGGCCGTCGGCGCTTCCTGCACCGTCACCGTGAAGTTCACGCCGACGGCCTCCGGGACGCGCAGCGGCGCGGTCACGATCACCAGCAACGCCAACAACAACCCGGTGTCGATCGCCCTGACCGGCTCCGGCGTGGACAGCTCCACCAACATCGCGCTGCACCAGCCGGCCACGGCGAGCAGCCAGGTCAACGGCACCCAGGCCGCCACCACGGCGACCGACGGCGACCCGAACACCTACTGGGAGAGCGCCAACGGCGCGTTCCCGCAGTGGCTCCAGGTCGACCTCGGCGCCGCGGCCGGCATCGGCAAGGTGACGCTGCTGCTGCCGCCGTCCAGCGCCTGGGCCACCCGGACCCAGACCCTGTCCGTGCAGACCAGCACCGACGGGACCAACTTCAGCACCATCGTCGGCTCGGCGACCTACACCTTCACCTCCCCGGCGAACACGGTGTCGATCAACCTGCCGACGACCTCCGCCCGCTACGTCCGCGTCAACATCACGGCCAACAGCGGCTGGAGCGCCGGGCAGATCTCGGAGTTCCAGGTCTACCCCAGCGGCGGCCCGGTCACCCCGCCGCCGACCTCGCCGGTGCTGAACGCCAACCCGGGCTCGCTCACCTTCGCGAGCCAGGCGCTCAACACCACCAGCGCGTCCCAGGCGGTCACTGTGACCAACGCGGGCACCGCCGCCGGCACCGTCTCCGGGGTCTCCGTCACCGGTGACTTCAGCCAGACGAACAACTGCTCCTCGGTCGCGGTCGGGGCCTCGTGCACCGTGAACGTCTCGTTCAAGCCGACCGCGTCGGGCACCCGCACCGGCACGCTCACCGTCACCAGCAACGCGACCAACAGCCCGGCCACGGTCGCGCTGTCCGGGACCGGCGCCGGCACGGTGGCGACCGACCTCGCGGCCGGCAAGGCCACGAGCGAGTCCAGCCACACCGACGTCTACGGCTCCGGGAACGTGACGGACGGGAACCAGGCCACTTACTGGGAGAGCGCGAACAACGCCTTCCCGCAGTGGGTGCAGGTCGACCTCGGCGCGTCGCAGAGCGCGAGCCGGGTGGTCCTGCAGCTGCCGGCCGGCTGGGGTCAGCGCAACCAGACCCTGTCGCTGCTCGGGAGCACCGACGGTTCGACCTTCTCGACGCTGAAAGCCTCCGCGACCTACAGCTTCGACCCGAACAGCGGCAACACGGTCACCATCACCTTCCCCGCGACGAGTGCCCGGTACTTCCGGGTGAGCATCACGGCGAACACCGGATGGCCGGCCGGCCAGATCTCGAGCTTCCAGGTCTGGAACAGCTGATCGCTGAGAGGGGCCGCTAGAAACCCTTAGCGGCTAAGGGAAAGCGAAGGCCCCCGGGGCGACCCGGGGGCCTTCGCTTTGCCGTTGTCAGTGTTCACTGAGCCGGTTCGGGTTCGGGTACGGGTACGGCTCCGGTCTCGGGTCCGGCCTCGGGTTCAGCTTCAGGCCCGGCCGGCTTCCGGGACGGCATCAGCGCGACGATCGGGACGCTGAGCGCGGTGACCACCAGCACCACGATCAGACTGACCTTCATCGCGTGGCCCAGTCCGGGATGCGCCGCCTGGAAGAAGATCGACGTGATCCCGGCCGAGCCGATCGCCGACGACAGCTGCTGGATCGAGCCGATCGAGCCGCTGGCGCTGCCGGCCTCCTCGGGGTCGGTGTCGCCGAGTGCGACGTCGAAGATCGTGCTGAAGCAGAGGCCCATCCCGACGCCGGTGACGAACAGCGCCGGGGCCAGGGCCCACAGGCCGACGCCCGTCCCGGAGCGGTCGACGAGGGCCAGGATCCAGCCGCAGCCCGCCAGGACGACGGCCAGCCCGACGAAGACCAGGGTGCGGCCGAGCTTGGCGACCAGGCCGCCCATCGCGGCGAACGCGGCGATGATGATGCCCGCCGTCAGCGGCACCAGGGCGACCGAGGCCTGCTGCGCGCTGGCGTGCAGCCCCTCCTGGAGGAACAGCGACAGCACATAGAGCAGTCCGGCCATGGCGGCGAAGGCGACCAGACCCACGATCAGCCCGGACGTGAAGCCCCGGTTCCGCAGCAGCGACGGCTTGATGAGCGGATGCGTCGCGGTGCGCTGCCGGTAGGCGAAGGCGGCGAAGAACAGGACGCCCGCGGCGATCGAGACGACCGGCACGGCGCTCCAGCCGTTGGTCGAGCCGTCGATCAGACCGTAGAGCAGCCCGACCATGGTCGCGGCCAACAGCCCCGAGCCCCAGCCGTCGACGACGGTGGACCGCTCGCCGCCGTCCCGCGGCAGGATCCTGACGGCGACGACCAGCCCGACGCCGCCGAGGACGACGTTGATCAGGAAGATCGGGCGCCACGACAGGCCGAACAGGTCCGCGCTGATGAGGAACCCGGCCAGCACCGGGCCGGCGACCGACGCGAGCCCCAGCACCGGGCCGAACAGCCCGAACGCCTTGCTGAGCATGTCTCGGCTGAACGACTTGACCATGATCGCCATACCCTGCGGGGTGAGCAGCGCCCCGAACGCCCCCTGCGCGACCCGGGCCGCGATGAGCAGTCCCGCGTCGGGCGAGACCCCGGCGACCAGCGAGGCCGCCGCGAAGCCGCCGATGCCGATCAGGAACAGCCGGCGCTGGCCGTACTTGTCCCCGAGCCGCCCGCCGACCACGAGCAGGACGCCCATGGCGAGCATGTAGGCCGTCCCCAGCCACTTGATCAGCCCCTCGCCCCCGTGCAGATCGCCGGCGATGGTGGGGGCGGCGATGTTGGTGACCGTCGCGTCGATCACGTCCACCGCGTCGGCCAGCAGCACCAGCCCCAGAATCGCCCACATCAGGCGCCCGGAGCGGGCTGCGCCGACGGTATCCGGCTCCGCCGAGGTCGTCGTCATGACGGTCCTTCCTTCCAGGCCTGGACGCCCCACGCGGGCGGCCGCTCACCCTCTCCACGAACACGGCCGCCGCGATCGGACACGCTGTTTGGAAATCCCGCTTGGAAACCCCGCTTGGAAACCAACTCGGACACCGACTCGGACACCCCGGCCGCACTACATGTCTGGTTGCTCCGTTCCTCGCAATCTCAGCGAAGCCCGCGCCGCCGCCCGACCCAATGATGAACCTGCGCCCCTCGACACCGGGGTGAACGGGGTCGATGCGAAGGAGACCGCACCGTGAACGTCGATCTGACCGCAGGCGGGTCCCGGGGTGGGACGCGTCTGGATCCCCGCGCCTGGACGGCGCTCATTCTGTTGTGCGCCGCCAACTTCATGGTGATCCTCGACTCCCAGGCGGTCATTCTCGCCGCCCCGACGATCGCCAAGTCGCTCAAGATGACCCCCAGCGCGGCCCAGTGGGTGATCAGCGCCAACCTGATCACCTTCGGCGGCCTGCTGCTGCTCGGCGGCCGGGCCGCGGACCTGCTCGGCCGGCGGCGGCTGTTCCTGATCGGGACGGCGCTGTTCCTCGTCGTGTCGCTGGTGTCCGGGCTCGCCTCGAACGGGGAGGTGCTGATCACCGCGCGGGCGCTGCACGGGGTGGCCACGGCGATGATGGCGCCGACCGCGCTGTCGATCCTGACCACGACCTTCCCCGAGGGGCGGGGCCGGAACAAGGCGCTCGCCGCGTGGCAGGGCATCGCCGGGCTCGGCGCGACGGCCGCGCTGATCATCGGCGGCGAGCTCGTCGACCACTTCGGGTGGCGGTGGATCTTCCTGATGAACGTGCCGGTCGCGGTCGCGATGCTGCTGGCCGGGCCGGTGCTGCTGACCGAGAGCCGGGACCTGTCGGTCGGCCGGAAGTACGACGTGGCCGGCGCTCTGACCAGCACCGCCGCACTGCTGCTGATCGTCTACGCGGTCACCAAGGCGCCGGACAACGGCTGGACCGGCTCCAAGACGCTGGGCATGTTCGGCGGGGCCGCCGCGCTGTTCGTGCTGTTCGCGATCATCGAGAGCCGCATGGAGAGTCCGCTGGTGCCGATGCGCATCCTGCGCTCCGGCGCTCTCGTCGGCGGCAACCTGGCCACGGTCGCCATCGGCATGGCCGTGTTCGGCCTGTCCCTGTGCGCCGCGGAGTACGCGCAGGGCGGCCTGAGCTACACCACCCTCCAGTACGGGGTGAAGGGCTCGCCGCTCCCGGCCATGGCGCTGATCAGCGCGTTCGCCGGCCAGCGGCTGATCGGCAGGTTCGGCTCCCGCCGGGTGGTCGCGGTCTGCGCGCTGCTCCTCATCGGCGGCAGCCTCCTGCTGGTCCAGGCGGTCGAGAACGGCGGCTCCTACGGCAGCATCTTCGCCGGGCTCGCCGTGTTCGGCACCGGTCTCGGCCTCGGCACGACCGCCTGCTCCGCCGCGGCCCTGTCGGGCATCGCCCGCCGCGACGCCGGCCTGGCCTCGGGCTTCAACGCCGCCGCGTTCCAGATCGGCGGCAGCTTCGGTATCGCCGCCGTCACGACCGTGATCGTGTCGCACTCGGTGGGCGCGTCGCAGCAGGCTGCCATGACCGCGGGCTTCAAGGCCGGGTTCGTGGCCACCGCCTACTTCGGGGCCGCCGCGCTCCTCCTGGCGCTGATCGTGATCCCGGGGCTGCGGCGCAGCCGGGAGGCGGAGCGGGCCGCCCTGGCCGCGCAGGCGGATCAGGAGGTGCGGGACGCCGGGTCGGTGTCAGTGAACTGAGCCGGACGGACGGTGTGCGGACGGGACCCTCGGCGGCGAGTCCGCCGGGGGTCCTTCGGCTGCCTTCGCGTTCCGCCGTGGCCGACGCATCCACCCACCCGATGCGTCGGCCACGCCGGCCATCATCAGGCTGTGATGCGGACCCGGATCGTCTCGTCGTCCCCGACCACACTGGGCTCGCCGGCCTGCGGATCGTCGTCGAGCGCGTTCGCCTCGGTCAGGTTCACCGAATCGGCGAGCGTCTCGGTGGCGATGAGCTCCTGGTGCGTCTCGATCGCGGCGCGTGCGGCGGGGGTGCCGGCGATTGTCAGAGTAATGCGATCCGAAACGCCGAGGCCCGCGGTGCGCCGGGCCTGCTGCACGACGCGGATCACGTCGCGGGCCAGGCCCTCGGCGGCGAGCGCGGGTGTCACGGTCGTGTTCAGCACGACGAAGCCGCCGCCGGGCAGCATCGCGGTGGTGGCGTCGGCGCCCTCGGCGACCACCGTCTCCAAGGTGAACTCGCCGGGGTGCAGTTCGACGCCGCCGCAGACGACCGAACCGGAGGTCTGTACCGACCAGTCGCCGCTCTTGCTCGCCTTGATGACGTTCTGGACCTCCTTGCCGAGGCGGGGGCCGACGGCGCGGGGGTTGATGGTGAGGCGCTGGGAGACCGGGACGTCCTTCGCCGCCGCGTCCGCGACATCGAGCAGCGTCACCGTGCGGACGTTCACCTCGTCGGCGATCAGTGCCGCGAAGTCGGCCAAGGATTCGGCGTCGGCGGCGACCACGGTCAGCTCGGGCAGCGGAAGACGCACGCGGAGCGCGTTGGCCTTGCGCAGCGCCGCGGCCGCCGAGCACACGTCGCGGGTCCGGTCCATGGCGGCGACCAGCGCCGGGTCGGACGGCAGCGCGGCGACGTCGGGCCAGTCGGTGAGGTGGACCGAGCGCTTGCCGGTCAGTCCGCGCCAGATCTCCTCGGTGACCAGGGGCAGCAGCGGCGCCATCACCCGGCACGCCGTCTCCAGCACCGTGAACAGGGTGTCGAAGGCCTCCTGCGCGACCGACGGGTCCGCGCCCGAGGTGCCCCAGAAGCGCTCCCGCGAGCGCCGGATGTACCAGTTGGTCAGCACATCGAGGAAGCTCCGCGCGCCGTCGCAGGCGTTCGCGACCTCGTAGCGGTCGAGCTGCCACTGCGTCGTCTCCACGAACTGGCGCAGCTTTGCCAGCAGGTAGCGGTCGAGCACATTCGTCGAGTCGGTGCGGGCCGACGCCTCGTAGCCGGCGGCGTTGGCGTAGAGCTGGAAGAAGTACCAGCTGTTCCACAGCGGGATGATGACCTGGCGCACGCCGTCGCGGATGCCCGCCTCGGTGACGATCAGGTTGCCGCCGCGCAGGATCGAGGACGACATCAGGAACCAGCGCATCGCGTCGGCGCCGTCGCGGTCGAAGACCTCGCGCACATCGGGGTAGTTGCGCAGCGACTTGGACATCTTCTGGCCGTCCGAGCCGAGCACGATGCCGTGGCTCAGGCAGGTGTCGAAGGCCGGCCGGTCGAACAGACCCGAGGCCATGACGTGCATGGTGTAGAACCAGCCGCGCGTCTGCCCGATGTACTCGACGATGAAGTCGCCGGGGAAGTGGTCCTGGAACCACTCGGCGTTCTCGAACGGGTAGTGGACCTGCGAGAACGACATCGATCCGGACTCGAACCAGCAGTCGAGCACGTCGGTCACCCGGCGCATGGTCGACCGGCCCGAGGGGTCGTCGGGGTTGGGCCGGGTGAGCTCGTCGATGGCCGGCCGGTGCAGGTCGGTCACCGCGGCGCCGAAGTCGGCTTCGAGCTCTGCCAGCGAGCCGTAGACGTCGACGCGCGGGAACTCCGGGTCGTCGGACTTCCACACCGGGATCGGGCTGCCCCAGTAGCGGTTGCGGCTGATCGACCAGTCCCGGGTGTTCTCCAGCCACTTGCCGAACTGGCCGTGCTTGACGTGCTCGGGCACCCAGGTGATCTGCTCGTTCAGCTCCAGCATCCGGTCCCGGATCGCGGTGGTCGCCACGAACCACGAGGACACGGCCATGTAGATCAACGGGTTCCGGCAGCGCCAGCAGTGCGGGTAGGAGTGCTCGTAGGTCTCACGGCGCAGTAGCACCGTGCCTTCGGTCGTGGCGCCGGCCGCGGCGCGCGTGGCTTCGGCGGCGTCCGAGGCTCCGACCGACGACGCTCCGGCGTCGTGCTCGGTGCGGGCCTTGAGATGCTTGATGATCGCGGCGTTGGCGTCGAAGACGTGGGTGCCGGCGTACTCCTGCACGGGGAAGACGAACTTGCCGTCCTGGCCGACCGGGATCACCGGGACGATGCCGTGCTGATCGGCGACCACCTTGTCCTCCTCGCCGAACGCGGGCGCGAGGTGGACGATGCCGGTGCCGTCGGAGGTCGTCACGTAGTCGGCGTGCAGCACGACGTGCGAGGCCGGGTGGCCGAGGAAGTAGTCGAAGGGCGGGGTGTAGCGAAGGCCCACCAGCTCGGCGCCCTTCAGGCGGCGCACGATCCGGGGCTCGCCCTTCTCGCCCTTCTCACCGTCCCCGCCGTCCGTGCCCAGCTCCCGGGCATAGGCGGCGAGCCGCGCCTCGGCCAGCACGTAGCGCTCGGGCCGGCCGGTGCGATCGGACTCGACCACGACGTAGTCGACGTCGTTGTGGACCGCCATGGCCAGGTTGGACGGCAGCGTCCACGGAGTCGTGGTCCAGATCAGCGCCAGCTCGCCGGTCTCCAGCCGATAGCCGACGGTCACGGCGGGGTCCTTGCGCTGCTGGTAGACGTCCTCGTCCATGCGCAGCTCGTGGGCCGACAGCGGGGTCTCGTCGTTCCAGCAGTACGGCAGGCAGCGGAAGCCCTCGTACACCAGGCCCTTGGTGTGCAGCTGCTTGAAGGCCCACATGACGCTTTCCATGTAGGGCAGGTCCAGCGTCTTGTAGTCGTTGTCGAAATCGACCCAGCGAGCCTGGCGCGTCACGTACTCGCGCCAGTCCTGGGTATAGCGCAGGACGGATTCGCGGCACGCCTCGTTGAACTTCGCGATGCCGGCCTGTTCGATCTCTTCCTTGGTCTTGATGCCGAGCTGCCGCATCGCCTCCAGTTCGGCGGGCAGGCCGTGCGTGTCCCAGCCGAATCGGCGTTCGACCCGCTTGCCGCGCATCGTCTGGTACCGAGGGATGAGGTCCTTGACGTAGCCGGTCAGCAGGTGGCCGTAGTGCGGCAGGCCGTTCGCGAACGGGGGGCCGTCGTAGAACACGAACTCGTTCGCGCCGTTGTCCCCGGCCGGGCGGTTCTCCACCGAGGCGCGGAAGGTGCCGTCGGCCTCCCAGTAGTCGAGCACGCGCTCCTCGATCGCGGGGAAGCGGGGGCTGGCGGGTACCGCCTCGTCGGCGGCGCCTGCTCCAGCGGCCGCGCCTGCGCCTGGACCCGCGTTCGCGCTCGCGCTCGCGGAAGCCTTGGGGTAGCTCATGTCGTCGATGGCCCTTCGCGTTCGGTCGTCTTCACCTAAACGCGAGGACGACGCCGCCGACGCCGAAATCCGCGCCGAACGACTCCGCGGTACCACCTCGCTTGCCGTGACCGCACCCGGAGATGCCGTCACGACCACCTCGTCATGGACTGTGACGGGTCCACCCGTCCGGTTCTACTGGGGCGGAACGCCTGTTCTTCCGGAGGCTCACCGGTGATAGCCGGATCAACGCCATAGTGCGGAACAGCGTACCGTCATCCGCTCCGCGTCGCGGCGGCGAGTCCGGTGAGGACGGCGATGCGCAGCTATTCAGCGGCGCTCTTTCGCCGGCGTCGCCGACTGTGTCGTGTCGCCTGAAGGCTGGCTCCCGGTGGGCCTGGTGGGCCTGGTGAGCCCCGCCAGCCCGGCGAGGTCGATCTCCGGGAGCCAGTGGAGCCGGGGATCGAAGTCCAGCCACTTCTCCCTGCGGGCGATTCCGTTCAGGATTCCGAGGAATTGGGCGAGCATCGGATTGGCGTCGTCGCGGCGCCAGGCGACCGACCAGGCCCAGCACGGTGACGGGTCGACGATCGGGATCGCGCGCAGGGGACCGCCGCCTCGCGCCATCTGGCTGGGCAGGAGCAGCGTCTTGGCCGGGTCGGCGGCGAGTTCGGCCGCCGCGTGGTCCATCCCGAGGTTGACTCCGGAAACGGTGATGCCGACCCCCGACCACGCACTGAAATCCCTGGCCCAGGTGCCCAGTTCCGGGGACGACAGGGTTTGCGGGAACCAGATGCCCTCGGGCCGCAGATCCGCCGGGGTGACGGTGACGGCGTCCGCCAGCCGGTGTCGGGCGCTGACGACGATCGACGTCGTCTCCAGCCGGATCGGACGATGGCGCAGTCCGGGGTCCGGCGGCCCCTCAAGGCCCGGCACCCGGCCGAACGCGGCATCGAGTCCGCCGTCGGCGAGGGCTTGGAGGGCCGCGGGCAGGTTGCGCCGCATGCTCACGGCGATCGGCAGGTCCGGACGGCTGATGGCCAGATCGCTGATCATCGACGCCCACACCTGGTGGTGGCCCCAGATGTCGATGGACAGAGAACCTGTCCCGGTCGCGCGCCCGATCGACGTCACGCCTGCCTGGATCCGCTCCCAGGCCGCAATCAGCTCCGGCGCCGTGCGCAGGAGTTCGGCGCCCGCGGGGGTCAGGACCACCCGTCGGCGGTCCCGGTCGAACAGTCTGGTTCTCAGCTGCGCTTCGAGCTTGGTGATCTGCTTGGTCAGCGTGGGCTGGGAGATGTGAAGGATCTCCGCGGATCGCGTGAAGTTGAGTTCCACCGCGAGCACTGCGAAATACCGGAGCTCACGGATGTGGACGTCCATAGCCAACAGCTATCAGATCCCTCATTGGACGTCCATCCTGTGCGGCTCCCACGATGAGACGGACAGAGGATCCCCTTCAGGAGGCGCCCGTGTTCTTCGCTCACGGCATGGCCGGGGTGGCGATCTGTTTCGCGACCGTCAGCCACCTCATCGACGGGGTTCTCGACCAGCTCGACCAACTCGGCCCAGTCGGCCCAGTCGGCGCGGATCATTCCGCCTCCGGGCTCATGGCCGTGAAGGCCGAGGGCGCGTACACCGCGCCCCGGCACAACCCGGTTCAGGCCGGCTCCTCGGTCTCGTGCGAGTCGGTGAGCGTGAGCGCCCCGCCCGCCGCGATCAGGCCGACGAGGACCGCCAGCACGCCGTAGGCGATCCGCTCGCCGTGGAAGAACGACGAGACCAGGTCGCTGCTCCAGACGCCGGCCGGCAGGGTGGCCGTGACGAGGGCCGCGATCAGCGTCCCGATCACGGCGGTGCCGATGCTGCTGCCGACTTCCTGCGCCGTGTCGTTCAGCGCCGTGCCGATCGAGGTGCGGTTCTCCGGCATGGCGCTGACCAGGGCGATCGCGCAGATGGTCATGACCGTGCGCAGGCCGATGGTCATCACCACCATGCAGACGGCGATGGCGGCGTACCCGTGGGAGACGCCCCAGGCCAGGCCGGCCAGTGAGCCGGCCAGGCAGGCCGCGCCGATCAGGCAGGCGACGCGGTGGCCGAAGCGCTTGGCCAGCCACTCCGACAGCGGGGTCGCGGCGAGCATCGTCACGATGATCGGGAGGTTGGCCAGGCCGGCCTTCACCGGGCTCCAGCCGTAGGCGTACTGGAAGTGGAGGATCAGTCCGAACATCACACCCGCCATCGCGATCGACGTGCCGACCTGGGCGATGGCCGCGCCGCGGACGGTGCCGCCGGAGAACAGCTTCAGGTCGAGCATGGGGGCGCTGCTGCGGCGCTCGTGCCGGACGAACGCGACGCCCGCGGCCAGGGCGCCCAGGACCGAGGCCAGCGTCGGGGCCGAGAGCCAGCCGTGGTCGACGCCGCTGGTCAGCGAGTAGCAGGCGAGGCCGATGGTGGCGACGGACAGGAGCGCGCCGCCCAGGTCGAGCCGGTCGTGGGTCAGGTCCTCGGGCCGGTCGGGGGCGACGCCGAGCCGGACGCCGATGGCCGCGATCAGCGCGATCGGGGCGTTGACCACCAGCAGCCACTCCCAGCGAACGTGGGCCAGGGCGGTGCCGCCGAGCAGCGGGCCCAGGACGAAGCCGGACATGCCGACGACGATCATGACGGTCATCGCGCGCATGCGCAGCGTCTGGTCGTCGAACAGCCGGAAGACCAGGGAGTTGGTGATCGGGGCCATCGCCGCGGCGGCGATGCCGAGCCCGGCGCGCAGCGCGATGAGCTCCCCGGCTGTCGAGACGGCGACCACGCACAGGCTGAGCAGGCCGAACACGGCCAGGCCGACCAGCAGGACGCGGCGCCGCCCGAGGCGGTCGGCCATCGAGCCGGCGGTCAGCAGCAGGCCGCCGAAGGTCAGCGAGTAGGCCCCGGTGACCCACTGCAGCGCGGTGGTGCCGCTGCCCAGGTCGCGGCCGATGGTGGGCAGCGCGATCGAGAGCAGCGTGTTGTCGACCATCTCCACGAAGAAGGCCAGACAGAGCGCGGCCAGGGGGATCCAGGCGGCGCGCAGGGACGGGTAGGTGCGGGTGGTGGCGGTCGCGGTGGGGCTGGCAGTGGCAGTCATGGTCGGACCTCCTTCCGGTCGCCATCGAGTATGGAACGTTGTTCTATCATAGAACATCGTTCGATAATCGGCGAACTGTGGTTGGATGAGGACATGACAGGCCCGCGACCGCACCCCCCCGCGCGCCCTCCCCGAGGACGTCAACGCGCCTCCCACTCGCTGGACGCGGTCCTGGCCGGAGCGGTGGCGCTGCTCGACGAGGCCGGTGTGTCCGCGCTCACCCTGCGCGCCCTCGCGGCCCGCCTCGGCACCGGCGTCGGCAGCATCTACTGGTACGTCTCCAGCAAGGACGAACTGCTCGACCGCGCGATCGACCACGTCCTGGGCTCCGCCCTGACCGAGATCGAGGCCCAGCCCGCCACCGCCGACCCGATCGACGACCTGCGCACGATGGCGGTGACGCTGTTCGACGCGATCGTCGACCGGCCGTGGCTCGGCGGGTACTTCATGCGCAACACCGACGTGAAGGGCAACTCCCTGCGGCTCTACGAGAAGCTGGGCCAGCAGACCCTCCGCCTGGGCCTCACGCCCCGCCAGCGGTTCCACGCCGTGTCGGCGGTCGTCGGCGTCGTCGTCGGCAACGCCGTCGACATGGGCCAGGAGCCGCCGCCGGAAGTGCTCGACGGCATCGTGGACCGCGAGGAGTTCCTCGGCCGCTACGCCGACACCTGGCGCGCGCTGGACGCGCGGGAGTTCCCGTTCGTCAGCGAGATCGTCGACGAGTTCGCCGGACACGACGACAAGGAGCAGTTCCTCGCCGCGCTGGAGCTGACCTTGGCGGGACTGCGGCTTCAGGCCGGGGCCTGAGACCCGCTGTCCCCGGACCACGAGGTCAGCCTCCGACGCGGACCAGGCCGGACTCGTAGGCGCGGACGACCGCCTGGACCCGGTCGCGCAGACCGAGCTTCGCCAGAACCCGGCTGACGTGCGTCTTGACCGTTCCGTCGGTCAGGTACAGCCGTTCGGCGATCTCGGCGATCTCGGCGTTCGACAGGCCGCGGGCGATGAGCACGAGCACCTCGCGCTCCCGCTCGGTCAGCCGGCTCAGGCCGTCGTCGGCGGGCGGTGCCGTGGCGGTCTGGACGTGGCGCTCCAGCAGGCGGCGGGTGACGCTGGGCGCTGTCACCGCGTCGCCCCGCGCCACGGTGCGGACCGCGCTGAGCAGGTCCGGGGCCAGGGTGTCCTTGAGCAGGAAGCCGCTGGCGCCGGCCTGGATCGCGGCGTAGACGTACTCGTCCAGGTCGAACGTGGTCAGGATCAGCACCCGGGTCCGGGCGGTCAGGGGATCGGCGCAGATGCGCCGGGTCGCCTCGACCCCGTCGGTGCCGGGCATGCGGATGTCCATCAGGGCGACGTCCGGGCGGAGCTCGGCGGTCAGCGCGACCGCCTCGGCGCCATCGCCCGCCTCGCCCACGACCCGCAGATCCGGGGACTTCTCCAGGAGGACGCGGAAGCCCGCACGCACCAGTGACTGGTCGTCGGCGATGAGGATCCGGATCATGCGATTCGCCCTGGGCGGGACGCGAGCGTCCGGGGCTCGCGGTCGGGCTGACGCAGCGGAAGAGTCGCGCGAACCCCGAATCCGCCCTCTGACCCGGGGCCCGCCGAGAAGCGGCCGCCGAGCAGCCTCACCCGCTCGCGCATGCCGGGCAGGCCCAGTCCGCGAGCGCGGCTGTCGGGGACGGTGGCGGCGGAACCGCGTCCGTCGTCGCGGATCTCGACGCTGATCTCCGAAGCGCCGTAGTCGAGGACTATCTCAGCCCTCGCCCCGGCCCCGGCGTGTTTGACGGTGTTCGTCAGCGCTTCCTGGACGATCCGGAACACGGACCGGTCCACGGAGGTCGGAAGCCGGACGGGATCGCCCTCGACGCTCAGGCGCACCGCCGTGCCCGCCTGGTTCATCCGGTCCAGCAGCGCGGGGAGCCGCGCCAGGCCGGGCTGCGGCTGCCATACCTGGTCCGCCCCGCCGTCGGCGTCGTCCGCCTCGCCGACCGCGGCCAGGACCCTCCGCAGGTCGGCGAGGGAATCGCGGCCGATCGCGACGATGGCGTCCAGGGCGGCCCGCGCGGGCTCGGGCGGATCGTCCAGCGACGCCCCGGCGACCTGCGCCTGGATCACGATGACGGCCAGGCCGTGCGCGACCACGTCGTGCACCTCGCGGCTGATCCGGGCCCGTTCGGTCGCGGCGGCCAAGGCCGCCTGCCGGTCGCGGTCCCGCTCCAGGTCCTCGGCGCGCGCCCGGAGCTGGCGGATCCGGGCCCGTCGGCTGCGGACCGCGAACCCGGCCGACCAGGCGCCGAACAGCGCCAGCTCGACCGCCGGCACCGCGGTCCAGGAATTGGACACCGTCTCCTGCCGGAAGGCGGCCGCCCCGCCGGGGCCTGCCGGTCCGGGCCGGTCGTCGATGCGGACGACGGCGCTCGGGAAGCCCGGCACCGGTTTTCCAGCCATCGCGTAGTACCCGCTCCATGCGCCCGCCACCAGCAGCGTCGCGCCCAGAGCCGGGAGCGAGAAGGCCGGACGCCGTCGGACGGCGAACGCGTAGATCACAGCGAGTACGCACACGCCGACGGTCGCCACCGCTATCGAACGCCCCATGATCACTGGAGTCTAGGGTCGGACGTGTCCGCGACGCGTCTGTCTCAGGACAGATATTTCAGGGCCGGGGTATGCCCTGCGACGGAGTACTTGATGCGGCTTCCGGCAGACGTGCGAGCCCGGCCCGTTCCACCAGTCTGGCGGCATGACCGATCACGAATCCCCGGTGCACCGGACCATGTCCCGCCGCACCGCGCTCAGCCTGTTCGGCGTCGTTCCCGTCGCCGCCGCGGGGGTGTGGGCCGCCTCCGGCGCGACCCGGGCCGCCGTCGCCGACCCCGTGCCGACCGACTCGCCCGGGCCCCCGGACGTCCACGTCGGCGATGTGCAGAAGGCCATGGACGTGCTGGCCCGGGCCGACGGCGTGGTCGGCGCGCTCGGCGAGGTGTACGTCGACGGCCGGCGCGTCGGACACAGCGCGTCGGGCTCCCGCCTGCTGCGCGGCGAGGGCGGGACGCCCAGCTCCGACGCCCGCTTCCGCCTCGGCTCGCAGACGAAGGCGATGGTGGCCACGACGGTGCTGAAGCTGGTCGCGGAGGGCCGGCTCGGCGTCTCCGACAAACTCGCCACCCTCCTGCCCGAGGTGGCCCGGCAGGACATGGTGGAACACGCCGACGAGATAACCGTGCGCAACCTGATCCGGCACACCTCCGGCATCCCCGACTTCATCCCCAGCGGCTGGTTCGACCCGTTCGACTTCCACACCTACCACCCGCCGCTCGACCTGATCCGGGCGTCCCGGACACAGCCCAGGGACGGGAACGTCGGCGGCTTCTTCTACAGCACCACCAACTACATTCTCCTCGGCCTGATCGCCGAACGGGTCACCCGCCGACCGCTGCCCGAAATCCTCGCCGAGAAGCTGTTCACCCCGCTCGGCATGACCCGCACCTACCTGCCCACCCGCCCGCCCCAGGGCATTTCGGGCGTCCACGCGCACGGCTACTTCCCCGACGCGACCGGCCGCCTCCACGACATGGACCGGATCAACGCCAGCACCTGGGCAGTCCAGAGCGCGGTCTCGACCTGCCACGATGTCAGCGCCTTCCAACGCGCCTTCGACCTGGGCACCCTGCTCCCGGCCGACCTGCAGGAGATCCTCCTGCACCTGGGGAGACCGGACGACGCGCCCGGGGCTCCTTCCGGGCCGCCGCCCGCCCAAGGCGGTCAGCTACCGCCTGCCCAAGGCGGCCAACTCCCGCCCGCCCTGTGCGGAAACGGCCCCGCGCTGCGCCCCGCCGCAGGAAGCATCCCGGGCCTCAACGCCGTGACCTACTCATCGCCGGACGGCCGCATCCAGTTCGCCGTCTCGGTCACGCTCGACGTCGACAACATGGCGTTCCACGGGGAGCCCGTCGACCAGGCCGCTCAGGCCGTGCTGTGCGCCTGAGCTGGGAATCTGTGGAGAAACATGTCGGGCGAAAGCGCAAAACCCTGGTCGCAGTCGGTGGGGACTGCCGCGCCAACACCTTCCCAAGGACACTGATCTGTCGGTCCACAGCGCAGATGGCCTGGCCGCGGTCGCCGCCGAATACAACGGCCGCCCATACAAGACGCTCGACTGGGAAACCCCGGCTGAGCGACTGACTGCACTGCTCCCGGCCTAGCCACGCGGTCTGAAGAAAATCCGCACATTGACCCTGACAGGCCCCCTACTTCGAGGGGAGGGGTCAGGTAGTACTTGCGGCGGTCATGACTGACGACGAGGACCCCGCCGTGACATACTCGTCTTGCTCCTTTTGCGGTACTACCGATGGGTCGTTGCCGTGCGGTGGTGCGAATGGGGTTTCGCCGGTGGTCTCGCTTGCCAGAGCGGGGCCACCGGTAACGTAAGCCTTGCATCCTCAGAGCCGGCTCTGCGAAGTGCTCAATGTCGCAGAGCTTCACTTCAAGGGGCAGAGATGACCTGGCCCGGTGTGATCAAGGGTGCCATCTGTAGGCAGGAGATCTCGGTCAGGGCCGCAGGGCCTCCTGGCTCATTGGCGACGAGCACCTCTTTATAACAGTGTCCTGTGTTTCCAAGGCCGAGCGGCGGCGAGACATACGCCTTCGTGACCTCAATCGTCAGGGTGAGGCTGCCGGGGGCGGACTGTGCGCCGATAGTCACGTTGACGCCCTGGGGCGCTATTGCGGCCATGTCGGCCAGGTCTTGCGGAGAACTGCGGAGCGCCGCGCTGAGCTGGTTGGCAACGGTGTGGGCGGCGGCGTCGACTTCGGCCTCTGCTGCCGACTTGTTCTTGGCGCTGGTGTTGCTCCAGTGGTGGAGAGCCGAAACAAAAATCACGAAGTAGACTACGACTGCGGCCGCGGCGACGCTGCCCACTACGATCAGGGTTTTCCTCATCACTTCCTCTCGCGGCCGGTGTGGCGCCGCGGGAACGCGGCGCCACACACGAGTTCAAGCTACTTCTGGGGCTATGGCAATGCCGACGCCAGAGCCTTCTGAAAGGCGAGGGCGTAGCGCTTGGTGCCGGTGTTGTTCGCGTGGAAGCTCTCCATGCTGGGGCAAGGTAGAGCGCTGTCGGGGCAGGAGAAGTCGCCGGGGCCGGTGGGAGCGGCGACCAGGTCGTTGATTCCCTGAGGGTCGCCATCACAGATACGGTACTGGTAGAACTCGTCGTTGCCCCAGTAGAAGGTGACGGGAACGCCCGTGGCTTTCGCGGCGTTTACCGCCTTGAGCTGGTTTTGCTCAAGATAGTCCGCCCAGCTGTTCAATTGCGGGCCGATGCCGCCGAACACGCTGCAGGATATGTCCATGTTGGCCCCGGCCAGCTCAGGGTAGCCCATCAATATGATCTTGGCGTTGGGTGCGGCGCCATGGATGGCCTGCAACGTGTCCCGCAGCGGGTTGACCACGCGATCGATTCCGGCCTTCACGTCGGCATCGGAAGGGCAAGTCTGGTGACCGCACGCAGTCAGGACGTCGGCGAAACCGGCGTCGTTGCCGCTCACCGTCAACGCGACCACGGTCGTGTTGGTGTCCAGGAAACCCGAATCGATTTGGCGGACCTCGTGATACTGGCCGATCGTGCCGAACGGCACCCGCGTGGACTGCTCACTGCCGATGTTATAGGTGAAGGCTCCGGAGCAGGCGACGGTGTGATAGTCAAGGCTGTTGTCGAAGCTGTCAGCGAGCGTCCCCAGCGGGGTGCCGACAGAACCGTCGGGTTTCGGTAGGCCGGCGAGTCGGATCCAGGAATTCTGGCTGCGTCGGCAGGCGTTCCAATTGGCGCCAGGCGATGTGGAGGTGTCGATGCTGGCATATGGGCCGACGTCGGTTCCCGGGAGATAAGGCTCAGCGCCTTCCCCGGAGGAGTAGGAGTCGCCCATTTGCACGACGAAGTCCTTCGGTTTCGCCGCCAGAGGCTGGAATCCCACCGCATCCCAAGCGATGTCGGCGCTGCCCGTGCCGTCGCCGGGCAAGGTGCTGTTGCTCAGCGAGACGGCCGGGGTGTAGGCCCCGGAGACGAAGTTGAACACACCCAAGCTCACCCAGGTGTCCTTCGACAAATGGGTGTCGATATAGCGGTCCTTGGAATTGCCATCGCCGAGGGAGATCACGTAGTGGGCTTGCTGCGTGGTCGCGCCGGCCGCCGGGACGTGCACCAGGACCCGGGTCCAGCCGTTGGGCCGCTTGGTAGGCATCCACACACCGGTGATCGTCAATTTCCCGCCTGCGTCGTGGTCCGAGTCCCGAGTGTGCGCGAACCACGTGTGTCCGCCGAATCCGACCGAGAGTTGATGCAGATCCTCCTTCGCCTCGTATTCGCCGTTCGCGTCCGAGCTGAACTGGAACTTGAACGTTCCGGCGCTGGTGAACTGCGAACCGACCGGACAGGACAGCCACAGGAAGGTCGGCTGGTTGCTGACGATCTGCGTACCTGCCGGCGCCTTGCTCGGATCGCAGTCCCCGGTCGTGGGGTATTTGGTGGTGTTGGCGTCACCTGGCTCCGAGCGCAGCGTCTTGTACGTCATGGTCTCGCTGCCGCAGTCCGAATTGCAGGTCTTCCAAGCGACTGGCTTCTTGAACCACGCGGCCTCGAAACACGCGTGATCTGTGCACTGCGGCGGGTTGGCGGGGTCGCAGCCGTTGGTGGCGTCGCAGAAGGTGTTCAGCGGTGGTTTGACGCTCGTGCGGTAGTCGGTCTGGTTCCACCACGCGGCCTGGTAGCCGTGGGTGTTGCCGCCGTTCTGCTTCCCGGTGTCGTCGAACGACAGGCCGGTGTCGATCGGCCACGCCGCCCAGCCCAGGACTTTCTCCTCGTAGGGCCAGTCTTGTGGGTGGCCGGCGTCGGAGTAGGAGTTGTTGTCCAGGAAGGCGTGCCGATTCGGCGGGAAGTTGGGGTTCGCCGGGTTGTTGCCCCATCCCAGCCCCCAGTCGCTGGGGCTGGTGGTGCCAGAGCCGGGCGGGTTGAAGCCCAAGTTGTAGTCCCACAGGGCCGCGAACCAGTTCTCGAGCTTACTAGGATCGTCATTGTTGATGGTCAGCGGTTGCGGAGCCCTCTGCAACTCGTTCCACTTGCTTTCCAGGATCTGCAGGCTCGCCGCGATGTTTGTCGCGTAGTCCACGGCGATCGCGCGCTGTTTGTCCGCGGGCAGTGCTGTCTCGCCAGGCTTCTCGTGCCCCGGGCGCCGCATGCCATCGGTTACCTGGCCGATTCCGTACCCGCAGTCGGCCTTGGCCCAATTGATGACCCACGAGGAGGGGTCGAATCCCGTGCCGGAGGAAACCACGGCGCCATAGAAGTTCGCTATCAGCGGGTTGCCGTATTGGCCCGGAAGCGCGTGCCCGGTGGCCTGCCACAGGTTGGACTCCTGCGCCAGCAGGCCGAGCATCACCTGGGCCGGCACTCGCGCGGTCGCACTGAGCGGAGCTCCGCCCGCACCCACCAGCGGAATCGATGGGAACAGCCCCTGTGGTGTCCAGTCGGCCGGCATCTGAGCATTCTTCCAGTCCTTCGAGCGCGTCACCGTCAGTACTCCGCGGACCGCGT
Source organism: Catenulispora yoronensis (assembly GCF_039531695.1). Taxonomy (NCBI): domain Bacteria; kingdom Bacillati; phylum Actinomycetota; class Actinomycetes; order Catenulisporales; family Catenulisporaceae; genus Catenulispora; species Catenulispora yoronensis. The sequence continues at coordinate 85,689 of NZ_BAAAQN010000008.1, forward strand.
CGTCGACGGCCCACTCAACCTGGTTCGGCGTGGGCTGATAGACCTGTGTGCCGACGTCGTTGCGCTCGATCGAGCACGCCCGGTCTGCGTCTGTCGGGTCGGTTGGCGACGGGGTGTCGTCGTCCGACGGCGTCGCATCAGCGGATGGTCTCCCGGTACCTGGGCTCTTTGCGCCATCCGAGACCTCGGCGTCGCTCTGTGCCTTCGTGCTGCTAGGCCTTGTCCGCAGCAGCGCCGGCGTGGGTGCGGTGCCTGCGCCCGAAGATCCTTGATCCGAGTCGACCAAGAAGTCGACTACGGAGCCCTTGCCGACCACCTCGCCGTGGATCGCGAAGGGGGCCGGAGCCGACGTGTCGGCCGGCACAGCACCGAACTGCGCCATGCGGGTGGCCATGTCGGCCGGCATCGCGGAAGTTACCGCGAGCCGCCCAAGATCGGAGACGGTCGCTCGGACGTCGGTGGGGAGGACACTCACCCCGCTCGGTAGCGTCGCACCAGTCATGACTTGCTTTCCGGTGATGAATACCCGGCCGGACGCGCCTCCGGTCGCGCCGACGGTACCGGCCGGACCAGTGGCCAGCGTTGACATCTTTCCGACAGCCAGGCGCTTTACCCGAGCCGAGACCTTGTCCTGGTCGACGAACACGACTGCGCCAGAGGCATCGGGATGCAGGTCGAAGGTCTGCCCGGCGGTCTTGGCCAACTCCTTTGTCGCCCCGGACCGGTCGATCTGACGCAGTGACGCGCCTTGTGCGGCGACGATCCGATCGCCGATCGGAACCGCGGACGTCAGTTGCCCGGCCACGATGATGGGCTCGCCGATGGTGCCGGCCGCCGCGTCGACGGTGATCAGCCGAGTCTGTGCGGTGCCTGAGTTCTCCTGCGTCAACACCGCGGTCTCCCCGGCTCCGCAGCCCGGGCTGAAGTAGGCGAGAGTCGAGGTGACCGGCAGCTTGGTCACCTTGCCGGTACCGAGGTCAACGATCGCAGTGAAGGCGCCGCGGTCGAACATCGCCTGGTCGCTCGACGCCTGGCGGGGTGCGTAGCTCACGACGAGGCGCGAACCAGAACCTGTCAGACAAGCGTTGCCTATCCACTGGTCCTCAGTCAGGCCCGGCTCCGAAAGCGTCGTCACCTGACGCCACTGGTAAGCGTCCTTGCTGTCCGCCACGAGAACATGCAGGCCGTCGCCGTTCCCGACGACCTGGACTGCACGGTCGCTGGAGCTGCGCCAATCGGGTGGCAGCAGGTGGTCCGGATCGTTCACTCGGTCTGTCCGGCCCCCGGAGGGCTGTACTGGCGGCACGGATGACAACTGTTGGCGCGTCGATGACGCCGTTCCCACCTGCGCCCGGCTCGCAGATGCAACGGATGTCTGGACGGTGCCAATGGCGAACGCCACTGACAGCATTCCCACCGCCCAGCCGTGGCTCAGCCGCCTGGATCTTCCTGTAGAACGCAATTCTCCACCCCTGAACGATATTTCTGCGCAGGGCCGACCGAGGACATGGCGACTCTGCGCGGCGACCCGCCGACCGACTGGCCGGCGGTACGGCGCCCGTTCCCTCAAGGAGTCGCCGCCGGACTCCAAAGGCGTTGCTGGTAGTTGTCTTCACAGTTGACGGCTTTGGCATGCGGACCTGCTTCAACCACGATCCAGCGGGCAGGTCGGCTAGGCGTGTCGATGAATGAACCGGCGCCGATTCTCGTCCAGCGAAAATCAGGCGCCGAATTGCATTGGCAAGGATTCAGCAGTTCGACCGCGATTGGTGAGGCGAGCGTCCGCGGATGGCCCGCCGATATCGGGATGGTTGCGCGTGATTCCGCGCGGTCAGGTCATGAATGCGCAAACTGTCGTGACGCCACGGACTCAGACTACGTATGCGTGCTTAGCGATGCGACTTGGGTATCGCTCGATCAGGGAGAATGAGGATCCGCCGGCTGCCGTAGGCTTCTCCGAGGGCCAGGAGTGAGTACTCCACAGCTCAATTCGCACTGCCAACGATGGCGGCAGCGTTCCTAAGCGCCTCGTTGATGTTGTTCTTGACCTGGGCGAGCTCCGGAGCATGCTGGTCTATCATCTGCTCCTCGTACGCGGATTCCACAGAGAACCAGATACCGACGATATTGGCCTGCTGCTTGCACCTGACGTCGGCTGTGGCCGTCGCAATCTCAGTGGGTGTCGGCGTCGGCGACGCCCCCCATCTCCGGTCGTTGGCGGCGTCGTTCGGTGTCGAGTAGTCGTATCCGTTCGCCTTCATGCATCCCGACCATGCCGCGAACGCGCTCTTGACCCGATCGTCGTTCAGCGAGTGGCTGAAACCATCCGCGTTGATCTGGGCAGCCACGTCGTGCATGCCGAGGTCCTTGCCCGCGATCCCGAGTTTGTTCTCGGCCTCACCGGCGCAGCCGCCCTTGGGGACGGCGATTCCGTTGTAGGTGACCGGGGTTGTGGCCGCTGCCTGCGGTCCACCACCCGAGCCGAGCACGGAGAGCATCGCGTCGCTCATTTTCGGTGTCGACGGCAGGCTGGTGCTCTGTAGCGCGTCGCTTCGGTGGTATCCGTACTGGGCCGCTGCCGCCAGGTCCACCGGGCCGTACCTGCGGCCGTTCCGGTCCGGCCCGTTGGGGCCGGTCGCGGGCGCCGCGTAGGGCCGATAGTCGAAGCCGAACCTCTTCATGCAGGAGACCTGAAGCGTCATGAGCGCTCCGTCAACCTTCTGATATTGGTCGTTGGTCATCTCGTACGCCTCGATGGGCAGCGACTTTCCCGCCGGATTCGTGATTGTCGCGGTCGAGGAGACAGGCGGTGGCACTTTCGGATCGGTTCCCTGGCTGGTGCCGGACGAGCATGCCGTGAGGGTCGCGATCGCGATCGTCGTGCAGATTGTTTTCGCCACGGCGATCTTCGAGGCCATACCAGTGCTCCATGTACGCTTGAGGTGAATGCTCGGGATGACAGGTTGAAGACGCAACGCCCTGACGGCCGCCCCTTCGCGGGTAGTCTGGCGAAATACACGGGACCGCTGGCGTGGGGACGGCCGTCGGGGGCGTTGTCTTTCAGCAGGAACCGCCCGAGAAGTGATCCGAAGCGTTCTCACCATTGGTGTGATTGAGATTTCCGTACCAGCCTACGTGGTTGTACGCCGCGAACCAGTCAGAAGATCCAAGCCAATATGAGTTGTAGTAGACACAGAAGTTCAGGCCGGCGAGGAAGTTGGCGGCTGATGCCGCGTTGTTCTTGAGCTGCCGGCCGTCGCCGTCACAGGTGTGCATACCCTGGCAGGCGAACAGCCCGCCCGCGAAATCGACCACATCGGTCCGGAGGCCGTAGTCCGCACCGGCGTAGTTCGGGTCGAAGTAGAGACACCCGTCATAGTTGATGTAGCAACTTCCCCCGCCCTCGGCCGCCGCCGGTGCCGCGGTGGCGAGGCTTCCTGCCGCGATGACGATGCCAGTGAGCGCGGTGACCGTCAGCATCTTGACTTTCCGTAGTGCCATGATTGCGATGCTCCTCCGTGTTGGACTACCGATAGGGCGTTGCCGTGCGGTGGTGCTGGTAGCGCACCGCCAGTGGTCCCGCTTGCCAGAGCGAGGCCACCGGTGTCGCGACGCGTCGTGCTCTTCGCGACGTCAGTGTGACTGACCGTAAGCATCACGACTCCCGTGACACGGTGTCAATCGGCTTCCACCCGGCAAGGTTGGATTCCAGCTGCTTTGGGGGCAATCAAAACGGTGGTATCGCCCCATACCGGATAGCGGAAGTGGCTGAATTGTGCGCGAACGGGCAGGTCGTCCACTTGCGATCGGTTGTATGTAACGGATCGGTAACTATCTCAGAGTTCTGATTTATTTGACAGCCGTCGCTCGATGCGGGCAGCCTGGCGCAGGGTCCTGCGGCTCATTCGCCGAACCGAGGGCTGCGGGCCGGACTCGGGCCACTGAACAGAACGGGCGGTCGCGCGTGGATTCGGCAAACACCGAACAGGGCTTCGTCGTGGATGCGCGTACCGAGTCGTCGGCCGTGCCGGTGTCCCACGACAGCTCCGCTATTGCCTTTACCGGCCTGTCGAAGACCGTACGGAGGCAACGGGGGTTCCTGGTCACCGCATGTATCGCCGCGACAGCTGCCGTCGGCGGCCTGGCCGCCTCAACTTTGATCAAATCCCCGGCTCAGCTGGCCGCTGAGACCAAACCGCCGAAGCCCTCGGTACTGACTGCCACGGTGGTGAAAATGGTCTTGGCCAGTACCATCACGACCCGCGGCACTGTCGCGGCCGGGGGGAGCATCGCGATCGCTCCGGCCGGCGGCGGTTCGTCGGCCGACGGGGCTCTTTCGTTGGTGGTATCCAAGCTCTACGGCAAGGTCGGTGACCAGATTCGTGCCGGGCAGGTGTTGGTCGAGGTGTCAGGGCGCCCGATCATCGCACTGTCCGGCGCGGTACCCGCCTACCGGGATCTCAAGCCGGGGATGGATGGGCCCGACATCGCGCAGCTCCAAGCTGCTTTGAAGCAACTCGGTCACGACTGCGCTCCGGACGGGGCCGGCCATTTCGGCCCTGGGACGAAGGGCGCTCTAACGGCGCTGTACACCCACCTGGGATATCCCGTTCCCACGACGGGCGGGGCGAACGGCTCTGATGACAAGGCCGCGCTGCAGGGCGCCGCCGACGCGGTTACGGCGCAGCAGCGTGCCGTCGACACAGCCCACAGCATGCTTCAAAAGGCAAACCAGGCGCTGGCCGCCGCGAAGAATGGATCTTCACAGCCTTCCACCCCGCCAGAAATCGGCGCGAGTCCGAGTCTTCCGGCGGCCCAGACGGCTCTCCAAGCTGCCCGGGATGCGCAGCGGGCAGCACAGACCACTTATAACAATGCTCTCGAGGACCTCGAGAAGGCCGGACAGAAGCAGCGAGACCTGATCGCAGCGACCGGGCCGATGCTGCCGGCATCCGAAGTTGTGTTCGTGCCATCTTTCCCGATTCGGCTGGCCAAGCTGAACGCCACGCTGGGCAGCACCGTTGCCGGCACACTGCTGACACTCGAGTCCGGCCAGCTCGTCGTTACCTCTGCCCTTCAGCCCGGGCAGGACACACTGGTCAAGCCCGGGACGAAGGTTCACCTGACCGCCGAGGCCCTGGGCGGTCAGACCGCGACCGGGACGGTCACCCTGATCGGACAGTACAACGACGGCAGCACGCCGGGCGGGCAATCCGCTGACGGACAGAACTCCGGAACGAACGGCGCGAGCGGGACGAACGGTGGGCAGACAACGGGGACGAGCGGCAGTGGAAACCCGCAGACACCGCGACTGCCGGGCTATCCGATGACTGTGACGCCGGATTCGCCGCTACCCGCGGCGTGGGCCGGGCAGGACGTGCGCGTCACGATCGTCAACGCGGCCACGTCCGGCGCCGTGCTTGCCGTGCCGCTGTCCGCGGTGTCGACCGGTGCCGACGGGCAGAGCACGTTGACGGTCCTCGCCGCGGACGGAACGCAAAGACGGATCCCGGTGACCGCCGGAGCAAGTGCGGACGGCGACGTCGAGGTCACGCCGGTCGGCGCGGATCTCCTGCACCAGGGCGACGCGGTCGTCATCGGGCAGGCTCAACGGTGAACCGCGACGAGCGATCTGGTGGGCAGGCCATGTCCTCTGACCCGCCTCTCCTTGAGCTGCGCAGGCTGGCGCGAACCTATCCCGGACCGCCGCCTATTGCTGCGCTGCGGCCCACCGATCTGACGGTTCGCGTCGGTGAGCACGTAGCGATCATCGGGCCGTCGGGATCCGGCAAATCGACGCTGTTGAACCTGCTGGGGTTGCTCGACCGGCCTACCGGCGGTCAGCTGCTGCTGGATGGTTTCGACACCGCCACACTCAACGAACGTGATCGCACGGCATTGCGCGGCCGGCGGATAGGTTTCGTCTTCCAAGCCTTTCATCTGATGCCGCACCGCACTGCCGTCGAGAACGTCATGCTCGCGCAGCTCTATACCGATCGGCGGCGTAGGGCCGAGCGACGTGCTGACGCGGTCAGTGCCCTCACAATCGTCGGGCTCGAACATCGGCTCGGCGCACTGCCCTCGATACTGTCCGGTGGCGAACGCCAGCGTGTGGCAATAGCGCGCGCCCTGGTCAACAAACCTGCGCTGCTGTTGGCCGATGAGCCGACCGGCAACTTGGACTCCCGGACTGCCAAGCAGGTACTTGATCTGCTTGAGGAACTGGTTGCCGGCGGTGTCACGCTCATGGTGATTACCCACGATCCCGCAGTTGCCGAGCGAGCGCAGCGCACCGTGATGATCCAGGACGGCGAACTCACCGAGCAGCAGCCAGCGGCGGTGACGACCTCGGCGATGCGATCGACGGTGACCGATTCCATTATCCCGGTGGTGACCCGTGCTCGGTAGACGAACCGGCCATGTCCACTACCCGTTGATCGAGCGTAGCCGCCCCCGTGTGTACGAACTCGGCTCCGAAGCCATCGCCGGTCTGGTCCAGCGTCCGGCACGCACCCTTTTGACCATGCTCGGCACAGTGCTCGGAGTCGGCGCGTTCGTCACGATCCTCGGGCTGACGTCGACCGCCGGCAGCCAGATCTCTGCGGCATTCTCTGTGTTGTCGGCCACCCAGATCGACATCGACGACACTGCCGATCCAGCGGCCTTCGCTGTCGGCAACGCGACCACCTATGACTTCCCGCTCGACGCAGACGCCCGCGTCGAGCACCTGAACGGCACTGTCCACGCTGGCGTGTGGTGGAAAGTCCAGGGCACTGAGAGCGGCCGACCCCTGACCGTCACCGCTAACCCCCCAGTCTCGATCGCTTCCGAAACCGATTACCAGGGCGTTCAAATCGATGTCTACACCGCCACCCCTGAGGCCTTGGCCGCGATGGGCCCCACGATTTCGCAAGGCCGGGCGTTCGACGACTTCACCGCGAAACGCGGCGAACACGTGGCCGTCCTATCGGACTCCGCCGCCCAGCGTCTGGGAATCACCCGCCTTGATGCTCAGCCAGCCGTGTTCATCAACGGCGTCCCGTACCTGATCGTCGGCATTGTCTCGGATCTGCAGCGCCATCCCGAATTGCTGCCTGGCGTCATCATCCCCACCACGGCGGCGACCGTGCAGTTCGGCCTACCGCAGTCAAGCTCCCCGGCCCACATGCTGATTGAGACCAGGCTCGGTGCGGCACAACAGGTTGCTTCCGAGGTCGGGCTGGCATTGTCCCCAGAACATCCCGAACGGTTCAAAATCATCGCACCAACCGATCCCCACTCGCTCAAGGACCATGTTACCGAGTCTCTCAATACGCTGTTTCTACTCCTCGCCGGTATCACACTGATCATCGGTGCGGTCGGCATCGCCAACACGACACTTGTCTCGGTCCTGGAACGTACCAGCGAGATCGGTCTGCGCCGCTCCGTCGGGGCGCGCCCCCGTCATGTCGCCGCCCAGTTCCTCACCGAATCCACCGCGATCGGCGCTCTTGGCGGCCTGATCGGGACATCGCTGGGCATCGCCACCGTGGTCGTGGTCGCGATGACCCGTCATTGGACAGCTGTCCTGGACCCGGCCACAGTCCTGCCTGCACCCTTGCTCGGCGCTGTTGTCGGTCTGCTCGCGGGGACGTATCCAGCCTTACGAGCAGCCCGCATTGAACCTGTCGAAGCACTCCGCCGCTGAGCAGTTGTCTGCCCATTCGCGCGTAGCGAGGATCTCGCGGCTCTTGGCGGCTTCGACCGCGCCGCCCTGATCGCCTAGCTGTACTGACCACTGAGGTTGGTGACGAGGCCTTCTGGCTCGGTGTGTAGCGACCAAACTCGCACGCCGAAGCCGGAAGGCCTTCATGACCCACGCTAATGCACCGCTGGCCCCGACCGGACGCGAACGTCTGGCCCGCTTGATCGTCGAGGACGGCTGGCCGCTGCGCCGGGCAGCCGAGCGCTTCCAGGTGTCCCCGACCACGGCCAAGCGCTGGGCCGACCGCTGGCGACTGTCCGGCGTGGCCGGGATGACCGACCAGTCCTCGCGGCCGTACCACAGCCCGCGCAGGACCCCGACCCGCACCGAGCGGCGGATCATCAAGGTCCGGCTGGCCCGGCGCTGGGGACCAGCCCGGATCGCGTTCCTGCTGCACCTGAACCCCGCCACTGTGCACCGGGTCCTGACCCGCTACCGGCTGGCCCGGCTGTCCCGCCTGGACCGGGCCACCGGGCGCGTCGCCCGCCGCTACGAATGCGACGTCCCCGGCGACCTGGTGCACGTCGACATCGAGAAGCTCGGCAACATCCCCGACGGCGGCGGCCACCGGATGCCGGGGCGTGCAACCGGCAACCACAACAACCACGCCTCCGCCCCCAACAACAGCTCCGGCCCGTGCGCCAGGCTCGGCAGGGGATTGCCCACAAAGGCACCCGCCCCTACCGGCAACAGACCAACGGCAAAGTCGAACGATTCAACAGAACCCTGATGGATAAATGAGCCTACGCCCGCCCCTGCATCAACGAAGCCGAACGACGCGCCGCATTACCCGGATGGCTGCACACCTACAATCACCACCGCAGACACGCCGCACTGAAAGGCCAACCACCCGCCAGCCGCGTCCCCAACCCAATGGGGTGGTAGGAGCTTCCGTGGAGACCTATCCCCAACCTGGACCGCGAGTCCCACTGTGAGACTGGCCGTTGCGGGAAGTCTTCGGGCGGAGGCGGCCAAGGCCGACAATGCGGCCCGGCGCCGGGTCGAGTCGGAAGCGAAGGCGGCCTGGCATCGCCGGGGCATGGCCGGGTGGCGGCGTGCGCAGGAGCAGTTGGCGTTGATGCCGGCGTAGCGGTGGCCACGCGAGCCTCGACGCGGCTGCGGACCCGGGCCCGCAGCGTGAGCGGCTGGTGCTGGTGAACGTTGTGTGGTCGCGCTGGCCCGGCTCCGGGACCGTCAGGACGCGGCCGGAGAGGCTGCGGGGGAGGGGCGGGTGGATTCCGATCGGGTGTTCACCCTCACAGGTGGTTTCGGCCTGTCCGGATCCAGGGCCGAGGGGAATATGCAGGCAGGAGGGGTGCTTCGAGTCGATCCCTGGACCGTCGTTTTCAAGATCCCTGGACCATCTCTGGGGTGCAGAACAAAACGGACAGGGTCATCAGGGTGCTCTGCCGCGGGAGCGCTGTCGACGGCGACCCGACTCCTGGACCGGTCCTGGTCCATGAAGTCGACTGATCGTCAAGATGTTCGACCTTCTCGCGGCCCAAAACACAAAACCCCTGGTCAGCCATGCTGCCAGGGGTCTAGCTACGGGTGCGCCGCCAGGGACTTGAACCCCGAACCCGCGGATTAAGAGTCCGCTGCTCTGCCTATTGAGCTAGCGGCGCTTGATCTTGCCGGTGTCGCGTTGACGGGTGAAACATTAGCAGATCCACGAGGGGGTTCGTGACCATCCGGCGGGTGGGCCGGACGGGTGTCGAACGGTCCTCGTGCGGGGCGTTCCGGGGGTGTCCGCCCTGGTCAGTCCGCTGCGCGGTGGCAGCCGGCGAGGTGGTCGTCGACCATGCCCGTGGCCTGCATGAGGGCGTAGGCGGAGGTGGGGCCGATGAACTTCACGCCGGCCTTCTTCAGGGCCTTGGCCATGGCGGTGGACTCCGGGGTGACGGTGGGGGCTTCGCTGAAGCTGGTGAGGCGTTTGGGGCGGGGTTCGGGTGGGGCGAAGGACCAGAGGAAGGTGTCGAGGCCGCCTTCGAGGGTCTGGACCGTGCGGGCGTTGTGGATCGCGGACTCGATCTTGGCGCGGCTGCGGATGATGCCGGGGTCCTGGAGGAGGCGGTCGACGTCGTCGGGGGTGAGGGCGGCCACGGCGGTGATGCGGAAGTGGTGGAAGGCGGCGCGGAAGGCCTCGCGTTTGCGCAGGACGGTGATCCAGGCCAGGCCGGCTTGGAAGCCCTCCAGGGAGAGGCGTTCGAACATCGCGTCGTCGCCGTGGAGGGTGCGGCCCCATTCCTCGTCGTGGTACTGCGCGTAGTCGCCGCCGGTGCCGGCCCAGCCGCAGCGGGTCAGGCCGTCTTCGCCGATCACCAGATCTTGCACGGGTCCATCGTAGGCGGGGGCTCCGACAAGCGGGGCGGGGACGCGGGGGCGGCGACGCGGCGCGGGTGCCGCCCGCCTTGCCGCCACGCCGCCGCCGGCCGCCTTTCCGCACTACAGCGCTTCATTCCTGCTCAGCCGCGCGCCACTTCACCGCGTGCTCCACCAGCGCCAGCAGCACCGTCACCGTCGAATCCCGGCTGCGGGCGTCGCACAGCAGCACCGGCGTGCTGGCCGGAATGGCCAGTGCCTCGCGCAGCGCGTCCTCGCTGTAGGTGCGCGCGCCGTCGAACTGGTTCACGGCCACGACGTGGGGCATGCCGCGGTGCTCGAAGAAGTCGATGGCGGCGAAGGCGTCGGCCAGGCGGCGGACGTCGGCCAGCACCACGGCGCCGACCGCGCCGCGGGCCAGCTCCTCCCACAGGAACCAGAAGCGTTCCTGGCCGGGGGTGCCGAACAGGTACAGGATCAGGTCGTCGGCCAGGGACAGGCGGCCGAAGTCGAAGGCGACGGTGGTCGCGGTCTTCGCGGGCACGCCGACGGTGTCGTCGATGCCTCGCCCCACCGAGGTCATCTCCGCCTCGGTGGTCAGCGGCTCGATCTCGGAGACCGAGCCGACCAGCGTGGTCTTGCCCACGCCGAAGCCGCCGGCGATCAGGATCTTCGCCGTCGTCAGAACGGTGTTCTGCTCGCTAGCCATCGCCGCCCATCCACGTCCCCCCGCACATAAAGATCTGGAGAATGGTAATGGACGATGATGTTCGACAGCATGTCGGCAGTCGCGCGTGAGAAGTGTAGAACGTTTACAGGGCCCTTCGGTACTGCTCGTCCGTGCCGCTGAACAGGGTTTCGACCGCGGTGCCTGCCGCGGTGCCTGCCGCGATGCCGACCGCCGGGCCGGCCGCGGCCGCGTTGCTCAGAGGACTCACCCGATTGACTCGGCCGGGTGACCGGCCGCGCGTCCTCCGGCGGGATGACCTTTTTCGCCGATTATTGTCGTCTCATGCCCTTTCTCAGCAAGCTGGCCAGGCGTGCCAAGCTCCAGTACTTCCTCGGCCAGCTTCCCAAGGACGCGAGGATCCTCGAAGTCGGATGTGCCGACGGCTGGTTCGGCGAGCACGCCGTCCGGCACGGCTGGACCGACCTGACCGGCATCGACATCCTGCAGCCCGCCGCGCCCCTGCCGCACGCCTTCGTGCACGGCGACATCAACGACTGGCAGGCGCTGGGCCTGGCCGCCAACTCCTTCGACGCCATCGTCGCGTTCGAGGTCATCGAGCACGGCGACTTCTACGAGGCGCTGGCGGCCCTGCTCAAGCCGGGCGGCAAGCTGATGGTGACGACCCCGGTGCCGCACATGGACTGGCTGTGCCGGGTCATGGAGCGGGCCGGGGTGAATCAGCGGCGGTCCAGCCCGCACACCCATTTGATCTATCTCAAGGATCTGCCGGACTCGTTCGCGCTCCAGCGGTCCTACGTCAAGGGCGGGGTGTCGCAGTGGGGTGTGTTCGAGAGGGTGCCGCTGTAGGCGGACGAGCGGGCGGACGAGGCGGATGAGCCGGATGTGCCGGATGAGCCGGGGGAACTGGGGGAGCCCAGCGATCCGGATCCCATCGACCCGGATCCCACCGCCCCGGCCGCCAGCCGCCTCCACCGCGCCACCCACATCGTGCACGCGATCCCGACCGTCATGACCGCCAGCGGCGGGACCACGCCGACCGTCGGGGTCCACTTGCCCGAGAACGGGTTCACCGTGGCGTAGAACCCGTTCTGGTACCGGTTCATGACCAGGGCCAGCCACGAGAGCTGACACACCGCCATCACCGTCGAGCCGGTGCGCAGCAGCCGCCGCTCGGCGTCCAGCGGGACGGTCCCGGCCGGGACCGCGCCGCCGGCCAGGATCCACATGCCCGCGAAGAACGGCATGAAGTACCGGCTCATCTGGGTCCAGCCGAGCATCTGCAGGTAGCGCAGCTCCAGGGCGGCGGTCAGCAGGAAGGTCGCTGCGCCGATCAGGCCGATCACCAGTCGCCAGCGGCGCGGCGCGGTCACCATGGCCAGGGTGACGATGGCGAAGATCAAGCCGTACCAGGCCAGGTCCAGCCACAGCGGCGCGTAGTAGTCGGCCTGGCCCGCCACGCCGACCACGCCCCGCACCCACCCCTCGGCCCGGACGTTCAGCAGTCCCGTGATGTTCTCGGCCAGCGTCCGCCCGATCAGGCCGTGGCGGCGGTCGGCGGCGACGGAGTCGATCTTGTAGTACTCGAAGTTGTGCGCCGCCAGGTTCCAGGCCAGCCCGCCCAGGGCGCCGGCCGCCAGCGCCGCGAACCGGTGCGGCCAGCCGCCGATCGCCCGCAGCTGCCGCAGGTGCGCGCGGTCGGCCAGCAGCGCGGCCGCCGCCAGCGTCGCGGCGCACCACACCGGACCCAGCGCCCGGGTGGTGAGCAGGATGAAGCCGGCCAGCGTGGCCCAGTCCGCGACCCGCCGGGTCCGGCCCGGCGGCAGTCCGGTGTCCGGGCCGCGCAGCATCACGACCGTGCAGGTCCAGAACAGGATCCCGGCGCTGATCTCGAACCCGTTGGGGTTCACCGCGCCGGCCAGGTTCACCGCCGAGGGGGTGGCCGCCGCCAGCACCGCGAGGATCAGCAGCCGCGACCCGACGAACGTCGCCAGCGTGATCGCGGTGGCCAGCAGCACGGCGCTCAGCGCGGCCGACACGATCCGGCCGGCGATCACGCCGGTCTCGTTCGGCCACACCCGCATGGGCAGGCCCACCGGCAGGTAGTACAGCGGGCTGTACCGGCCGGTCCAGGAGTTGGCGCGGGCCAGGCCGTGGTCGGAGGTCCACCGCTGGCACGACGCCACGACGCTCGGGTGGAACATGCACTCGGCGTTGAGCGGGACCAGGCTGCGCGGAACCTCGAAGATCGCGCCGGGCCGGTTGAGCACGGCGTGCGAGGGATGGCCCAACCACTGGCCGGTCGCGACCGCGTAGGCGCGCTCGGCGTGCGCGATCTCGTCGGTGTTGCCCTCCACCGGCAGCGCCAGCGCCCACGCCGTCCCCATGAGGAAGAAGCCGGCGAAGGCCATCAGCCAGATCCGGCGGCGGCCGTTGGCCCGGCCGTGGCCGAAGCGGTCGAACAGGCGCGGGCGGCGGCCCGGGTGGCCTGAGCGGCCAGAGCGACCCGGGCGCGCGGAACGGGCGGGCGCCGGCCCGGGCTCCCGTACTTCGGTCGCGCTCACCGGAACGGTCCGTCCATCGTGACGAACGAGACCACGCCCGGATTCCACGGCGTGACCACGCGCCAGGCCGCCTTGTGCCCGGCGGAGGTGGGGGAGGTGCTCATCTGGAAGACGGTCGGCAGCGGATCCAGGTGGTGCGGCGCCCGCGCGTAGTTCAGCCGCCACAGCCACGCCTCCAGGCCGGCGCCGTCACGGGCCTGCTCGATCATCGGCATGATCAGCGCGCGGTCGGAGAACGAGTCGGAGATCTGGCAGTCGCAGTAGTACGCGATGGTCCCGACCTCCCCGGGGGTGCCGACGCCGGCCGCGCCGACGGCGCGGCCGACCGCGTGGCCGATCGCCCGGTACTGCCCGGGCAGGCCCCAGTTGGTGGTGATCGGCATGACCTGCCACGCGGCGCCGAGGCTCGCGAGGAAGACCAGCACCGGCGCGGCGACCGCGGCCGCCAGGCCGGCGGCGAGCGCGCGGCGGCGGGGCCACGCGGCGGCGATGACGGCGGCCGTCCAGATGCCGAGCGTGGCGACCAGGGGCGCGTAGTACCAGTGGTAGGGAGCCACGCCGAGGAGGCTGTAGACGCCCCAGTGCAGGACGCCGGCGAGGGCCAGGAGGGCGAAGGGGGCCGAGGCCGGAGCGGCCGGACTCCCCTGGGGCGGCCGCGCCCGCAGCCGGATCCGCAGCCGTCCGGTCCAGAACCCGCCGAGCGTCAGCAGCCCGGCGGCGACCCCGAGCAGCGAGATCGTCGTCGCCAGCGGGTACATCCGCAGGTAGAGCACCAGGCCGTCGGCGAAGAACCAGTCGTGGCCGAGCTTGGACCAGCCGCCGAAGTCCATCTTGATCAGCAGCGTGTCCGGCACGGCGGAGGCGAGGAACCACCAGCTCCACGCCGTCCACGGCAGGGCCACCGCGGCCGCCGCCGCGAGCATGCGGCCCTTGCCCGGCCACAGCTGCCGGCTGCCCAGGGCCAGCACCGCCGGGATCACGACCAGGTCGCCGCGGGTGAGGAACAGCAGTGCGCTGATCGCCCCGAAGGCCCCGGCCCGGCCGGACACCGCGGCGGCGAGCAGGGCGGTGATCAGGGCCACTGCGAGGGCCGATTCCAGGCCGGTGGAGGAGACCACGATCGGGTTCAGCACCGTGATGACCACCGCCACCAGGCTCGGCCAGCGGGGCAGCCCGCGGGCGGCGAGAGTGCGGCCGAGCAGGAGCGAGGTGGCGGTCGCCGCCGCGACCTCGACGATGCCGACCGCCCCGACCGGGCTGCGGACCACGACCGTGACCGCGGCGAGGACCAGGACGTTCAGGGGCGAGGTGGCGGTGTTGCTGACCCGGCTGCTGATCAGGCCCCAGTGGCCGTGGAGGGCGACGTTGCGAACGAAGCCCAGAGTGATGTAGCTGTCGTCGATCAGGGCCCGGTGACAGGCCAGGAAGACGAGGGCGGACAGCGTCGCGGCCGCCACCGCCAGCCGGGCGTCGGTACCGAGGGGGGTCGGGCGGGTCGGGCGGGTCGGGGCGTCGGCGGGACCGCCGGCCGGACCGCGGTCCGGATCGCGCGTCGCACCGCCGGCCGGGCTATGGGGCGGATGGGGGCCGGAGCCCGTGGCGACGGGGACGCGACGGTCCGGATCCCGGCGCGGTCCCGGCATGGGGCGGCCCGCCCGGACCGCCCGAGCAGCCCGAACCACTCGCCGGGCCAGGCGCCCGGCGCTCTCTGTCTTCTGTTCTTCCTGGTCAGCAACGTGCACGTGAGGAACAACGAGTCACGGTCGGAGGGCGACACGCCATCGGCCACTGGTCGATTGATACGACCGCAGCGTGGGCGGCCCCCGTGCGGCCCCCGCGCGGTCCTACAAGACCTGCACCGCCTCGCTCTCCAGCGCTTCCCATCCGCGCTGCGCCGCGGCGTCCCATTCAGTGTGCCGGGCATGGAACACGTCGACGGCCTTGGCCCCGCTCCACGCCTCCGGCAGCAACTCGCGCGGCAGCCGCGGATCGAGGAACGGGAACCGCTGCCACTCGTGCACCAGCCGGGTCTGCGCCCGAAGTGCCGCCGCGTCGTCGTCGGGCCGCAACGCGCCGAACTCGGCGGCGAAGTCCTCGTACCGTGCTTCCAGCGCACTGAGATCCCACGCCCGCGCGACCATCGCGGCCTGGCTGCCTATGCCGCCGTACGCGGCGGTGAACGACATCGCGCCGCCCAGGCCCAGCGCCTCGATCACCTCGGCGGCCTCGCGCTCGCGGGTCGGGTCCGGGCTGATCCAGACGCCGGGCTCGGGGGAGCCGAAGCCGGCCCACGTGAGCCGGGTCCGCAGCTGCTGCCGCAGATCGCGGTGCGGATCGGGCACGGTCACCATGATCACCAGCCAGCGGCCGTCCCACTCCGCGGTCTCCCGCCCGAAGGCGAGTATTCGCGCGCCGCTCTCGGTCAGCCGGCGGCGGCCCGGCTCGGTGAGGCTCCAGTGCACCCGGCGGCCGTCGCGCTCGGAGCCGATCCAGCCCTCGGCGGCGCAGCGGGCCAGCGCCTGGCGGGCCGCCTTCTCCTCGACGCCGAGCGCGGCCAGGGCCTCCACCACGACCGAGGTCCACGTCGGCCGGTCGCGCGGCAGGACGTACTCGCCGAGCAGCGTCATCAGCAGCGACCGCGCGCTCGCGGTGCCGACGTCGCGGCGGCGGGTGAGGCGCGGGTACCGCCCGGGGCCTTCCATGACGGACAACGGTAGCGGTCGGCGGCGCGCTGGCGGCGGGCGAGTTTCGGCGGTGGTCTCCTGGATCCGTCGCCTTGTGATCCAAGGCGGGCGGAACGATCTGGCTGGGAATGAAATGCGGTCGGCGGCGATCAGGAATGATCCACTCTGCTGAAGATCAAATAGCTGGTCAATGGCGCAGTGCTATGTCCGCTTTTCTATACGGATTCCGTCGTTGACCACTCTTGACGGGGCTTTCGTCCATGTCTTTTCATATGCCGAACAAGCAGGCCGCATGCGGCCTGCATCCGACTGGCACGGAGGCGATACCCGAGCATGACCGAGATCATCACCCGGCCGTCCGCCTCGGGCTCTCCGACCGCCGCCACGACCACCACCGCGACCGCCTCCGCCCCCGGCAAGCCCGAACTCGCCCGCTCCCTCGGCCTGATCGGCGCGGTCCTGCTCACGCTGTCCTGTCTGACGCCGGCCAGCTCGCTGTTCGTCATCGTCCCGGGCCTGTTCGCCACCCAGGGGACCGGCACCGCGCTCACCCTCGGCATCGCCGGCGTGCTGTGCGTCGGCGTCGCCTTCTGCTACTCCGAGCTCGGGACCCTGATCCCCTCGGCCGGCGGCGAATACGCGATGGTCGGCTCGCTCATGGGGCGGGTGTCCGGCTGGCTGACGTTCTTCCTGTCCGGCGTGGTGGCGTTCATCATCCCGCCGATCATCGCCATCGGCACCGGCGAGTACCTGCACGCCGCCATCCCGGCCATGCCCGCCGACGGGGCGCTTACCGGCGCGATCGTGATGGGCGCCTCCACTGTCATGGGCGTGTTCGACCTGCGGGCCAACGCCTGGATCACCGGGATCTTCCTGGTGCTGGAAGTCGTGGCCGCGGGCGTCGTCGCCTTCCTCGGCTTCAGCCACAGCCACCAGTCCGCGAGCGTTCTGGTGCATCCGGTGGTGTCCGACGGCCAGCACACTTCCGCACTGCCGATGGCCACGATCATGGTCGGGCTCGCGGTCGCGCTGTTCGCGCTCCAGGGCTTCACCACCGCGGTCTACCTCGCCGAGGAGATCCAGGAGCCGCGCCGCAACGTCTCGCGCGCTGTGCTGTGGACGCTCGGACTCGGCGCGGCCGTCGTCATCGTCCCGACCATCGCCATCACCCTCGGCGCGGACGGCCCCGGAGCGCTGACCGAGGACAACTTCGACCTGATCGGCATGGTCAAGGGCTGGAGCGACTCCGCGGTCGGAGCGTTCGTGGCGCTGTGCATCGCCGCGGCGATCGTGAACGCCGCCATCGTCATGGTGATCCAGAACTCGCGGATCCTGTTCGCCTCGGCACGCGACCGGGCCTGGCCGCAGCCGGTCAACAAGGCGCTCGGGACCGTCTCGCGCCGGTTCGGCGCGCCGTGGGTCGCGACGCTCGCCGTCGGCGCGCCCGGCACCGCGCTGTGCTTCGCCCCCGTCGACACGCTGAACGGGATCACCGGGGTCGCGGTCGCCGGGCTCTACCTGATCGTCGCGGTCGCGGCCCTGGCGGCGCGGCGCGGCGGCCACAAGGCCAAGAACGCGTGGCGGATGCCGCTGTGGCCGGTGGTGCCGGTGCTGGTCGTCGCCAGTCTGCTCGGCGTGCTGTTCGAGCTCTGGCGGACCCAGCCCTCCGACCTGTACTGGACGCTCGGCGCGACTGCCGCCGCCGCCCTGTACTGGGTGTTCTACCTGCGGCCGCGCGGCGGGACGCGGTGGGTCATCGACGCCGACCCCGGCCAGGACGGGAAACCTTGAAAAGTGGGAAAACCCATTCCGGGACGTGCCCTGCTCGCTACCATGCGTAGCTATGGGGGACGACGACCAGGCTGAGGCCGGTGCCCGTGCGTTGGCCTTCAGGATGCTGGAACGCACCAGGGAAGTCGCGACCGCCGTCACCGCCCGCATCAACGCCCAGATCCCGGCGTACGCGGAGCGGGTGCCGACGGCGGAACTGCGCCGCTCGGTCGCCGAGCACTACCGCGTGGTGTTCGAAGGCCTGGTCGACCCCACCCTCGACGGAGACGCCCCGGCCGACCTGGCCGGACGGTCCCGGGCCGCCGAGGGCGTGCCCATGTCCGCGGTGTTCGAGGCCTACCAGATCTTCCTGTCCTTCGTCTGGGAGCACCTGGCCGAGGCCGCCGAGAACCACGAGGTGGCCCCGCGGGTCGCGGTCCGCGCCGCCTCGGAGCTGTGGCGGCGGCTGTCCGGGTTCACCGACGTGATGTCCGACAGCTACCGCTCGGAGCTCGAAGCCCGGATCCGCAGCCACGAGCAGCGGCGCTCGGCGCTGGTGCAGGCCCTGCTGGAGGGGCATTTGTCGGAGCCGGAGCTGTGGGAGGCCGCCGACGTCCTGCGGCTGCCGCATTCGGGCCCGTACGTGGTGATCGCCGCGCGGGTGGCGGGGGCCGGGAAGCACGGAGTGGCCGGGATCGAGGACGGCCTGCGGGAGCTCAGCATCATCTCGGCCTGGCGGCTGCTCCACGACGTCGAGATCGGGCTGGCCAGCCTGCCCGGGGCCGGGGACCAGCTGGACCAGCTGATCGAGGCCCTGGGCAGCGGCAGCGCGGGGCGGGTCGGTGTCAGCCCGCTGTTCGACGACCTGACCGGCACCGCGCAGGCGCTGAAACTGGCCCGGATCGCCCTGCGGGGCGCGGTCGGCAGCGGCAAGGTGGTGGTGTTCGGGCGCGATGCGCTGTCCGTGGCCGCGGCCAGTGCCCCCGACGTGATGGCCCGGCTGTCGCGAGCGATCCTGTCCGGGCTGGAGAACATGCCGGCCGATGACCGCGCGGTGCTGCTCGACACCTTCGGTGCCTGGCTCAACAACGGAGGTTCGGCCGACGAGGCCGCGCGGCGGTTGTATGTGCATCCGAACACGGTGCGGTACCGATTACGGCGGTTGGAGGAGCGGACGGGGCGGACGCTGTCCGATCCCCGGCATCTGGCCGAGCTGACGTTGGCGTTCGAGGTCGACCGGGGGCAGGTGGCGGTGATGGCCGAGGAAACCCCGCCCGTGGGGTGACTCCGTCTACGTAAAACGCTGGAGGCGTCATCCCTTCGAGCCTACGATGATCCGTAGTAGAACCTGTCTCCGAGTCGGCTGCGCGAGCATCCGGCGGGGTAGCGGGGACGGACGGTTCGTCGACCCACACTCGGCTCCAGCGCGCCGTACGCGGGTCGGGACGCCGGACTGCGGCGGGTTCACTGGGACCTGGCCCGTCGTGGGATCGCGTCGCGAGCAGGGTTCGACTCGGGAGCACGCTCCCGGGCCGGACCCTCTTGTTTTGCTATCACGCATCGTAGATGGCTCTGTGGACTGCGAACCTCGATGGGCACTGCGACCCTCGATGTGCACTGCGATCCGCGAGGTCCGCGTCGCAGCCCCCTACGTCCGCGGCCCGATCTCCCCCGACCCCCGAGCGAGCAGCGACACCGGCACGGTCACCGTCTCCACCGGTCGCTCCGTCTCGGCCAGCCGCGCCGTCATCAGCCGCAGTGCGGCACGGGCCATCTCGGTCGTGTGCTGGGCCACCACCGTCAACGGCGGGTCGAGCAGTCCGGCCAACGGGAAATCGTCGAACCCCACCATCGCCGGCCGCTCCGCCCGCGGCACTTCCGCGGCCAGGTGCGTCAGCACCGCCAGGGTCGTCGTCACGTTCCCGCACACCAGCGCCGTGGCGCGGACTCCGGGCGCCGCCACGCTGCGGACGGCCGCGCTGATCCGCTCCTGCTCGGTCTCTCCGGTGTGGACCAGGCCCGCCACGGCTTTCCCGTCGGCGGCCAGGCAGGCCCGGAACGCCGCCGCGCGCTCGCGGCCGGTGAAGATCCGTTCGTGGTCGCCGATGTAGGCGATGCGCTCATGTCCGTGCGCTGCCAGCTGGCGGTAGGCCAGGCGGACGCCGCCGGCGTTGTCCGACAGCACGGCGTCGGTCGGCGGGCCGCTCATCGGCCGGTCCACCGCCACCACCGCCAGCCCCGAGGCGATCTCCGCGGCCAGGTACGAGTGGTCGGTGCCGATCGGCTCCACCAGCACGCCGTCGAAGCCGCGGTGCGCCATCGACAGCACCACCGCGCGTTCGCGCTCGACGTCGTCGGCGGTGGAGGCGCCGAACACCACCAGGCCGGCGTGGTGCGCGCCGAGCTCGAACTCGGCCAGCACCGGGTTGCGGGCCGACATCTCGCGCGCCGCGACGCCGACGGTGCGGCTGGTGCCGCGCCGCAACTGGCGGGCCTGCTCGTCCGGCCGGTAGCCGAGGGTGTCGATCGCGGTCTGCACCCGCCGGGCGAACTCGGCGCCGACGGTCGGGTCCTGGTTCACCACCCGGGACACGGTGCTGAGCGCCACGCCCGCCTCGCGGGCCACGTCGACCATGGTCGGCCGTCTGGAGCGGCGCCCTGAAGCCTTTGTCATGAATTTCCCGCCCTGCGTCGGCCGTGACCCGATCGAGACCATCTCAGGGCTTGACGATGCCCGATGGACCGGTGGACGTACAAGTTCTCTGAAATCTGCCGATAGCCTCGGCGGGGTGAACCGAGCGGACAGGTCGACAACCGGGGGAGACGGCCAGGACGGCGACGCGGACCCAGCACCACCGCCGCGCCCGGCCGGCGGCACCCTGTGGTGGGCCGTGGGCGCGGCGGTGGTGCTGGCCCAGGTGCTGTTGGTGGCCGTGATCGGCGGGCATTGGCGCGGCGCCGGAGCGGCGCTGCTGGCGGTGCTGACGCTGGCGGTGGTCGGGGCGGCGATGACCGGGCGGCGGAACCGCTAATACCCCGAACCGCTAATACCCCGACCCGGTCTTCGTCCGCTCCCGGATCACCTTCTCCACGGCCTCCGCCGCCCCCAGCGCCGCGGCCCCGGTCAGCACCGCGCCGTCGCCTAACGCGGACACCTCCAGGCGCGGCGGATACGGCAGCCGCTCCTGCAGCCGCCGCGCGACCCGGTGCAGCAGCAGATCGCCGTTCAGGCCGATGCCGCCGCCGAGGATGATCAGCTCCACGTCCGCCACCGCCGCGAGCACCGCGATGTAGGCGGCGATCCGGCGTGCGACCTCGTCGACGACCGCCTCGGCGGTGGCGTCCCCGGCGCGCGCGCGATCGAAGATCAGCTCGGTGGTGACCGGACCGCCGTCGCTCCGGAGCGCGGCGGCGTGCGGCGCGGCGTATTCCAGGATCGCGGCGGCGCAGGGGTCGTTGGCGGCGAACGCCGAGCTGTCGAAGGCGTTGTCCAGCTCCCCGGCCGCGCCGCTGAACCCGCGGTGCAGATGCCCGTGCAGCACCAGCCCGGCGCCGACCCCGGTGCCGACCGACAGGAACGCGAAGCTCTCGGCCGCGGCGCCGGTGCCGTGGGTGTTCTCGCCGAGCGCCGCCAGGTCGATGTCGTTCTCGACGGTGACCGGGACGCCGAGCGCGGCCTGGAGCTCGTCGACGATCGCGAACCCGTTCAGCGCCGGGATGTTCAGGGCCTGCCACACCCGTCCGGTGTGCCGGTCCACGACGCCGGGCACCCCGGCCACCGCGTACCGGACCGTTTCGGGCCGCACCCCGGCCTCGGCGATCAGCGTGTCGGCCAGCTCCGCCGCGGCGGCCACCATCCGGGGCGCCGGCAGGCCCCGCACGTCCACGTCCCGCCGCGCCGCGATCACCGTGCCCGGCCCGGCCAGCACGCTGCGCAGCCGGTTCGCGCCGAGGTCCAGGGCCAGCGCGTGCACGCCGTCCGGCTTCGGGCCGAAGAACACCGCGCCGTGCGAGGGATCGCGCGCGGTGTCGGGGGACTCGGTGACCAGCCCGATCGCGAGCAGCTCCTCCAGCAGCACCGAGACGGTCGGCTTGGAGATCCCGGTGAGCCGGGCTATCTCGGCGCGGGAGATCGGGTGCCCGCCCTCGATCACCGACCACACCGTCCGGATGTTCATCTCCCGGAGCGTGGCGGCGGTGACGCCGGAGGTGGGCCGCGGCGCACGGTTGTCCATGGACGCAGAGTAGGGCGTCCGGCGGTCGCGCGGGCGGTCCCGGGCCTGCGTTCGCAGGGTATTGACGGGCCGCCGGGAGCGGCCTACTCTGCGCGGACAGAAGCGTTAGTTAAGTTAACTAACCCTCCCCCACAAGGAGATCCGCACTCATGACAGAGCTCTCCGCACTCTCCGCAGCCCGGCCTCGCGCCCCGCGCCGCCGGGGCTTCCGCCTGGCCGCCGCCGCGATCGCCGCCTCCACCGCCGCGCTCGGCGCCACGCTGACCCTCGCGCCGTCCGCCGAGGCCGGTCCGGCGACCATCGCCGCCGCGGCCGCGCTGCCCGCGCACATCTTCGCGCCCTACTTCGAGGCCTACACCGGCGACAACCCGGCGACCGTCGCGCAGAACTCCGGCGCCAAGTACCTGTCGATGGCGTTCGTGCAGACCAGCAAGTCCGGCTCCTGCACCGTCTACTGGAACGGCGACACCAGCCAGCCCATCGGCAGCACCTTCGCCTCGGCGATCAGCACCATCCGCTCCGGCGGCGGCGACGTCATCCCGTCCTTCGGCGGCTACACCGCCGACACCACGAACACCGAGATCGCGGACAGCTGCACCAGCGTCTCCTCCATCACTTCGGCGATCGAGAACGTGATCACCAAGTACAACCTGCACCGCGTCGACTTCGACATCGAGCAGGACTCGCTGACCAACTCGGCCGGCATCGACCGCCGCAACAAGGCCCTGAAGCAGGTCGAGGCGTGGGCCACCGCGGCCGGCCGGTCGCTCCAGGTCTCCTACACCCTGCCGACCAACACCGACGGGCTGGACTCCGGCGGCAAGGCCGTGCTCAGCAACGCCAAGTCCAACGGCACGCGGGTCGACGTCGTGAACATCATGACCTTCGACTACTACACCGGCGGGTCGCACGAGATGGCCACCGCCACCGAGACCGCCGGCGCCGGGCTGGAGAGCTACCTGCACTCGCTCTACCCGACCAAGACCACGGCGCAGCTGTGGGCGATGGTCGGCGTGACCGAGATGCCCGGCATCGACGACTACGGCAAGCCCGAGACCTTCACCACGGCCGACGCCACCACCGTGCTGAACTGGGCCAACAGCAAGGGGATCAACGAGATCTCGATGTGGGCCTCGCAGCGCGACAACGGCGGCTGCGTGGGCACCGCCGGCGCCGACAACTGCTCGGGGATCTCCCAGTCGACGTGGTACTTCAGCCACAAGTGGGAGCCGTTCACCGGCTGAGCCGGCCCTGAGCGCTCGCCGGGCTGTCCCCCACACCCAGCCGCAGCCCGGCGAGCATCTCCAGCGCGGCCCCGGGGCGCGGATCTCCAGACGCGTCACGGGGCCGTCCACCTGGAACCGGGAGTCGAAGAACGGGCAGCACTCCTGCTCGGCGACGGCGAGCTCGACGAGCGCGTGGGAGGCCCGTGAGGATGGCCGGGAGCCGCGTGAGGGTTCCGTGAGGGGCTCTGGCCGGGATCCGGGGCCGGGGTTTGGCTGGAACCATGGCCACTTCCGTCCCGGTCCTGCCCAGTGCCGACCTGGAGCGCACCCGCGCTTTCCACTGCTTCCTGGGCTTCTCCGTCGTGGACGCCGCCGACGACTACTTGCGCCTGCGCTACGACGACGCCGAAGTCCACTTCTATCCCGCGCCGGACACCGATCCCGAGAACAACGCCGCCGGCTGGTACCTGCGGGTCGCCGAACCCGAGGAACTCCGCGAGAAATGGACCGCCTACGGGGTGGAGTGCCTCGACGTGCCGGTCCCGGCGGTGTTCGGGCCGACGGTGTTCGCCGTGACCGATCCGGACGGCGGGCTGCTGCGGATCGGTCCGGCGGACCGGTTGTGAGGCGGCGTGGTCGTCAGGCGGCCTGGTCGTGAGACGGCGTGGTTGCTAGGCGCCTGGTCGTGAGGCAGCCTGGTTGTGGCCGGCCTGGTTGTCAGACGGCCTGGTTGTGGGGCGGCCCGGTGACGGTCGGGCGGTGCGGAGGGCTCGGGCGGTGACGCTCGGGCGGTCCGGGCGGTGATGTTCCCATGATCGCGCGTGATCGTCCCCGCGCAATATGCTGCACAGCATGCGCGACTTGGGACGCCGTCGGCGCGGCCTGGCCGCCGCGGCCGTCGTGCCGCCCGTGCTCACCGTGATCCTGGCCGGGCTGACCGAGCGGCTGAACCTCAGCAGCCAGGTGCTGATCTACCTGGTGGCGCTCGTCGCCGTCGCGCGGCTGTGCGGCATGGTCGCCGCGTTGGTCGCGGCCATCTGGTCCGCGCTCCTGATGGACTACTACTTCGTCTCGCCGGTCCACAACCTGCGCATCGCCGGCACCAACGACGTGATCGCGCTGGCCGCGTTCGTGATCGTCGCGATCACCGTGGCGTCGGTCGTGGAGTACTCCGGCAAACTGTCGCGGCGCGCCACCCAGGCGGCCGCCGAGGCCGCGCAGCTGGAGGCCGCCGACCGGATGCGCACCGCGCTGCTCGCCGCCGTCTCGCACGACCTGCGCACGCCGCTCGCCGCCGCGCGGGCGTCCGTCGAAACGCTGCGCGACCCGCAGTTCGACCTGTCCGAGGAGGACCGCACGGAGCTGCTCGGCGCGGCCCACGAATCGCTCGGCCGGCTGTCCCGCCTGGTCGAGGACCTGCTGGACATGTCGCGGTTGCAATCCGGCGCGCTCAAACCGCATCTGGAGCCGTTCGCGGTCGAGGAAGTCCTCCCGCGCGCCGTCGACGACGTGCCGGCCGCCGCCGGCCGCGTCAGGGCGCTCCCGCTGCCGGCGGACCTGCCGCCGGTGATGGCGGACGACGCGCTGCTGGAACGGGTCCTGGCCAACCTGATCGGCAACGCCGCGAAGCACACCGCCTCGCCGATCGAGATCGCGGTGGCGGCGCCGGCCGCCGGCACCGTGGAGATCCGCGTCGCCGACCACGGACCGGGGATCGCCGAGGCGGACCGCGAAAGCGTCTTCCGTCCCTTCCAGCGCCTCGGCGACCGGGACAACGCCGCCGGAGTGGGCCTCGGCCTGGCGCTGGCGCGCGGCCTCACCGAGGCGATGGGCGGGACGCTGCGGCCCGAGGACACGCCCGGCGGCGGCCTCACGATGGTGGTGACGGTGCCCGCCGGCGAGCGGGCCGGACCGGAAGGAACGGTCGGATGAAACGCGTCCTCGTCATCGACGACGAGTCCCAGCTGCTCCTGGCCCTGCGCATCAACCTCTCGGCGCGCGGCTACGACGTGGCGGTCGCCGCCGACGCCGCCGCCGGCCTGGCCGCCGCCGCCCGCCGTCCGCCCGACCTGGTGGTGCTGGACCTGGGCCTGCCGGACCGCGACGGGGTCGAGGTGATCGCCGGGCTGCGCGGCTGGAGCGCGGTCCCGATCCTGGTGCTCTCCGGCCGCACCGAGGCCTGGGACAAGGTGGAGGCCCTGGACGCCGGGGCCGACGACTTCGTCACCAAGCCGTTCTCCATGGACGAGCTCGCCGCCCGCATCAGGGCCCTGATCCGGCGCTCGGAGCCGGAGGACCCGGCCGG
Source organism: Catenulispora yoronensis (assembly GCF_039531695.1). Taxonomy (NCBI): domain Bacteria; kingdom Bacillati; phylum Actinomycetota; class Actinomycetes; order Catenulisporales; family Catenulisporaceae; genus Catenulispora; species Catenulispora yoronensis. Next base: position 111,227 of record NZ_BAAAQN010000008.1, read on the forward strand.
CCCGGTGGTGGCGGTCGGCCACCACCTGGTGGACCTGGCCGCCCACACCGTCCGCCGGGCCCCGCAGGCCCCCGCCGGCGTGCCGGAGACGGTGCGCCTGACCCGGACCGAGTGGGCGGTGCTGGAGACCCTGCTGCGCCACCCCGGCCGGCTGGTGTCCAGCAAGCAGCTGCTGGCGCAGGTGTGGGGGACCGAGCACGAGCCGGAGGGCAGCTACCTGCGCTTCTACCTGTCCCGGCTGCGGCAGAAGCTGGAGCCCGAACCGTCCCGCCCCCGGCAGCTGCTGACCGAGCCGGGGATGGGCTACCGCTTCCAGCCGTGAGGAACCGGTGAGCGTCCCGGATGTCTTCCCGGTGTGCGCGGGCGGCAACCGTGGGTAAGGCGTGAGAAAAAACGTGGGGGCCTCTAGTGCATTGAGAGAAACCCGGCCGTAGCATCGCGGGCGTGCCTAGTGCCTTGGGGATTGCTAAACGGGTCATGGTCGGTCGTCCGATGCGCAGCGAGATGCTCGGCGAGACCTTGCTCCCGAAGAAGATCGCGCTGCCGGTGTTCGCCTCCGACGCCTTGTCGTCGGTGGCCTACGCCACGGAGGAGATCCTGCTGGTGCTCAGCGCCGGCGGGTTGGCGTTGCTGCACTTCACCTGGTGGATCGCCCTGGCGGTCGGCCTGTTGATGCTGGTGGTCGTCGCCTCCTACCGGCAGAACGTCCACGCCTATCCCTCCGGCGGGGGTGACTACGAGGTCGCCACCACCAACCTGGGGCCGAAGGTCGGCCTGACCGTGGCCAGCGCCCTGATGGTGGACTACATCCTCACCGTGGCGGTGTCGGTCTGCTCCGGGGTGGCGAACCTGGCGTCGGCCTTCCCGGCGCTGAACGACCACGTGGTCCTGATCTCGGTGGCGGTGATCGCCGTGATCACCCTGCTGAACCTGCGCGGCGTCCGCGAGTCCGGCACCGCCTTCGCGATCCCCACCTACTGCTTCGTGGTCGCCGTCGGCATCATGATCGTGACCGGCCTGATCCGGATCTTCTTCGGCCACGGGCTGCACGCCGAGAGCGAGCACTACCAGATCGTCAACACCACCCACTACAACGGCGTGCTGCTGATCTTCCTGCTCCTGCGCGCCTTCGCCTCCGGCTGCACGGCCCTGACCGGCGTCGAGGCGATCAGCAACGGCGTGCCCGCCTTCAAGCCGCCCAAGAGCAAGAACGCGGCCACCACCCTGGCCCTGCTCGGCGGCATGGCGGTGGCGATGTTCGCCGGTGTCACCGCCCTGGCCCTGGCCGGCCACGTCCACGCCGCCGACGCCGCCAACCTCTCCGGCCTGCCCGCCGGCCAGGCCCCCCGCACCGTGATCGCCCAGGTCTCCCGCTCGGTCTTCGGCGGCTCCTCGCCCTTCTTCTACCTGCTCCAGTTCGTGACCGCGCTGATCCTGGTCCTGGCCGCCAACACCGCCTTCAACGGCTTCCCGGTCCTGGCCTCGATCCTGGCCAAGGACGGCTACCTGCCCCGCCAGCTCCACACCCGGGGCGACCGCCTGGCCTTCTCCAACGGCATCATCATGCTGGCCGGCTTCGCCACCCTGCTGGTGGTGGCCTTCCACGCCTCCCCGACCCGCCTGATCCAGCTCTACATCGTGGGCGTGTTCGTCTCCTTCGTCTGCTCCCAGACCGGCATGATCCGCCACTGGAACCGCCTCCTGAAGGACACCGCCGACAGCCTCCAGCGCCGCCGCATGAAACGCTCCCGCGTGATCAACGCCGTCGGCGCCGGCGTGACAGCGGCCGTGCTGGTGATCGTCCTGGTCACCAAGTTCGCCAAGGGCGCCTGGATCGTCGTCCTGGCCATGCCGCTGATCTGGCTGGTGATGCGCAGCATCAACCGCCACTACGCCGCCGTGGCCCGCGAACTGGCCCTGATGGAGGACGAGACCCGCGTCAGCCTCCCGGCCAACAACCACGCGATCGTCCTGGTCTCCAAACTCCACCTCCCGACCCTCCGCGCCCTCGGCTACGCCAGCGCCACCCGCCCCACCCGCCTGGAAGCCGTGACCGTCCACCTCGACGACGCCGAGGTGAAAGCCCTGAAAGCGGAGTGGGAACGCCGCAACATCCCGGTCCCCCTGACCGTGATCGACTCCCCCTACCGCGAAATCACCCGCCCGATCATCGAGTACGTGAAACGCCTCCGCTCCGAGAACCCCGACGACGTCGTGACTGTTTACATTCCGCAGTACGTCCTCGGACACTGGTGGGAACAGGTGCTGCACAACCAATCAGCCCTGCGCCTCAAGAGCCGCCTGCTGTTCCAACGCCGAGTAGTAGTGGCCGCCGTCCCCTACCAGCTCCAATCGGCCACCGCCCGCATAGAACGCGCGAAGGCCCAGGCGCAGGCCTCCTTCCACGGGAGCGCGATGACCAAGCCCAAACCCCCGCGCCAACGCACACGCCTCCAGAACCTGACCCTGGAGAACTCCGAACTGGAAGCCGCCACCCTCTCCGAAGCAGTCACCCCCTCCGGCGCCACCCCGATAGCCGACTGCCCCGACCGCGAACAGGTCTGCCTGGCAGGCACCCTCCGCACAGTACGACTCCGCCCCCGCGCAGGCGTCCCCGTCCTGGAAGCCGACCTCTGGGACGGCACCGGCTCCGTAACAGTGAGCTGGCTCGGCCGCCGCGAAATCCCCGGCATAGTCCCAGGCCGCCGCATCGTGGTCCGAGGCCGCGTGACAACAACCGGCGGCAAACGCGCCGTGTACAACCCGATCTACGAGCTGCGGCCCTCCGCCGCCGACTGACCGCCGACCGGGCGGCGGCGCCCCCCACGGGATCGCCGCCGCCCGGAGCAGTGAAGTTCGCGAGTGGTTGCTTGGCGGCCAGGGCCAGGCTCAACGCAGCAGCATTGCGACCGGCGGCGGCCAGCTTTACCGCACCGGCTGCGCAACTGGTCGCCGTCCCACCATCACAACCGGCGGCGGCCAGCAGGACCAGCGGTCATCGCGACCGGTCGCCTCGCCACCACCTCAACCGGCGGCGGCCAGCAAAAAGGGTGGTCATCGCAACCGGCTGCCTCGCTTTTTGCCAAAGTTAGGTCTTCGGTTCCGGTCTTTCCGTCGCGTCGGCGGGCGTAGCCAATCGCGCCGCCCAGGCGGTGTCAAGGCTCGCATGAGCTGGGGCACGGCACCCAAAGGGTCGCCTTGATACCGCCTGGGCGGTGTGATTCCTTTAGGCGACGATGCGACGGAAAGGCCGGGACCGAAACCGGAACCACCGACCAAGGCCGCGCCAGCCCGCCCGGCCCCACTCTTTCCAGAGCGAGGCCCTCCCCGGAGGGGCCGCCGGAGGCGCAGTTGACTTTGATCTGCGACTTTGATTTCCGACACGCCGATGATCACCTCACCCCCACCATCCCACCCCTCACCCCTCAACATGTTGAAATAGAGGTTCGTGGAGGACACGCGATCCCGACTTCGAACCCACGCCGACCAGCTGATCCTGGCCGCAGCCCTGTGCGGCCTGGCAGCCGGAGGCATCGCCTGGTGTGCGGGGGCACACGGCGCCGCCGAGTGGGTCTGGGGCGGGGTCGCGGTCCTCGGCGTCATCTGCTCGCTCACCTGGGTGATCGGCGCACTCCTCGAACGCCGCCTCGACGCCGACATCATCGCTCTACTCGCGCTGATCGGAACGCTGCTCGTCCAGGAACAGCTGGCCGGCGCCTTGATCACCGTCATGCTCGCCGGCGGCCGAGCGCTCGAAGCGGCAGCGGCCGGGCGGGCTCGGCGGGATCTTCAGGCGTTGCTTGCTCGGGCGCCTCGGACTGTGCGGCGGCGGGTTTTCGCTTCCGAAAGCTCAACCCAAACCCAAACCCCAACAAAAACCGAAACCAAGGCCAAAGCTGAACCCGACCCCACCCCCACCCCCACCCCCACCCCCACCCCCATCGAGACTCTCCCCACCACCGTAGAAACTACCCCCACCACCGTAGAAACCATCCCCACCACCTCCATCCACCCCAACGACATCCTCATCATCAGCACCGGCGAAGTCCTCCCCGTCGACGGCACCCTCGCCACCGCCACCGCCACCCTCGACGAATCAGCCCTCACCGGCGAGCCCCTCCCCGTCGACTACTGGCGCGGCGACCGCCTCCGCAGCGGCGTCGTCAACGCCGGCGCCCCCTTCGACCTCCTCGCCACCTCCACCGCCGAGGACGGCACCTACGCCGGCATCCTCCGCCTCGTCCGCGAGGCCGAGCAGGGCAAGGCCCCCGCTGTGCGCGCCGCCGACCGCATCGCCGCCTGGTTCCTTCCCCTCACCCTCATCGTCTGTGCCCTCGCGTGGATCCTCTCCGGTGAGGCCAGCCGTGCTGTCGCAGCCCTCGTCGTCGCGACCCCCTGCCCGCTGATCCTCGCGGTGCCCGTCGCGATGGTCGCCGGCCTTTCCCTCACCGCGCGGCGTGGCGTCGTGGTCAAGGGCGGCGGCGTCCTCGAACGCCTCGCGGATGTGCAGACCCTCATCGTCGACAAGACCGGCACCCTCACTGTCGGCCGCCCCACCCTCGGGGGCGTTGTCACCGCCGAAGACGTGTCAGCCGACGACGTGCTCCGCCTCGCCGCTTCGCTCGACCAGGTCTCCACGCACGTCCTGGCGACGGCGGTCGTCCGCGCCGCCCACGAACGAGGCCTCGAACTCTCCGCACCCCACGACGCCGAGGAAATCACCGGCCAAGGCATGCGCGGACGCGTCGAGGGCCACGAAGTCCACATCGGCAAAGCCGCCTTCGCCGCCAGAGCCTTCGAAGACGGATCCCCTGCCCCCGAAGGATCACCAGCCCTCGAAGGATCACCAGCTCTCAAACGAGCCTCCCCAGCCCCCGAAGCAGCATCATCCCCCTGGGCCCAAACCGCCCGCCGCCGCTCCGACGCCGACGGCGCCCTCACCGTCTTCGTCGGCATCGACGGCCGCCCCGTCGGCGTCCTCCTCTTCGACGACCCCGTCCGCCCCGACAGCGCCCGCACGATCCGGGCCCTGCGACGCGGCGGCATCAAACGCGTCGTCATGGCGACCGGCGACCGCCGTCCCGTCGCGGAGGCCGTCGGTTCGGTCACCGGTGTGGACCGGGTCTTCGCCGAGTGCACCCCCGAGTTCAAAGCCGAACTCGTCCGCCTCGAACAAGAAAACGCCGTCACCGGCATGGTCGGTGACGGCGTCAACGACGCCCCCGCGCTCGCCCTCGCCGACGTCGGCGTGGCCATCGGAGCTGGTGGCACAGCCTCCTCCTCCACCTCCACCGCCTCCTCCGAAGCAGCCGACGTCGTACTGACCGTCGACCGCCTCGAACGCCTCGCCGAAGCAAAGGCCGTAGCCCGCCGCACCAAGCGCATCGCGCTGCAGAGCGCGGCTGGCGGAATGGCCGCCTCCGGTGTCGCGATGCTGGTCGCGGCCTTCGGCTACCTCCCGGCCGCCTGGGGCGCGCTGCTCCAGGAGGGCATCGACCTGGCCGCCATCCTCAACGCCCTCAGGGTCCTGCGCCCCGATGCCGACGCCGACTCCGTCCGCCTCGACGACCGCACCACCGAACTGGCGCGCCGCTTCGCCGCCGAGCACACCGCCGTGTGGGCGGTCCTGGACCGGATGCGCACGGTCGCCGACGACCTGGCCGACCAGCCCTCCGCCGACGAGCTGCGCCGCGTACGCCAGCTGCACCGGGACCTTGTCGAGGACGTGCTGCCGCACGAAGAGGCCGAGGAGGAACTCCTCTACCCGGCCATGGCCGAGGCGCTCGGCGGCGTCGACCCCATGGCGACCATGAGCCGTGCCCACACCGAGATCTCGAACCAGATCCGGGCCCTGGGACGCCTGGTGCGGCGCGACGACCTCGGATCCGCCGACATCGCCGAGCTCCGACTGGTCCTCTACGGCCTCTACGCGGTGCTGCGCCTGCACACCCTGCAAGAGGAAGAGAGCTACCTCTCGCTCGCCGACTCCATCACCGCCGACCTGGAGTCAGAATCAAACGGACCCGACCCGACCAGCCGCCCCGGCCCGCCCGACCGCCCCGGACCGGGGCCCGACGCCGGGCCCCTGGTCTGAAACCGCAGCCCACACCTCAAACCGAAGCGCCGCCCCACCCCTCAAACCGAAGCGCCGCCCCACACCTCAAACCGAAGCGCCGCCCCACCCCTCAAACCGAAGCGCCGCCCCACACCTCAAACCGCAGCGCCGCCCCACCCCTCACACCCCAGCATTCGCCGACTCACCCGCATCCTTCTCCGCCAAAGCCCGCCGAACCTCATCCATATCCAGCGCCCGCGCCTGCGCGATCAGGTCCTCCAACGCCGCCTCCGGCAGCGCCCCCGGGTGCGAGTACAGCGTCACCCCGTCCCGCACGATCATCAGCGTCGGGATCGAGCGGATCTCGAACGCCATCGCCAGCTCCTGCTCGGCCTCGGTGTCGACCTTGCCGAACGTGATGTCGCCGTGCTTGGCGGCGGCCTTCTCATAGACCGGCGCGAACGCGCGACACGGCGGGCACCAGTCGGCCCAGAAGTCGACCAGCGTGATGCCTTCGCCCTCCACGGTCTCCGGGAAGGTCTCCTTGGTCAGTTCCACGACGGCCACAGCCGTGCCTCCTCGCTCTTTGGGGGGCTCTCTGCCAAATACCCCGCAGGGTATGAACCGAGGTGGTTCTCCCGGTATTCCTGCCGCCGCGTACGTAACCCGGAATCCGCGGCTCTATTAGGTGCGCATGTCCAATGAGCAACGGGAGGGGATCGCACATGGGCACCAAGGATTCGGCACGATCCAGACTGGCCCAGGCCTGGGACGCACCACGGGAGGGCGGCCCGCTGCCCGCCGAGCTGCGCGAGGACCTGGAGCGCGCGACGGGTGTGGACCTGGGTGCGGTGCGCATCCACACCGGACCGGCCGCCGACGCGGTCGCGCGGGCCTACGGGGCCGACGCGCTCGCCTCCGGCGCCGGCATCTTCTTCCGCGACGGCGCCTACCGGCCCGACACCGCCGCCGGGCGGCATCTGCTGGCGCATGAAGTAGCGCACACCGTGCAACAGGCGACCGCGCTCACCAGCCGCGCCGGCTTCGGTTCCGGCAACGTATCCGGCGCCTCCGCCTCCGCCCGCACCACCGCCTCCGCCCGCACCACCACCTCCGAAGCAGCCGCCGAAGCCGCCGAAGCCGCCGAAGCCGCCGAACGGGCCGCCGACCGCTTCGCCGACGCCTTCCTCGCCGGCCGCCTCACCACCGGTGCCCCCGCGACCAGCCGCTCCACCTCGGCCCGCCACTCCACCGCACCCGGCCACTCCATAGCGACCAGCAACTTCATCGCCGGCACCACCCCACCCACCCACCTGACCCCCGGCCCCTCCCGCGGACTCACCTCCACATCCACATCCACATCCACAACCACCCCCACCCCCACCGTCCAACTCCACGCCTCCTTCGAACACCGCTGGCTCGGCGACGGCAAACCCCTCGACCTCTTCGAGGTCTCCACCAAATCCGGCGCCTGGCGCACCACCCTCGACCGCCAGATCCGCCTCATGGAGCTCTGGCGCTACGACCCCTTCTCCGTCGACGAGAACCGCATCTGGTCCGTCGACAAGGACATCATCACCATCCGCCTCGGCCCGAACCGGGTCCTGGCCACCTACGGCGACGTCAACGCCCTGCCCGACTACCTCGCCAACCCCGAGCAGGTCGACAGCATGGGCGCCGACATCCTCATGCCGATCCTGCAGGTGATCCGCCAGGAGAGCTACAACCAGTTCAAGAAGATCCTCGACGGCCACGACCCGGCGGTCCGCTTCGCCCTCTCCCCGTTCGGCCCCACCGGCAACGGCCTGGTGGACGCCATCCTGGAGACCGACGCCCTGGACCGCCTCACCTCCGGCATGGGCCCGGCCGGGCAGGACCACTACCGCGGCCTGCTGGCCCGCAACGCCTGCCACTTCGCGCCCTACTCCTGGCAGCGCTGGCGCACGGCGAACACCTGGGCCCGGCACTACGCCACCCAGTACCACCGCACCAACAACGCCGAGGACCTGCGTCAGGCCCGGAACTTCGGCGGCTACGCCGACCACTTCCTTGAGGACTCCTTCGCGGCCGGCCACCTCATCGACAAGACGCTGGTGATGCAGTGGTTCGTCGAGTGGGCCGGGAACAGCGACCTGCTTCCCGACCACCACGTGCTCCGCTACATGACCGCCGCGCTCCAGCCCGGCCTCCAGGCCGGCGCGGACTTGTACAACCCGGCCTTCTCCGGTGTCTCCCACGACCCGCAGACCGTCCAGGAGCTGCGCCGGCTGGCCATCCGGTCCACCGGCGGCGGCAACGGCCCGGGCCGTGAAGCCGGCCAGCTCACCGGCTACCTCGACTACCTGACCTTCCTCACCAGCGCCGCCTCCCAACTCGCCGCCGCCGAACTGCACGACGAGTACAACGGCAAGTCGCTGTGGGTGGCCTCGGTCGATCAGCCCGCCCCGTACGAGCTCTGGGGCGACGACACCCTCCTGTCCGGTGCCAACGGCGGCCAGGGCGTGCTCAACACCGCGCAGACCGCGCAGATGTCCCGCAACGCGCTGGACGACCTCATCAAGACCGGCCAGACCGGCACCGACCAGGCCAAGATCATGCGCCGCTTCCCGACCCGGGTCCGCCGCGAGGAGGACGGCCAGCTCGTCGACCTGCGCACCTGGGCCACCGGGCAGCAGCGGCGCGTCGAGGAGACGATCTTCAAGCCCTTCATCGACAAGCTCAAGGACCTGCTGCTCCAGCTCGGCTCCCCGCGCCTGGGCGTGGTGTCCCGCGACCAGCCGATCGGCGAGCAGTGGAGCACCGGCCTCGGCGACAAGGTGGTCTTCGACGAGGTCGCGATCCTGCCCGACGCCCGCCAGGTGTTCCTCGCCTCCGACGGCTACCTCTACGAGGCGGACGCCACCTCCGGCGCCCTGCTGAAGGACAAGAAGATCGCGCTGCCCCACACCACGCTCGGCAGCAAGGTCAGCTCCATGGTCATGGACGCCGACCTGGTCTACGTCGGCATCAACGGCCACGTCCACGCGATACCGCGCAACGGCGCCTGGGGCGAACGCCCCAAGTGGAGCACCGAGCGGCTCGGCGGCAGCGACAGCCTCCTGCCGGTCGCGCTGCTGCTGGTCGGCACCCGCCTGTTCGCGGCCTGCCACGGCTACCTCTACGAGTTCGACCGGCTCACCGGAGGCGAGCTCCAGCGCGTCACGCTCGGCGACTGGTGGGCGGCCGGCCAGTACCCGGTCGACCTGGTCTCCGACGGTAATCTGATCTACGCCGGCACGCATTCCGCCGCCTACGGCCTCCGGCTCGAGGGCAAGTGGCACGACCAGTGGGTCTGGGCCACCAAGGAGCACCTCGGCGAGGAAGGCGTGTTCGGGACCACCCGCGTGCTGCTGGCGGACGAGAAGCTGTTCGTCGCCGTCAACGGCTGGGCCTACCAGCTGGACCCCGCCGACGGCGGGATCGTCGATCGGGTCCGGTTCCACGACACCGGACTGGCCGACCAGCCGGCGCACCTGGCCTCCGACAGCGGCCGCCTGTTCATCGGCAGCCACGGCGTCGGCTACGCGCTGCCGCTGGACGCCAAATGGGGCAAGCAGGCGCTGTGGAGCACCGAGAGTCTCAGCAACCTGCGCGAGCACGCCCCGGTCGCCATGCTCTACCACGCCGAGCGCCTGTTCGCCGCCTGCGACGGCTACGTCTACGAGATCGACGTCTTCACCGGCCGCCTCCAGCAGCAGTGGCTGATGAGCACGCTGGTGTCCACCCTCCTGGACTTCGACACCTCCCTGGCCTCCGACGGCAACGGCCGCGTCTACGCCGGGCTGCACGGCTACGCCTACGGCATGCTGCTGGCGAGCTCGCTCGCCACCCCGGCCGCCGCGTGGGCGCTGACCGGCCTGGTCGACGGCAAGGTGCCGGACCGGCGCGGCCGGTTCGCGGCCACGGCCACGAACGTCACCTTCTCCTCCTCGGACGGCATCGGCGGGTTCGCCAACTTCGTCGGCAACGGCACGGTCGCCACGGACAAGGCGGTGCTCGACACGGCGCCGGGCCGGCCGCTCACGGTGTCGGCGTGGGTCCGGATGAACCAGCTCCCGGACGGCCAGAGGTACGCGGCCGTGGTGTCGCAGTCCGGCGTCCAGGTCTCCGCCTTCAGCCTCACCTACTCGACCGCCCTGGGCGGCTGGGTGTTCGAGCGGGCCGCCGCCGACGTGGCCAACCCGGTGGTGCACCGGGTGGTCGGCAAGGTGCCGCAGACCGCGGGCGTCTGGACGCACGTCGCGGGCGTCTACGACCCGGACGCGCAGACCGACGCCGGGAACCGCTTCACCGAGATGCGGATCTACGTCAACGGCACCCGGCTCGGCTCGCTCCAGGTGGACCCGGGCCACGCCTTCGCCTCCGCCGGCGCGCTCCAGATCGGCGCGGCCCGCTTCCAGGGGCGGCCCGACGGCTACCTCAACGGCGCGGTCCGGGACGTGCGGGTCTACCGGCAGGCGCTGGACGAGGTGCGGCTGGAGCCCGAGGCGGCGGCGTTCTGGCGGTTGGACGAGACCTCCGGCACCGTCGTGCACGACCAGCGGGGACGCCACAACGCCGTGGCCACCCAGGTCGCGTGGAGCCACATCGCCGGCGTCGGCGGCGTCGCCGCCCTCAACGGCACCACCAGCGGCATCGCCACCGCCGGCCCGGTCCTGAACACCGGCGCCTCCGGAAGCTTCACCGTCGCCGGCTGGGCCAACCTGACGACCAAGCCCGGCAACCAGGCGATCCTGGTCGGCCAGGACACGACCGGCTGGCAGTCCTTCTGCCTGCAATACGCGCTCAGCACCCACACCTGGTTCTTCACCCGGTACCACAGCGACGGGTCGGAGACGAGCATCAGCGCCATATCCACGGTGCCGACGGGCGAATGGCACCACGTCGCCGGAGTGTTCGACGCCGCGGCCGGAATGATGCACATCTATCTCGACGGCGTGCTCCGCAGCTCGGCGGCCTTCGGGAACAGCAAGGCGGTCAACTCCAACGGCGCGTTCACGATCGGCTTCGGCCGGACCAACGGTTCGATCGTCAGCCGGCTGAACGGCGCGGTGCGGGACGTGCGGGCGTATCAGCAGCCGCTGACGGCGACGCAGGTCAGGGCGTTGCTGGCGCGGTGACGACCCGATGATGGCGCGGGCCCGGCGGTGTCGACACCGCCGGGCCCGCTCTCGGCTGACCGGTCGCCAAGGCGGTGTCGTAGCGGTAGCGCTTGAGTCCTTCGAGCGCGAAGTACTTGTTGGAGACCGACGGGGTCACGCCGTCGTGGTGCAGGGTGCCGGCGGCGCTGGTCGATGCCGGGACGGCGTGAGGCGAACAGTCGGCACCGGCGCCAAAAGCGGTGCGGGGTGCGGAACAATGTGGGCGACGGTGGAGCAGGAGAGGTGAAGTCGGAATGGCGATCGAGCGGCGTCCGCTACGCGAGCAGATCAAGGACGTGCTCCTCGAACGCCTGGGCCGGGCCGAGTTCGAGCCGGACCAGCCGATCAACGAGGTCCACCTGGCCGCCGAACCGGTCGCGCCCGCCGAACCGGTCGCGCCCGCCGAAGCCGACGCGCCCGCCGAACCCGCCGAACTGGCTGAACCCACCGAACCCACCGAACCCACCGAACCCACCGACCTCGCCGAACCCGCCGAACCGGAATCGGCGCTGCTCGCAGCGGCGCGCGACGGCGACTCCACGGCCTTCGACCGGCTGATGGCGCCCTACCGGCAGGAGCTCACCGCGCACTGCTACCGCATGCTCGGCTCGCCGTTCGACGCCGAGGACGCCGTCCAGGAGTCGCTGCTCAGCGCCTGGCGCGGCCTGGGCACGTTCGAGGGCCGCAGCTCGGTGCGGACCTGGCTGTACCGGATCACCACCAACGCCTGCATCCGGCTCGGGTCGCAGAGGTCGCGGCGCCTGGTGTCCTCCGACTTCGGGCCTTCCCGCAAGAGCGGCGACGATCTCGGTGAACCGGTCACCGGACCGGTCTGGCTGGAACCCTGGCCGGACCCGGCCGAGTCCTACCTCCGGCGCGAAGGCGTCGAGCTGGCCTTCGTCGCCGCGCTCCAGCACCTGCCCGCCACCCAGCGCGCGGTGCTGATCCTGCGCGAGGTCCTGGAGTTCTCCGCCGCCGACGTCGCCGAGCTGCTCGACACCACCGTCGCCTCGGTCAACAGCGCCCTGCAACGGGCCCGGCAGACCATGGGCGCCCATCCCGGCGCCGGGTCCGCCCGGCAGCGCGGCGAGCTGGCCGAGCTCGGGCCCGAGGGCGTGCGGGCGCTCGTCGACGACTTCGTGCGCGCCTGGGAGAGCGCCGACGTCGCGGCCCTGGTGGACCTGCTGACCGCCGACGTCCGCTTCACCATGCCGCCGCTGCCGGCCTGGTTCGACGGCCGGGACGACGTCGCCGCCTTCTTCGCCGAGGGCATCTTCGCCACGCCGTGGCGGCTGCGGCCGATCTCCGTCAACGGCCAGCTCGGCTTCGCCTGCTACCAGCGGCACACCCCCGACGCGCCGTTCCGGCTCGGCGCGATCAACCTGCTGTCCCTGCGGGACGGGCGGATAGCGCAGGTCAGCGGGTTCCTCGATCCGGAATTGCCGCGCCGGTTCGGGATTCCGGAACTCTTTCCGGAGAATCCCGCCGCGAACCGATGAGTTCGCGGGGGCGCTTGTCTCTACCCCGGTGAAGCGTGCGAGAGGCGCACGCCGCACCCTCACCGGAGGCATCCCATGCGCAAGGTCATCGTCATCGCGATCATGTCCCTCGACGGCTACGTCGCCGGCCCCGGCGGCGACGTCATGGTCCTGCCGATGGACCATGCCTTCGACGAGTACAACCTGGAATGCATGCACACAGCCGGAACGACGCTCCTGGGACGCGTCTCCTACGAAGGGTTCAAGGGGTTCTGGCCCACGGTCGACGGCAATCCCGCCTTCGGCCCGGTGCAGCAGGAGTTCTCGCGCCTGGACAACCAGGTCGCCAAGGTCGTCGTCTCCGACACGCTCACCACGGACCGGACCGCGCCGTGGACCGACACCACCACGATCGTCCGCCGCGCCGCGGCGCACCAGGCCGTCGCCGAGCTGAAGCAGGGCGCGGAGTCCGAAGGCGCCATCGTGGTCTGGGGCAGCCGGACACTGTGGACCGATCTGCTGGCCGCCGGGCTGGTCGACGAGCTGCACCTGATGGTCGGACCGGTGGTGCTGGGTGACGGGGTGGCGGCGTTCGAGGGCGGGAAGGCGCCCGCGATGTCGCTGATCGACGCCCGCACCTGGGAGGGTTCGGACAACGTCCTGCTGCGCTACGCGGTGGCGGCCAACTGACGGCGCAGTACGGCGGCGGCTTCCGTCAGCGAGGGGCCGTACCAGGTGAGATGGCGGCCGGAGACCAGTGCCGAGGGCAGGCCGGGGAACGCCTCCGGCCCGTCGGTGGCGCTGAACGCGTAGGGCTCGTCGGGGAGCACCACGAGTTCGGCGCCGCTTTCGAGGAGTTCCGGTAGCGGCAGCTTCGGATAACGGTCGGCGTGGTCGGCATGGATGTTCCGCACGCCGAGGCGGGCCAGGACGTCGCCGGCGAACGTGTCGCGGCCGAGCACCATCCACGGTCGGCGCCAGATCGGGACGATCGCCGGTACGTACGCCGCAGGCGGCGGGATCGCGGCCCACGACGCCTCGGCCTGGTCCAGCCACTCCGGCCGGGACAGGCCGCAGGCCTCGGTCAGCAGCGCGTCGAGCGCGGGGAACGCCTCGGCGAGCGTGCGGATCCGCGTGACCAGGACCGGGACCCCGGCCTCGCGCAGCGCGTCGAGGTCGGGCGCGCGGTTCTCCTCCTCGTTGGCCACGACCAGGTCGGGACGAAGCCCGACGACGCGCGCGACGTCAGGGTTCTTCGTCCCGCCGATCCGCTCGACGGCCAGCTCGGCCGGGTGGGTGCACCAGTCGGTCGCGCCGACCAGCAGCGCGGGCGCGGTCGCCGCGATCGCCTCCGTCAAGGAGGGGACCAGAGAGACCACGCGCCGCACTGCCATCGGGGAACCCTTCGTCGTCCTGGAAGCTCTAGAAGTCGTCGTCGAACGAGACGCTACCGGCGACCGCGACCTGGTAGGCCGAAACCCGCCGCTCGAAGAAGTTCGACAGCTCCTGGACGTCCTGCAACTCCATGAACGCCAGCGGGTTCGGCGCGCCGTACAAGGGTTCCAGGCCGAGCTGGGCCAGGCGGCGGTCGGCGACATGCTCCAGGTAGCCGCGCATATCGGTCAGCGGCAGGCCCGGCACACCGGCTTCGAGCAGGTCCTCGGCGAACTGCGTCTCGCAGTCCACCGCGTCGGCCAGCATCTCCCGCACCTGCCGCGCCATCTCGTCGTCGAACAGGTCCGGCTCCTCGGCACGCACCGTCTCCACGACGTCGAACGCGAACGCCATGTGCATCGACTCGTCGCGGAACACCCAGTTGGTGCCGGAGGCCAGACCGTGGAGGAGGCCGCGGGAGCGGAGGAAGTAGACGTAGGCGAAGGCACCGTAGAAGAAAAGGCCTTCGATGCACGCCGCGAAGCAGATCAGGTTCAGCAGGAACGCTCGCCGGTCGTCGCGGGTCTCCAGACGGTGCAGGTTCCCGAGCGAGTCGATCCACTTGAAGCAGAACTCCGCCTTGCGGCGGATCGAAGGGATGTTCTCCACCGCCGCGAACGCAGCCGCGCGCTCGTCCTCGTCCGGAACGTACGTGTCCAGCAGGTTCAAATAGAACTGGACGTGCACGGCCTCCTCGAACAGCTGGCGCGAGAGGTAGAGGCGGCCTTCGGGGCTGTTGATGTGCTGGTAGAGGTTCAACACCAGGTTGTTCGCGACGATGGTGTCGCCGGTGGCGAAGAAGGCGACCAGCCGCGACACGAGGTGGCGCTCGGCGGGGGAGAGGCGGTGGAGGTCGGCGAGGTCGGAGTGGAGGTCCACCTCTTCGACGGTCCAGGTGTTCTTGATCGCGTCGCGGAAGCGGTCGAAGAAGTGGGGATAGCGCATCGGGCGCAGAGTCAGGTCCAGCCCGGGGTCGAGGAGCATGCTCACTGGCAGGCCTCGCAAGCCTCGGGGTTCTCCAGCGAGCAGGCGATCGCCTCTTCCGCGACGACGGCCGCGGGCGCCGCTCCCACCGTGGCCTGCTGAATCCGCGTGGCCGGCCGCGACCGCAGGTAATACGTCGACTTCAATCCGGCCTTCCAGGCATACATGTACATTGACGACAACTTCCCGATGGTCGGCGCGGCCAGGAACAGGTTCAACGACTGCGACTGGTCGATGAAGGGCCCCCGGCCCGCCGCCAAGTCGATCAACGCCCGCTGCGGCAGCTCCCACGCCGTCCGATACAGGGCCTTGACCTCCGCCGGCAGCGCGTCGACCTCCTGCACCGATCCCTCGGCGCGCTTGATCGCGTCCCGCACCTCGGCCGTCCACAGCCCCAGCGTCTTCAGCTCCCCGACCAGCGCGGAGTT
Organism: Catenulispora yoronensis; assembly: GCF_039531695.1. Classification (NCBI taxonomy): domain Bacteria; kingdom Bacillati; phylum Actinomycetota; class Actinomycetes; order Catenulisporales; family Catenulisporaceae; genus Catenulispora; species Catenulispora yoronensis. The sequence continues at coordinate 126,786 of NZ_BAAAQN010000008.1, forward strand.
GATCTGCAGGAACTCCCCGGACAGCGTCTCGCGCTTGAACAGGTTCGACACCTGCGGCTCGATGCACTCGTAGCAGCCGGCGATCGACGCGATGGTCGCCGTCGGTGCGATCGCCACCAGCAGCGAGTTGCGCAGGCCGGTCGCGGCGACCCGGCCGCGCAGCGCGGACCAGCGCCCCGCCAGCTCCGGCGCCGTCGCCGCGCCCCACAGGTCCGGCTGCAACGCCCCGGATGCCGCGCGCGTCTCGGCGAACGCCGGGTGCGCGCCGAACCGCTCGGCCAGCCCGGCCGAGGTCTCCAACGCCGTCAGATAGATCTCCTCGGCCAGCCGCGTCGACAGCTCCCGCGCCCGCGGGTCGTCGAACGGCAGCCGCAGCGCGAAGAACACGTCCTGGAGGCCCATCACCCCCAGCCCCACCGGCCGCCACCGCGGGTTCGAGGCCGCCGTCTGCTCGCTCGGGTAATAGTTGATGTCGATGACCCGGTCCAGGAACACCACCGCGGTGCGGACCGTCTCCCGCAGCCGCTCCCAGTCGACCGCCGTCCGGTCGCCGGTCAGATGCGCGGCCAGGTTCACCGAACCCAGGTTGCACACCGCCGTCTCGGCGTCGGAGGACACCTCGATGATCTCCGTGCACAGATTCGACAGGTGCACGGTGTTGCCCGCGACAGCCGTCTGGTTGCACAGCCGGTTCGACGCGTCCTTGAACGTCATCCAGCCGTTCCCGGTCTGCGCCAGCGTCCGCATCATCTTGCCGTAGAGCTCGCGCGCCGGGACCTGCCGCACGAACCGCCCCTCGGCCTCGGCCCGCCGGTACGCGGCGTCGAACTCCGCGCCCCACAGGTCGGGCAGCTCCGGGACCTGGTCGGGATCCATCAGCGACCACGGCGCGTCGGCTTCCACGCGGCGCATGAACTCGTCCGGGATCCAGTTCGCCAGGTTCAGGTTGTGCGTGCGGCGCGCGTCCTCACCGGTGTTGTCGCGCAGCTGCAAGAACTCCTCGATGTCCGGATGCCACGGCTCCAGGTAGACGCACGCGGCGCCTTTGCGCCGACCGCCCTGGTTGACCGCCGCCACCGAGGAGTCCAGCGTCCGCAGGAACGGCACGATGCCGTTCGACCGCCCGTTGGTGCTGCGGATCAGCGCCCCGCGCCCCCGCACCCGCGAGAAGCCGATCCCGATGCCGCCGGCGAACTTCGACAGCCGCGCCACCTGGTGGTACCGCGCGTAGATGGAGTCCAGCTCGTCGCGCGGGGAGTCGACCAGGTAGCAGGACGACATCTGGGTGTGCCGGGTCCCGGAGTTGAACAGGGTCGGGGAGCTGGGCAGATAGGCCAGCGAGGACATCAGGCGGTAGAAATCGATCGCCTCCGCGGGCTCCTGCGACAGCCCGGCGGCCACCCGCAGCAGGAAGTGCTGCGGCGTCTCGATCACCTGGCGGCTGACCGGGTGGCGCAGCAGGTAGCGGTCGTAGACCGTGCGCAGCCCGAAGTACTCGAACCGCAGGTCGCCGTCCGGGTCGACGGCGGCGTCGAAGCGCGCCGCCGACGCGGCGACGAAGTCCGCGGTCACGTCGCCGATCAAGCCCTCCCGATGCCCGACGGCGATCGCCGCGCTGAACGACGTCGCCCCCTGCCCGGCCGCCTCGGCGGTGATCACCGCCGCCAGCAGCCGCGCCGCCAGCTTCGAGTACTGCGGCTCCTCGCCGATCAGCTCCGCCGCGCACTGCACCGCCAGCTCGGCGGCCTGCGCGGGCGTCGCGCCGGACGGCAGGCCGGCGAAGGTCTTGCGCGCCACCCGGCCGGTGTCGACGTCCGGGAGGTCGCGGGCCGAGCGCGCGATGGACGCCGCGAGGATCTCCTCCGAGAGCCGACCGGGACCGGGAAGCCCAGGGGTGTCGGCGGCCCCGGGGATCCCGGCGGTGCCGGGGGCGCCCGGGATCTCGGCGGCCCCGATGTCGACCCTGATGCCGACACCGCCTACCTGCGTGACCGTCACAACTCTCTCCTCGCCAGTCGTAGGTCCGGGCCCGGACCATCGCACGAGGAGACGAGAAGGCAGGCCGCGGCCGCGACGCCTTCCGCCGTCAGCCGTCCCGCGAGGCCTCGGACCGGCCGTGCCCCACGTCCGGGCACGGCACCGCTGGCAGGTCTTCGGACTCGCGGGCGTCCGGGGCCGGGCCCCGGAACCTACTGGCCGTCACTTCCCGGGCCGGCGCCCGAAGGCGCCCGGAGGCCCAGTGTTCGACGACGGCGGTCGTTCCCACTCACCGCTGCGGGGCAGTCCCGGACTCGCACCGGGTTCCCTCTTGCCTCGGCCGCCGTCCGCGCCCCGCCGGACGGCGGGGACGGGGACAACCGGCCGAACCAGCTGCGTCAGACACCATATCTTGTGGCGAGGCTCAATTCACAACCAACATGCTGTATCTCAGGGGCCTACTGGAACGTGGCGTGCGCGGGCCGCAGGTAGATCCGCACCCGGTACGGCGCGTCGCCGACCGGACCGTCCATCGGCAGCGCGTAGCGGTCCGCCAGCACCGCGAAGAACTCGCCCTCCGGGTCCGGCTCGATCCGCTCCACCGTGCCCCGCAGCTCCAGATACCGGTACGGCGCCTCCGGATCGTTGATCGACACCGCGGCGTGCGGACGCTCGGTGAGCTCCTTGTGCTTCGCCCGCTTCGTGGAGGTGGTGAAGGACAGGAACTCGCCGTCCCACAGGAACCACATCGGGTTCACATGCGGCGTCCCGTCCGCGCGGACGGTGGCGAGGTGGCAGAAGACGGGGCGCTCAAGCAGGTCGGCGTGCGACTCCGGGATCACAGACATGGCTCCACTCCACCCGGGGCACCGCCGCCCCCGCAAGTCGCGCTCGGACTCGCAGCGATCACGATCCCTGATCGTCGCAGCTCCCCGCTATTCGGCCTCGGACTCGGCCTCGGACTCGGTTTCGGACCCGGTTTCGGACTCGGTTTCGGGCCCGGCCTCGAACCCGGCCCGGAACACCGCCCACCACTCCGCGACCCGCTCGCCCACGTCCGCGTGCCCGGACAGCGAGCCCGACACGTGCTGCACGCCGTGGAACGACGCCACCACCACCCGGCCCAGCACCGCCGGATCCGCCCCGGACCGCAGCTCGCCCCGCCGCTCCGCGGCCTGGAACAACTCGGTCATGGCCGCCGTCCACGCCACATGCGGCGTCCGCACCGGCTCCCCGATCAGCGCCCGCTCCGCCTGCAATCGCACCGTCGCGCGCACGATCGGATCCTCCCGGATCTGCATCGCCACCCGGTGCAGCACCTCGCCGATCACCTCGGTCATCCGCTCGTGCCGCAGCCGCGCGTCGGCGACCACGGTCGGCCACTGCTCGTAGCACTCCTCCACGATCGCCACCGCCACCCCCGCCTTGGCCGGGAAATGGAACACCAGCGCGCCCTTGGTCACGCCGGCGCGCGCCGCGATGTCGCTCGTGGTCGTGGCCAGGTAGCCGTTCTCCGCGAAGGCTTCGGCGGCGGCCAGCAGGATGGCGCGGCGGGTCCGCCGGGCCCGTTCCTGCATGGGCTCGGCGGCCCCGCGCGTCGGGGTCACGGCCGCTCAGCCCCGGACCGCGACGACGGTCTTGCCGGGGCTGCGGCCCTCGGCCTGCGCGATGTGCGCCTCGATCGCCTGGTCCCAGCCGACCACGCGCGGTGCCGGGAGCGTCAGCCCGCCCTCGACGAGCGCGAACACGGCGGCGATCAGCTCGCCGGCCGCGCCGGCGTCGCCCCGGGCCAGGTTGGAGATGCTGAACCCGGACGTGGTCCAGTTGTTGCGGCGCAGGTCGCCGAACGAGGGCGCGGCCGGGTCGGGCTGTCCGGCGGCCGCGCCGTAGCTGACGAAGCGGCCGCGGGGAGCGAGCACGCCGAACGAGGCGGCCGCCACGTCGCCGCCGATCGACTCCAGCACGACGTCGAACAGCTCGCCGTCGTTGGCCTCCCGCGCCGCCGCCGCGAAGCCGGCGTCCCGGACCGCGCGCCGGTAGCCGTCGGCCAGCACGCTCGCCGAGTTCGGGCTCGTGGCGCCGACCAGGCTGCGCGGCGCCCGCAGGCTCAGCACCGCGGCCAGCGCGTCGCCGACGCCGCCGGTGGCCCCGGTGACCAGGACGCGGTCCGCCGCCGTGATGTGCGTGTTCTGCACCAGGGCCACCGCCGTGGTCCAGGTGAGCGGCACGGCGACGGCCCGCTCCAACTCCAGCTTGTCCGGAACCCGCGCCGCGAGCCCGGCCTCGGTCACCACGGTCTCGGCCAGCCCTCCGCCGCCGACCGTGAACGCCACGACCTGGTCCCCGACCTCGAAGCCGGCGACACCGGCCCCGAGCGCCGCCACCTCGCCGCCGACCTCCATGCCCGGGACGTAGGGCCAGCCCGGGGCGTAGCCGGGGGCGCCGCGCCGAGCCAGGACCTCGGCGAAGTTCAGCCCGGCGTAGCGCACCGTGATCGCGATCTGCCCGGCCCCGGGCTCGGGCGTGGGGATGTCGACCTCTGCGATCTGCTCCGGACCGCCGGGCCCGGCGAACTGGATGGCCTTCATGACAGGTTCCCTCCCTGTGCCGACTGGTGTCAGGACAGGAAAATACCGGCTGGCCGGTTTTCTGTCACGGGTGGGCCCGCCACCTCGCCCAGCGGTGGGACGCCGACGCTGAGTTGGCTCTGAGTCGACTCCGGGCCGATAGAGTGCGGACCCGCAGGCCCTACTTCGGCGCGTCGACGCCGGTCGCCTTCGCGATGTCCACCAGCATCTGGTCCGCGGCCTGCACGCCGATCCCCGACATCCAGGTCTCGTCCGGGACGTTCACGACGTGGCCGGCCTTGACCGCCGGCAGGTCCTTCCAGACCGCCGTCCCCTGGACCTCGGTCTCCTTGGTCTTCGACGGGTCGTCGGAGGTCGTGACGAACACCAGGTCGGCGTCGGCCTTGCCGATCTGCTCGGCGCTGACCTCCAGCATCAGCGCGTCGACGTCCTCGGCCGCCGGGCGCGGCAGGCCCACGTCCTTCAGCACCACGCCGCTGAACGACGACTTCTGATACAGCCGCGTCGGGCCGGCCACGAACCGGACCACGGACACCGTCGGCATCGTGCCGCCGTTCTTCGCCTTGATCGCCTCGCCGAGCTTCGCGGCCCGCGCCTCGTACTGCGTCATCGCGGCCTTGGCCTCGGTCTCCTTGCCCAGCGCCTGCGCGTAGAGCTCCAGGTTCGCCTTCCACGGGAACCCGGTGGTCTCCGCCATCACCGTCGGCGCGATGGCGTCGAGCTGCGCATAGATCTTCTCGTGCCGCACCTTCGAGGTCAGGATCAGGTCCGGCTTCAGCGAGGTGATGAGCTCCAGGTTCGGCTCGGTCATCGGGCCGACGTCGACCGTGCCGCCGATCTTGTCCTTCAGGTAGGCCGGGAACCCGCCCTCGCTTTTCAGGTGCGGCGAGACGGCGCCGACCGGGGTGATCCCGAGCAGCGTGACGTCGTCGAGCTCGCCGCTGTCCAGCACCACGACCCGCTTGGGCCGGGCCTTGATCTCGGCGGTGCCCATGGCGTGCTTGACGCTGCGGGGGAAGACGGCGGCCTGGGCGCCGGCGGCGGTGGTCGAGGCGCCGGACGAAGCAGTGCTCTGCGTCGTTCCGGAGCCGCTGCTCTTGCTGCTGGAGCTGCTGCATCCGGCGACCAGGGCGGCGGTCAGCGAAGTGGCGATCAGAAGGGCGGACAGGCGGTGCTTGGTCATCGTTTCCTCGGTCGGTTCGGTCGGTTCGGTCGGTTCGGTTCGTTCGGTTCGTTCGGTTCGTTGGGTTCGGTTGCCGCGGGGGAGAGAAGCGGCTTGGGCGAGCGGTCAATGCACGGAGGAAGGCGAGGCCTTGCGCGCCAGCGGCACGACCAGCGGCGTCCCGGTCTCCGGGTCCGGCACCACCCGGCACGGCACGTCGAAGACCCGCTCCACGAGCTCGGCGGTGAGCACCTCGCCGGGCGGCCCGGCGGCGGCCAGCGCGCCGTCGTGCACCACCACGAGGTGATCGGCGTACCGGGCGGCCTGGCCGAGGTCGTGCAGCACCATGACGACGGTGCGCCCGCCGTCGGCGTTCAGCTCGGCCACCAGGTCCAGGACGTCGAGCTGGTGCCGCAGGTCCAGGAACGTGGTGGGCTCGTCGAGCAGCAGCAGGTCGGTCTCCTGGGCCAGCGCCAGCGCGATCCAGGCCCGCTGCCGCTGCCCGCCGCTGAGTCGGTCGACAGGGCGGTCGCGCAGCGCGTCCACGCCGGTCCGGGCCAGCGCCCGCTCGACAGCCTCCTGATCCGCGCCGCTCCAGGTGCTGAACACCCGCTGGTGCGGATGGCGGCCGAGCCGGACCAGCGCCTCCACGGTGATCGCCTCCGGCGTCACCGGCTGCTGCGGCAGCAGGCCGAGCGACTTCGCCAGCGTCCGGGCCGGGATCCGGTGGATGTCGGTGCCGTCGAGCGTGACGCCGCCGGCGGTCGGCGCCAGCAGTCGGGCCAGGCCGCGCAGCAGCGTGGACTTGCCGCAGGCGTTCGGGCCGACGATCGCGGTCACGGCGTGGTCCGGGATCTCCAGATCGAGGTCGCGGACCACGATCCGGTCGGCGTAGCGCAGCTCCAGGCCGCGGGTGGCCAGGCGGGAGGTCATGTCAGGCTCCTTCGTTCCGAGCGGGCCATCAGCCACAGCAGCCAGGGCGCGCCGAGGGTCGCGGTGACCGCTCCGGCCGGCAGACCGTGGATCGGCAGCAGGTTCAGCGCGACGTAGTCCGCGCCCAGGAGCAGCGTCGCGCCGGTCAGCGCGGTGAGGGCGAGCGTGGCGGGGGTCGGTGGACCGGCGAGGCGGCGCACCACGTGCGGCACCAGGAGCGCGACGAAGCCGATCGGCCCGCTCAGCGCGGCGGCCAGCGAGGCCAGCACCACCGCGAGCATCAGCAGCCCGAGCCGGGCGCGCCGCGGGTCCAGGCCCAGCCCGCCGGCCGAGTCGTCCCCGAGGTCGAGCACCGCGACCCGCCGGTGGGTCAGCGCCGCCGCCCCGGCCACCGCCACGATCGCGCCGCCCGCCACCCAGACCTCGGTCCAGGTGCGGCCGTAGAGCGAGCCGGACGTCCACTGCAAAGCCTGGCCCGCCAATTCCTGCGGGAAGCGCACGATCATCAGGTTCACCACCGCCGCCAGCCCCTGCTGGATCGCCACGCCGACCAGGACCAGCCGCGTGACCGACACCTGCGAACGCCACGCCGAGGCGCCGATCAGCACCGCGACGGCCAGGCCGCCGGCGACCGCCGCGACCGGCGTCAGCGCCGCCGGGACGCTGCCGCTCGCGATGACCAGCACCGCGCCGACGGAGGCGCCGCCGGTGACGCCGATGACGTCCGGCGACGCGAGCGGATTGCGCAGGAGGCGCTGTGTCATCGAACCGGCCAGCGCCAGCGCCGCGCCGGCCACCACCGCGGCGATGACGCGCGGGGCCCGGAACTGTTGCACCACCAGCACGGTCGGCCGGTCGCCGACGCCGAACAACGCCCGCAGCGCGTCGAGGAAGGGGATGTGGAGGCGGCCGGTGCTGAGCGCGACGCCGACCAGCGCCACGAGCAGCACCGCGAAGCCGGCGCACCAGGCGAGCGTCCGTCGCCTCGCGATCACGATGGCGCTCACCGGGCGGTCCTGCGCGCCAGCACGGCCAACAGCGGCGCGCCGAGGAACGCGGTCACGATCCCGGTCTCCAGCTCCGACGGCCGCGCGATCAGGCGCCCCAGCACGTCGGCCGCGAGCAGCAGCGTCGCGCCGACGACGAAGCACGCGGGAACCAGGCGCCGGTGGTCGGTGCCCAGCAGCGGCCGCACGAGGTGCGGCGCCGCCAGCCCGATGAACGGAACCGGCCCCGCCACCGCGACCGACGCCGCGGCCAGCAGCACCACCGACGAGCCGCCCAGCACCCGGATCCGGGCCACCGGCACGCCGAGCCCGTGCGCCGCCTCGTCCCCGAGCGCCAGCGCGTTGAGCGACGGCGCGACGACCACCGCCAACGCCATGCCGACGACCACGAACGGCAGGACCCGCACCAGGACCGCGAGCTCCCGGTCGGCGATCGACCCCGCGAGCCAGAACCGTGCCTCGTCCAGCGTCCGCTGACTGGCCAGCATCAGCGCCGTGGTCCACGAGGCCAGTACCGCCGTCAGCACCGTCCCGGCCAGTACCAGCCGCACCGGATCCACATCGCCCGGCCGCCGGGCCAGCGCGTGCACCAGCACCGCCGCCCCGGCCGCCCCGGCCAGCGCGAACCACATGAACTCCACCGGCCGTGCCAGATGCAGTACGAAGATGGCCGTCACCACCGCGAACCCGGCCCCGGCGTTGACCCCGAGCGTGGTCGCCGACGCCAGCGGATTCCGCGTCACCCCCTGCGCCACCACCCCGGCCACTCCGAGCGCGCCGCCGACCACCATCCCGATGACGGTTCGCGGCACCCGCAGCCCGGTCACCACGGTGGCGTCCGGCCCGTGGTCGGACCCCGTCAGGGCCCTGATGACGGTCGGGAGCGGGATCGACCGCGCCCCCAGCGCCAGGCTGAGCGCGGCACAGACCACGAGCGCCGCCACGCCGCCGGCCACGGCCACGGCGGGCGGGACGCGGCGGCGCGCGGTCGGGACGGACACCGGCGCGCGAGCGGCCGACCGGTCGGTGGTGAGCATGGGAAAGGAGTTTAGGTGAGCCTTACCTAAGTTCGTCAACCGGGCGCCGGGCGGGCGCTTGGTGGCGAGGAGGGTGGCCGATGCGTGACGAACGGTGATCGAGATCGATGAGAGCGGCCCGCAACGCGGCGGTGACCGATTTCCCGTGGGGAGCCTCAGCGCCCCGGCTGCTGCTTTGATCTTGGCTTTTTCGTTCCGGCACTACTGTTCAGGGATCACTCCGCCACTAAGGTATGACGTTGATTGCGCGTCTCTGAAGGGTCGGAGGATCAGTGGTCGTTGACAGAGTCCGTGCACGCCGCGTCAGTGGCGCTTTTGACGCTTTCTTCGACTCCGTTCCGCCGCCCGGCTCCGCCGAACAAGCCGCGATGGAGCTGTTCCGGGAAACCGCGGCGACGGTACCGGCCTATCGGAAGTTCTTGGCGAAACACGGTGTTGATCCGCGGACGGTCCAGAAACTCGCCGATTTCCAGCACCTGCCGTTGATGGACAAAGCGTCCTACCACCACCTCTATCCCCTGCCCGAACGGTGCCGCGACGGTCGGCTGGAGTGGTGTGATCTGGTGTCGGTGTCGTCCGGATCGAGCGGGACGCCGACCGTCTGGCCGCGCTCGGTCACCGACGAGCTGACAGTGGCCCGCCGCTTCGAGCAAGTCTTCCGCGAAGGCTTCGGCGCCGCCGGTCCCAGCACGCTCGCCGTTGTCTGCTTCCCGCTCGGCACTTGGGTGGGCGGCCTTTTCACCACTGCCTGCGTGCGCCACCTCGCGGCCAAGGGCTACCCGATCACGACCGTCGCGCCGGGCAACAACAAGGCGGAGATCCTGCGCGTCCTGCCCGAACTGGCGCCCCATTTCCAGCAGGTGGTACTGCTCGGCTATCCGCCGTTCCTCAAGACGGTGATCGACGCCGGAGCGGCCGACGGCGTCCCATGGGCCGACTACAACGTCAAACTGGTCTTCGCCGGCGAGGTGTTCAGCGAGCGCTGGCGGGACATCGTCGCCCGGCGAGTGGGTATGTCAGACCCCATACATGGCACGGCGTCTTTGTACGGCACGGCGGACGCCGGGGTGCTCGGCAACGAGACCCCGCTGTCCATCTCGGTGCGGCGCTTCTTCGCCGCGCGCCCTGAGCTGGCCGGCGAAGTCTTCGGCGATGCCCGGCTCCCGACGCTGGTCCAGTACGACCCGCGCAGCCGCTACTTCGAGTCCGACGAGGGCACACTGGTGTTCACGGCCGACGGCGGCGTACCGCTGATCCGCTACAGCATCGGTGACGAAGGCGGCGTCATCGGCTACCGCGAGATGCTCGATCTGTGCGCCGAGCACGGTTTCGAACCGCGTCCCTCCTCCGCCGAGCTTCCTTTTGTTTATGTCTTCGGCCGCTCGCTGTTCACGGTCTCCTTCTTCGGTGCCAACATCTTCCCCGAGCACGTCGCCGCAGGGTTCGAACAACCGGCTGTCAGCGACTGGGTCACCGGGAAGTTCGTGATCGAGGTCGTGGAGGACGCCGACGCCGAGCACCGCCTCCGGATCACGGCGGAGCTGGCGCCGGGCCGCGATCGCGAGGCCGACGCCGACGCCGACGCGACCGCGCTCGCCGAAGCCGTCCGGGACGGCCTCCTCCGCCTCAACAGCGAATTCACCCACTACGTCCCGGCCGAGCGGCAGCTCCCCGAGATCCGCCTGCGCGCGTTCGAGGACCCCGAGTACTTCCCGCCGGGCGTCAAGCACCGCTACACCACCGGCTGAATCAGCCCTCGCACACGACTTCCAAACCTCTGACCAGTGCTGTGAACGTTCACAGGAAAAACGTTTCCCGAAGGCCATGGATCCAAGTAAGAACCCTTGCTAACGTTACCGCGTCATCATCTTCGAACCCGATCAAGAGCTTCAGATCTCGTGGGAGGGACGGTGCCCATGGCGCGCCGCGTAAGAGTCCGACGAAGAATCGCGCAGGCGGCGGGAGCCGCCGTTCTGACCGGCGCCCTGAGCGTCGCCACCGCACTGGCCGCGACCGGCCCGGCGTTCGCCGCCGACGGCGCGACCGCCACCGCCGCGACCGGGACCATCACCCCGGTCGCGCACCCCGCCACCGCGGTCGACCCCCTGCTCGGCACCGGGGACGGCGGCGCCGGCGGCGCGGTCAACGCCTTCCCCGGCCCGGACGTCCCGTTCGGGATGCTCCAGTGGGGCCCCGACACCTCGCCGGACCGGCAGGCCGGCGGCGGCTACTACTACAACGACTCGGCGATCTCCGGCTTCAGCCTGACCCACATGAGCGGGCCCGGCTGCGGCGCGTTCGGCGACGTCCCGATCCTGCCGACGGTCGGCGCGCTGCCGGCCGACCCCTCGCACGCGACGGCGCCGTTCAGCCACGCCGTCGAGACCGCGTCCGCCGACTACTACGCGGTGTCCACCGGCACCGGCGCCTCAGCGGTGAAGACCGAGCTGACCGAGACCGCGCGATCGGTGATCGGCCGGTTCACGTTCCCCGCCTCCGACCAGTCGAACCTGCTGGTCAAGCTCACCGGATCGCAGAACGGCACCAACGGCGTCAGCGCGCAGGTGGTCGGCGACCACGAGCTCCAGGGCTCGGTCACCAGCGGGCACTTCTGCGGAGCGAGCGACGAGTACACGCTGAACTTCGACGTCGTCTTCGATCAGCCGTTCACCGCGCACGGCACGTGGACCGGCACGACAGTCACCCCGGGCGGCTCGACAACTGCTTCGCAGGGCTCGAACACGCCGTCCGGTAAAGCGCTCGACAAGGCGAGCCCGAGCCCGGCGCCGAGTCCCAGCGCGTCGCCGAGCCCCAGCCCCAGCCCCAGCGCGTCGCCGAGCCCCAGCCCGAGCGCGTCGCCAAGCCCGAGCCCAAGCCCCACCGCCCCGACGCTCCACGGCCAGGCCCCGCGCGCGTCAGACGCGAAGCACGCCGCCGCCGCGACCGGCCCCGACGGCGTCTATCTGACCTTCGACACCACGACCACCCAGACCCTCCAGGCCAAGGTCGCCATCTCCTACGTCTCCGCGGCCAACGCGAAGGCCAATCTCCAGGCCGAGCAACCGGCCTTCGCCTTCGACGCGGTCCACGCCGCCGGGGTCTCGGCCTGGGACAAGGAGCTGTCGCGCATCCAGATCGGCGGCGGCACGGCGGCCCGCCAGCAGGTGTTCTACACCGCGCTCTACCACGCCCTGCTGCACCCGAACATCTTCTCCGACGCCGACGGCGAGTACATCGGCTTCGACAACCAGGTGCACACGGTCCAGCCCGGCCACGTCCAGGTCGCCAACTTCTCCGGCTGGGACATCTATCGCACTCAGGTCCAACTGGAAGCGATCGTCGACCCGGCGATGGCGAGCAACGCCGCGCAGTCGATCGTCAACGATGCCGCGCAGAACAACGGCATGATGCCGAAGTGGTCGATGAACAACGGCGAGACCTACGTCATGGTCGGCGACCCGGCCGATGACGAACTCGCCGCCTACTACGCCTTCGGCGCGAGGGACTTCGACACCGCCTCAGCGCTGAAGTACGCGCTCGCCGAGGCCAACACGCCGAACAACATCCGCCCCGACCTCGCCGCGTTCGAGAAGCTGGGTTACGTCCCGACCGACGGCGCCACCACATGCTGCAACTTCTACGGCCCCGTGTCGACGACCATGGAGTACGGCGCGGCCGACGCCGCCCTCGCACAGTTCGCCGCTGCCCTCGGCGACAAGGACAACACCAAGAAGCTGATGACGCGTGCGCAGGACTGGCAGAACCTTTACAACCCGGCCACCGGAATCCTGCAACCGCGCACGTCCTCCGGCACTTTCGTGCCCGCGACCCTCACCACGTCCGACAACTACGTCGAAGGCGACGCCTCCCAGTACCGATGGCAGATCGGCTGGAACCTCAAGGGCCTGGTCGCCGCCATGGGAGGAGGCGAGGCGGTCGCCAAGCAGCTGGACACGTTCTTCACCAAGCTCGACGAGGGCCCGCCCTCGCCGTACGCGTTCATGGGCAACGAGTTCGACTACGGCGTGCCGTGGCTCTACGACTACACCGGGACCCCGTGGAAGGCCCAGGAGGTCCTGAACCGCATTCGCACCGAGCTCTACACCGACGACCCGAAGCAGAGCCTCGGCGGGAACGACGACCTCGGGACCACCTCGGCCCTGGGCGCCTTCGCCATGCTGGGCATGTACCCGGAGACCCCGGGCACGGCGGACATGGCGTTGAACAGCCCTGAGTTCCCGCTGGAGATCATCCATCTCGCCAACGGGAAGAACATCACCATCAAGGCCCCGGGCGCGGACTCGGTCAAGAACTACTACGTGCAGAACCTCCGTGTCGACGGCGACGACTGGACCAAGCCGTGGCTTCCGGCCTCGGTGTTCACCCACGGCGCGCGCATCGACGTCCGGATGGGCTCGACGCCGGACAAGCACTGGGGTGCCGAGAAGCACGACGCACCGCCGTCGGACGCCACCGGGGCGCAGCCGGCCATCGGCTACCTGTCCGACCAGCAGATCCGGGTAGCGCCTGGCGGGAGTGCGACGGTCACCGTCTCCGCGCAGGACTCGGCGGACCAGCATCAGCGGATCTCGGTGAGCGCCGTCCCGCCCACCGGACTGACGACGAACCTGTCGTCCAAGACCCTGAAGCTGTCGCCCGCAGGGCACGATTCGGTGACCTTGACCGTCAAGGCCGACGCGTCGACGCCGCAGACCTTCTACACCGTGCCGATCCAGCTTTCCGCGAACGGCAAACCCTTGGCGCCGATCACCCTGCGGGTGCTTGTCGCGCCCGAGGGCAGTCTGCTAGCCGCGTTCGACAACGCGGGCATCGCCGACGACGCGGCGGTCGACGCCGCGAACTTCGACGGCGTCGGGAACTCCTACTCCCAGCAGACACTCGCCGCCGCCGGCTTCACGGCCGGGCAGCAGGTGACCGTCGGCGGGATCGCCTACGACTGGCCGCTCCCGGCGCCCGGTTTCCCGGACAATGCTGTTGCCGCGGGGCAGCAGGTCACGGTGGCCGCGGCGGCGGGGACGCGACAGCTCGGGCTCCTCGGCTCGGCGGCCGGCGGGCCCAGCGAGGGCGTGATGACGCTTCGGTATTCCGACGGCAGCAGCTCGCAGTACTGGCTGGGGCTGTCGGACTGGACGCTGGGCGCCGGGAACAGCAAGCCGTCGTTCGGGAACGGCGACGCGGTGGCCCTGCCGTATCGGGACTGCGCGTCCTGCGACGGCGGCAAGGACACCACAGCCACCCACGTGTTCTCGACGGTGTTCCCGGTGGATCCGGCCAAGACGCTGGTCGGCATCACCCTGCCCGCCGGCGCCGACCAGGGCGAGCTGCACGTGTTCGCGGTCGGGACGTCGACGGCGGCGCCGACCGGCGCGGTCGCGACCGCGCTCACACCCTCGCCGGCGACCGCCGGGCAGCAGGTGACCGTGCACGGATCGGGTTTCGGCGCCGTCCAGGGGACCGGCTACGTGGCCTTCGCCGACCAGGGCGTCAACTGGGGCTCGCCGGGCAACTCGGCGCCGTTCACGGTCGACGCGTGGAGCGACACCGAGGTGACGTTCACCGTGCCGACGCCGAGCGGCACCGGCGGGGTGTGGCACGTCTATCCGGGCACGAACGCCTCGGTGACGGTGGTCAACGCCGCGGGTCAGGTCTCTGACAGCACGGTGCTGCCGATCACGCCGACCGCGGATCCGGCCGACTACTACGACAACACCGGGACGTCGCCGGACAGCGGCCAGAAGTGCGCCGACTACGACGGCGACGGCTACAGCTATTCGGCCGACGCGCTGGCCAAGGCCGGGATCACGCCGGGCGGCGCGGTCACCGGGGCCGGCGTGCAGTTCACCTGGCCCGACGTCCAGCCCTGCGGCGCGGACAACATCCTGGCCGCCGGGCAGACGATGCTGGTCGCCGGCCGGGCCGGGGCGACGACGCTCGGGCTGCTCGGGTCGTCGACCAACGGCGGGTCCGAGGGCCCGATCACGGTGACGTACACCGACGGGACGTCCACGACGCGGACGGTCTCGTTCAACGACTGGGCCGGCGGGCCCGGTGGCGGCGACGAGGCGGTCGCGACGATGCCGTACCGGAACAGCACGTCGGGGACCTCGCAGGCGATCACGATGTACGTGTTCGCCACGGCGGTGCCGATCGACGGAAGCAGGACGGTCGCGTCGATCACGTTCCCGAACGTGGCTTCGCAGGTCGGGAACAACGCGACCGCGATGCATGTGATCGCGGTCGGGGAGGCGTAGCCGATAAGGCGGAATGCCTTGCGGGAGTGGGGGTCGCGGCCGGGGAATCGGTCCGCGGCCCCCGCTTCGCGTCTGGTTCGGGGCCGAGTTCGAGTTCGAGTTCAGGGCCGGGTTCGGTTCCGGCCCGGTGGAAGATCAGGAAGGCGAGTCCTCCTTGGCCCTGTCGCGGTGGGTCTCCAGCAGCCGCAGCCAGACCTCGCTAATGGTGGGGAAGGCCGGGACCGCGTGCCAGAGGCGGTCGAGGGGCACTTCACCGGTGATGGCGACGGTCGCCGAGTAGAGCAGTTCGGCGACGCCGGGACCGGCGAACGTGGCGCCGACGATGGTGTTGCGGGCCGGATCGACGAGGACGCGGGCCTGGCCCCGGTAGTCGGGGCGGTACTGGAAGGCCCCGGCGACGTCGCCGATCTGGTAGTCCACGATCTCGACGGTCCGGCCGGCGCGCGCGGCCTCGGCGGCGGTCAGGCCGACCGAGGCGATCTCGGGATCGCTGAAGACCACCTGCGGGACGGCTTCCAGATCGGCGGTGCCGACGTGGCGGCTCCACTTGCGGATGTCGAGGCCGCGCTGGAGGGCCCGGTCGACGATGACGCTCCCGGCGATGCGGGCCTGGTACTTGCCCTGGTGCGTCAGCAGCGCGCGGCCGTTCACGTCGCCGACCGCGTAGAGCCAGTCGCCGTCGACGCCCTTGACGGTGAACAGGTCGTCGGTGGGCAGCCAGGCGCCGGGCTTCAGACCCACGGACTCCAGACCGAGGTCGTCGGTGCGGGGCGCGCGGCCGGTGGCGAGCAGGAGTTCGTCGGCGATCAGGGTGCTGCCGTCGGAGAGGGTGATCTCGACCTCGTCGACGGCGTTGCGGACCGCGCCCGCGATGGTCGTCCCGAAACGGAGATCGACCCCTGATTCGCGCAGGCTCTCGGCGACCAGCTCGGCGGCGAACGGCTCCACGCGAGGGAGTAGCGTCGCCTCGCGCGCGATCAGGGTGACCCGGGATCCGAGCGCCTGCCAGGCGGTCGCCATCTCGACGGCCACGACGCCGGCGCCCAGGACGGCCAGCCGGCGCGGCGCGGCCGGGGCACTGGTCGCCTCGCGGCTGGTCCACGGGCGCAGCTCCTCAAGATTCGGCAGCGGCGGGAGCGCCGCGCGGCTGCCGGTGCAGACGGCCACCGCGTGGCGGGCCGTCAGCCGGACGGTCCGGCCGTCGGGCGTCGCCACCGTCACCGCGCGCGGACCGGCCAGCCGGCCGACGCCACGGACCAGCTCGATGCCGGCGCTGTTCAGCCACTCCACCTGCGGGGCGTCGTCCCAATTGCTGGCCATGCGGTCGCGATGGGCCAGGACGGCGTCGACGTCCAGCGGCGCGGAGGCCGACTTCGCCAGGCCCGGAATCGCCTTGAGCTCGTTGTGGACGTGCACCGGGTGCAGCAGGCCCTTGCTGGGGTCGCAGGCCCAGTAGGAGCATTCGCCGCCGACGAGTTCGGACTCCACGATCACGGCGCTCAGGCCGCCGGCCACGGCGCGGTCGGCGACGTTCTCGCCGACCGGGCCGGCGCCGATGACGACGACGTCGAAGGTTTGGGTGGTGGTGGACATGGCGTTCTCCGTGAAGGGGGCGGGGTGGGACTTCAGGGTGTGGTGGTGCGGGGGTGCGGGGACCGGGAGGACGGGAGGGGGAGGCACCGTCCTCCCGGCGTTTCGGGGGTGCGGCGGGCAGGTCCTCAGCGGCCCGGGGCGCGCTGCGTGATCTCCTGGAGGAACCACGGGTTGCCGTCCGGGTCCTCGAACGCCGCGAACGAGCCGTAGCTCGCCCGCTCCGGATGCAGACCGGGCTCGCGCTCGGTCTCGCCGGGCCGGTGGAACACACCGCTGACGTCGCGGAACGGCTCGCTGACCGCCACGCCGCGGCCGATCAGCTCCGCGCGCGCCGCCACGATGTCGGTCACGACCAGGAGCAGGCCCTGGTAGGTCCCGGGCGCGGCGGCGCTGAGGCCGTCGCCGAAGATGATCGAGCACTCCGAGCCGGGCGGGGTCGCCTGGACCACCCGGTAGCCGTCGTCCACCGGGAAGTCCGCGTCGAGGCGGAAGCCCAGCTGCTCGGTGTAGAAGGCCTTCGCGCGGTCCACGTCGGTGACCGGGACGACGACGACTTCCAGCTTCAGGTCCATGGCCTGTCTCCTTGTGTGCCAGTGGGGTTTTGTGCCGATGGGGTTGGGTGCCGGTGGGGTTAGGTGCCGGGGGAGTCCGACGATCAGCGGGTGGCGCGCGCGGCCTGCTCGATGACGTCCGCGACGGTGCCCGGACGCGAGACCGCGACCGAGTGCGAGGCCTTGACCTCGGTGACGTGCGCACCGGCCCGCTGGGCCATGAAGCGCTGGGCGGCCGGCGGGATGTTCAGGTCCTGCGTGGTGACGATGTCCCAGCTCGGCTTCTGCGTCCACGCGGCCGGGCCGGTCTCCTTCTCCTCCAGCGCCGACTGCGCGACCGGGCGCTGCGCGGCGGCGGCCAGCGCGGCGTCCTTGGCGGAGACGTCGGCGGCGAACTGGTGGTGGAACTTGTCCTGCTGGATGTACAGGTCGGTGCCGGTGCTGCCGTCGGGGGTGGTGAAGGTGACCGGGTCCAGCGTGCCGGGCAGCGTGGAGCCGGGGAACTGGTTGGTCAGCCGCAACGCCGACTCGCCCGGCGCCGGCAGGAACGCCGCGACGTAGACCAGGCCCTTGACCTTTGGGTTGTCCGCGCCGGCCTCGGTGATCACCGAGCCGCCGTAGGAGTGGCCGACGAGGACGACCGGGCCGTCGATGTGGTCGATGACGGTGCGCAGCTGCGCCGCGTCGGAAGCCACGCCGCGCAGCGGGTTGGCGGCGGCGACCACCGGATAGCCGTCCTTGCGCAGCTTCTCCATGACGCCGTTCCAGCTGCTGCCGTCGGCGAAGGCACCGTGTTCGAGGACGATGGTCGGCTTCGTCCACGTGCCGGAGGCGGAGTCCGCGGCGCTGGCCGTCCCGGCGATGGCGAACGCGGTGACGGCGGCGGCCATGCCCGCGGTCGCGGTGGAGGCGGCTATGAGGCGGTGCTTGCTGAGGTTCTTGACGACGGACATGAGTGGTCCCCTCCAGAAGGGTTCGGCGTGATCGGCGTGATGCGATCGGCGTGATGCGATCGGCGTGATCGGTGTGTTCGGCCCTGCGGTCTTCACCTTCACCCGGCGCTGATCAGACCCACATCGGTCATCTGACCCTGAGTCGCGGAGGCCCTTCGGGGGGCTGGATTCGGGACCGTATTAAGTCAGCGCGAGGCGGGAGCGTGCATCGGCCGACTGGCGGAAAGCATTGAGCCCGCACCCTGATAAGGGGTGCGGGCTCAGACGGTGGGCAGCGTCTCAGTCAGAGACCCCAGTCCGCCGCGAGGCAGGAGAACCTGACCCCGAGGCTGTCGGAGTCGTAACGGTCCACAGCCTGGTTGGCCGACAGGGCTTCCTTCTCCTCGACCGTGTCCGCCAACTCGACCCGCCGCGGCAGGGCGCCGAACCGCTCCTGGCGGATGGCGGCCGCCTGCTCGTGCGTCGGATGGGCGATGGTCACTTTCATCGTCGACACCTCCATGAATGGTGAACGAAAAGGCCGCCGCGGAAAATCCGGCCGGCGTCCCCGAGTCTTCGCCGTTCAGCGCTGTCACGCATCCGTCACTTGACGTCGACGTGGGGTGACCGGGACGCATGGGGGCGTTGAGTCATCCGACTCTTCCCGAGGCGTCCGGACGAAAGCGAAGCTGGAACAATCGCCGCCGAATACCCGACGGCGGCCGCACGGAAAGCTTGGAAGGTCCCGGTCGTGTCTCGAACGCCTGTTGTTCTCATCCACGGTGTGTGGCTGCATATGTCGTGCTGGGAGGGCTGGGCCGAGCGCTTCACCGCGCACGGGTACGCGGTGAGTGTGCCGAACTGGCCGGGAGAAGCACGGGATGTGCTGCGGGCCCGCCGGGATCCGGGGCCGATGCGGGGCCTGGGGCTCGCGGAGCTCAGCGCGCATTTCGCCCGGTTGGTGGGGCGGATGGAGCGGCCGCCGGTGGTGATCGGGCACTCGGTGGGGGGACTGATCGCGCAGCAGCTGGTGGGGGCCGGATTGGCCGAGGCGGCTGTGGCGGTGGCGCCGCAGCCGGGGGTGGTGTCCCGTCCGTCGTTGGCCGCGCAGATCTGGGGAGTGCCGGAGGGACACGAGGGGTTCGTGCCACTGGCGCGGGCGCAGTTCCGGCACACGGTGGCCAACGCGGTGGGGGAGGAGGAGGCCGGGCGACTCTATGACCGGTACGCCTTACCGGCGCCGCAGCGGCTGGTGGCGGATCTGATGGAACTGGCCGAGGCCGATCCGGGTTCGAGGCTGGGCCTGAATACGGAGAACGCGAGGCGCGGGCCGCTGCTGCTGGTCTCCGGGCAGGAGGATCGGCTGGTGCCGGACGCGGCGACACGTTCGGTCTACAAGCTGTACGGCGACAGCGTCGCCGTGACCGAGCTGAAGCAGTTCGCCGACCGGGGGCACTCGATGGTGATGGATAGTGGGTGGCGCTGTGTCGCCGACTATGTGCTCGATTGGCTGGCGCGCCATGAGGTCAAGGCTGCGGATCAAGGCCCTCATTGACGGGCGCGACGAGGAGTGTCGCACGGCGGTGTCGCCGCATCACTGTCCACCCGGTTCAGTACATCCCGCAGCGCCGACCGCGTCGTGATCCCCAGCTTCGGGAAGATGCGATACAGGTGGGAGCTGACCGTCCGTGAGGACAGGTGCATCTGCTCCCCGATCTCCTTGTTCGTCAGCCCGCTCGCCGCCAGGTCGGCGATCAGCCGCTCCTGCCACGTCAACGCCGCCGGATTCGTCGACGTGGCCCGCCCCGTCGTTCCGCTCGCGCGCAGTTCGGCCCGCGCGCGTTCGGCCCAGCCCTCCGCGCCGAGTCGCTCGAAGGACTCCGCCGCGGCCGCCAGCAGCGGCCCGGCCGCTGTCCGGCCCTCGGTCCGGCGGACGCTGATTCCGTGGGCGAGGCGGACCCGGGCCAGTTCGAAGGGGAACCGGGGTGCTTCCGGGTGGGATTCGGCGAGGGCGAACATCTCGGCCGCTTCGGTCTCGTCCTCGGCGGTCATGGCCAGGGCGCCGTACGTGAGCAGGGCCAGGCGCGGCGACAGCTCCGGCAGGTCGGCGTCGCGGGCGGCCAGGGCGTGCCGGCGGGCTTCGTCGGCGCGGCCGGTGTGGCGCGCGGCCTCGACCAGGTCCAGGAGGGTGCGCGGGGCCTGATGCGTGTAGGGGCGGAAGCTGCCCGGGGGCGTGATGCCGGTGGCGTACTGGTACGCGGCCTCGTAGTCGCCGTCGCTCAGGGCGGCCATCAGGGCCGCGGCGTCGGCCAGCTGGATCAGGTAGCCGAGGCCGCGCGGCCGGGCCCAGGCGTCGACCTCGGCCTGGAGCACCCGGGCCCGGGCGGTGCGGCCCCGGAGCGCGGACAGCAGGGCGAGGAAGCCGCGGGCCAGGTGGGCGAACAGCTCCAGGCCCTGGTCCAGGGCGGCGTCGAGGGCCCGCTGGCCGGTCCGCTCGGCCTCGTCCCATTCGCCGGAGGCGATCTGGTCGATCAGGATCAGGCGCAGCATGACCGCGCCGGAGAAGGCGGCTCCGGTCTCGAGTTCGCGGTCGACGACGCGCTGGAGGTGCGGCCGGTACAGGGCCAGCAGGTCGAGGTGGTGCGCGGCGGCGGCCAGGCGGGTGACGTCCCAGGGGGCCAGTCCGGCCAGGGCCGCAGCCGCCTCCTGGACCGGCTCGGCCCGCCCGGCGCCGTGCCGGACCACGTCGCTCCAGGTGTCGCAGAAGATCCGCGACCGGTCGCCGACCAGGCTGCCGAAGCCGGCGAAGAGTTCGTGGACCTCGCTCCAGGCGTCCCGGTCGCCGGCGAACAGGCTGATCGACAGCAGGAGCGTCTCCAGCCGGGTGAACACGTCGTCGGGTTCGGTCATCCCGCTGTCCCGCAGCGCGTGCAGCGCCGCGACGACGCGCCGGCGGCTGGTGCGGACGTCGCCGTCCCGGTACAGCGCCTGTGAGGCGGCGGCCAGGACCGCGGCCGGCGCCTCGGCGGCCGGAGACGGGTCGTCGGGCAGGAGCCGGTGCGCCTGCCCGAGGCGGCCGGCGTAGCCCGCGACGAAGGCGGCGTCGGCCAGGCGGCGGGAGCGCTCGGCGCGGGTCTGGCTCAGCTCGGCGGCGCGGGTCAGCCAGGTCACGGCGGCCAGGGAGCTGCCGCGCCGGGTGGCCGATCCGGCGGCCCGCTCCAGGATCCGCGCCACGTCCTCGTCGGGGTCGACGGTGGCCGCCGCCAGGTGCGTCGCGTACCGCTCCAGGTGGTGCCGGTGCAGGTGGGCCAGGGTGCGGTGGGCGGCGCGGCGCTGGTCGGGGGTGGCCATCTGCACCACGCTGGCGCGGACCAGCGGGTGCCGGAAGGTGAACTCCCCGGTCGCCGGGTCGGTGTCGAGCAGTCCGGCGGCCACCGCCTCGTCGGCGTCGCGCATGCGGTAGCGCGGGCCCGGGACGGCGGCCTGGCCGGGGCGGGTGCCGGCGCCGTCGAGGGCGCCCATGAGCAGTTCGGCGCGGACCGCGACTCCCAGGCGGGCGATCCGGGTGCCGTAGAGCTGGTGCAGGCGGCGGGGGAGGGGGCCGGCGGGCCGGCCGAAGAGGTCGTCGCCGGGGTGGTCGAGGCCGCCGAGGCTGCCGGAGCTGCCCGAGCTGCCCGAGCTGCCCGAGCCGCCCGAACCCGAACTCGCGGGCCCGGCGCCGTCGCGGCCGTCCCGGCTGTCGGCCCCGAAGTGCGCGGGCAGCTCCAGCAGGGCGAGCGGATTGCCCTCGGCCTCGGCCAGGATCCGCCGCCGCATCGGAGTGCTCAGCCCCGGATGGTGCCGCTCCAGCAGCCGGCCGGCGTCGGCCGGGCCCAGGGGCGGGACGCGGAGCTCGGGCAGGGCCGCGGCGTCGAACCGGGACGCGACGTCGGCGCGGGTGGCGATCAGCAGCCGCACCGGGCTGGGCGCCAGGCGGCGCCCGACGAAGCCGCAGACCCGGGCGCTGGCGTCGTCGAGCCATTGGCCGTCGTCCACGACCAGCAGCAGCGGCCGCCGGTCGGCGGCCCGGCCGAGCAGGTTCAGCACGGCGATGCCCAGCGTCAGCACGGACGGCGCCCCGGCGTCGCCGGCGGGTCCGAAGACGGAGCCGAACACCGTCCGCGCTGCCGGGTCCAGGCCCGCCACGTCGTCGCGCAGCGGATACAGGAGCTGGTGCAGCCCGGCGTAGGGGAGCCCGGCCTCGGCCTCGACGCCGGTGGCCCGCACCACCCGCCGGCCGGCGGCGGCCGCGGCGTGGGCCGCGAGGTCGAGCAGGGCGCTCTTGCCGACGCCGCTCTCGCCGCGCAGCACCAGGGACCGGCCGCCCGGGGCGGTGGCGAACGCGGTCAGCCGCTCCAGCTCGGCCTCGCGCCCGACCATCGCCGTCCCTGCGGCGCCGATCGCCACCGCTGTCCTCGTCGCCACCGCGCCGGACGCCATCCCCACCACCTCGATTTCTGTCAACCCGCTGGTCCATCGATTACAGCGGGAGCCCGGCGGAGTTGTCAACCAAACAGTTAGTTAGCGCACGGTAGGGTGTCCGCATGCAGCGCGACGCCGAAGCCACCAAACGCCGTCTCATCGATGCCGGACGCGCCGAGTTCGCGGCCCACGGCATCACCGGGGCCCGGGTCGACCGCATCGCCGAGGTCGCGCAGTCGAACAAGGCGCAGATCTACCACTACTTCAAGAACAAGGCGGGCCTGTTCGACGCGGTCTGGGACGATCTGTGCCGGCAGATCGTGGACGGCCTGCCGTTCGACGTCAGCGACCTGCCCGGGGTCGCGGTCCAGCTCAGCGACGTCTACGCGGACTACCCGGAGCTGCCGCGGTTGATCCTGTGGCAGCGCCTGGAGCGCGGCGAGGACCCGCCGCATGCGGTGGCCACGGCCGACCTGCTCTCCCGGGGCGCGGCGGTGGCCGCCGGGCAGCGGCGGGGACTGGTGACCGACTGGTACGAGCCGCACGTCGTGATGGCGATGTTGCTGCACGCGGCGGCGTTCTGGGAGTTCAGCAGCCCGGACGTGATGGCGGTGATGGACGTCCGGGACCGGGAGCGGCGGCGGGAGATCGTGCGCGCCATGGCCACCGGGATGCTGGCCGAGTCGGGCCAGGCCGAGCCGCGCCAGGCCGAGCCGCGCCAGGCCGGCCCGGAGCGCTGATGTCGGCCTCCCGGCGGTGAAACGTCCGGCTGTCGGTCACAAACGATTCATTTGAGGGCCCTGTCATACTTCCGGCCGGGCGGCTAGCCTCCACGGCGGGTGAGCGACCCCACGCTCGCCACACGCCACCAGGAGGTTCCATGTCCGGTCCCTGGCTCCGCCGTCTCGCCTCCGGCGCCGCCGTCGTCGGCGCCGCGGCCCTCGCCCTGGCCGCCGCCATCGTCCCGGCCGCCGCCGACACCGGTTCCGCGAAGCTGTCCGCCACGACCGGCGTCGGGGTGCACAACACCTACAACCAGGCGGCCTACCCCCGGCTGGCCAACGCGCTGGACTCCGGCACGTCGCTGATCGAGCTCGACACCTGGACCGACGTCTTCGGCGACTACTGGAAGGTGAGCCACGACAACCCGTTCGGGAACGGCAACAACTGCGTCAACGCCGCCCAGCCCTCCGACATCTACACCGGGTCGGCGAACAAGGACCTCGGGTCCTGCCTGGACGACGTGAAGTACTGGCTGGCCTCGCACACCACCACCGGGCCGCTGACCATCAAGATCGAGCTGAAGCAGGGCTTCGAGGCCAACTCCGGCATGGGCCCGGCGCAGCTCGACGCGCTGATCAACAGCCACCTGGGGAGCCTGGTCTACCGGCCGGCCGACCTGCTGGGCTCCTTCCCGAACCTGGACGCGGCGGCGAAGGCGAACGCCTGGCCGGCCCGGTCCGCGCTGGCCGGGAAGGTCATCGTCTACGTCATCCCGGGCACCGTCGAGCTGGGCAACCCGTTCGACACGCTGCACACCGACGTCGAGTACGGGACCTACCTGAAGAACCTCGCCGCCGCCGGCAAGGT
This sequence comes from Catenulispora yoronensis, assembly GCF_039531695.1. Taxonomy (NCBI): domain Bacteria; kingdom Bacillati; phylum Actinomycetota; class Actinomycetes; order Catenulisporales; family Catenulisporaceae; genus Catenulispora; species Catenulispora yoronensis. The sequence goes on from NZ_BAAAQN010000008.1 coordinate 150,889, forward strand.
GTCGCAGGCCACGATCTTCCCGACCGTGCTCGGCGCGGTGGCCGGCGATCCCCGCACCCAGTACTCGGACACCTCGATCCGGCCCTGGTTCGTGGTGTTCGACGGGGACGCCGCCACGTACGTGAACGGCATCGACACCTCCTGGTACGACACCAACCACTACCTGCTGACCATGACCGACGCGCAGAACGTCGCGCCCACGCTGAGCGACACCGCGCCCAGCCAGGCCGACGCCCAGGCGCGGGTGGCGCTGCTGGCGAGCAAGCACGCGAGCATCGTCTCCAACGACTGGACCGGGCTGCCGGCCGTGCTGTCGGAGGTGCTGCCGCGCGGCTGAGCCCCGCGCGGACGGTCCAGTGCGGACAACCCGCGCGGCAGCCCCAGCGCCGCGCGGGACGACCGCCTCAGGCCAGGCAGCGCAACGGCTTGCCGCCGTTGTAGGCCACCATGTCGCCGAGCGCGGCGAACAAGTCGATCGCCGCGCCCGGCGCCGCTCCGTCGAGTTCGGCGTAGGCCCGGTGCAGGTTGCCCACCAGGCGCTCGGAGTCCAGCAGGTCCGCGAAGTCGCCGAGGCCGAACTCGCGCGCCGCCTCCAGCGGCGTCAGGCCGCCGTCCTTGCCCTGTCGCGCGACGGACTGCACGTACCGCAGGTAGGCCAGGACGTCGTCGACGACCTCCGGGCCGCAGACCCCGCCGTGGCCGGGCACGACGGTGCGGGCCCCGAGTGGCTTGATCCGGTTCTCCAGCACGTCGATCGCGCCCGCGACCGATCCCATGAGCAGGAACGGCGTCGCGCCGTTGAACAGCAGGTCGCCGCTGATCAGGACCCCGCTGTCGGGGATCCAGATGTAGGAGTCGCTCACCGTGTGCGCGGGGGCGCCGGCGTTCACGACCTCGCACGTCAGCTCGTCCACGTGCAGCGTCAACCGGTCCGGAAAGGTGATGAACGGCGGCTCCAGCTCCAGATCGCCCCAGGGGACGTCGCCCCACACCGCGCCGTAGGCGGCGTTCGGCAGCCCGGTCTCGATCAGCGCCTGCCGCATCGCCTCGTGGCCGATCACCGCGGCCGGCGCCAGCAGGCTGTTGCCGTTGGTGTGGTCGCCGTGGTGGTGGGTGTTGACCAGGGCCCGGATCGGGCGGTCGGTGACCGTGCGGATCGCCGCCAGGTACTCCCGGGTGCGGCGCTCGGTGGAGCAGGAGTCGACGGCTATGACGCCTCGGCCGCCGACGAGGAACGCGGTGTTGTTGATCCACCAACTGCCGTCGGGCTGGATGTAGGCGAAGACCTGGTCGGCGACCTCGACGGCCCGGCCCGGGGGCATGCGGTCGTCGTGCGCGTGGTGGGAACTGGTCATGGCGCCCCTCAGATCAGGCAGCCGGCGTGGGCCAGCGCCTGCTTCAGCAGCGTCCCCTGCCCGCTCTGCATGTCCTGCAGGACCGCGTCGGACGACGCCTCCTGGGGCGTGAACCACACCAGGTCCAGCGCGTCCTGGCGGGGCGAGCAGTCGCCCGTCACCGGGACCACGTAGGCCAGCGCCACCGCGTGCTGCCGGGGGTCGTGGTAGGGCGTGACGCCCAGGGTCGGGAAGTACTCGGCGACGGTGAACGGCTGCAGCGAGGCCGGGATGTGCGGCAGCGCGACCGGTCCCAGGTCCTTCTCCAGGTGCCGGAGCAGGGCGTCCCGCAGCCGTTCGTGGTGCAGCACGCGGCCGGAGACCAGGCTGCGGATGATCGTTCCGTCGGGAGAGATGCGCAGCAGGAGCCCGACGCTGACCACCTCGCCGGCGGCGTCCACGCGCACAGGCACGGCCTGGACGTAGACGATCGGCAGATGGGCGCGGACCTGCTCCAGTTCGGTGGGGGCGAACCAGCCCGGAGTCGTCTCGATCGTTTCGGACACGTCCCGATCGTACAAGCGCGCGGGGGTGCTGGGGTCGCGCGACGCTGGATCTGGGCGCGGCCGCTCCGGGTTGCTACGTTCCCTGATATGCGGGAGACGCATGACGACGTGCGGCGACGGGTGCGGGACGAGCTCGCGGACCGGGCGGGGGCGGCGGTCCTCCAAGTGACCGGTCCGCTGGGCGTCGGCAAGAGCCGGCTGGTGCGGGAGCTGGTGCGGGAGGCGGCCGAGGGGGTCGGGGGACTGGTCGTCCTGGACGGCGTGGACCGGGCGGAGCAGGCGGCGGCGGCCTTGGCCCTGGCGGACCGGGCCGGCGCACGGCTGCTGGTGGTCGGACGGCGTCCCCTCCAGGCGTGGCCGGGCTGGGGCGGCCGGCCGGTGCGCGGGTTCCGCCTGGGGCCGTGGCCGAACGCGGAGGTGCGGCGGCTGGGACGGTCGTTCGGGATCGCCGATCCGGCGCACCTGGACCTCGTCGTCGACCTGGCGGGCGGCCTGCCGTTCGTCGCCGACGCGCTGTGCCGCTTTGTCAGCGAGGCCGTGCACAGCGACCCGGAGACGCCGTCGATCGCGCTCGGCGCGCTGGCCGACCTGGCGTCGCAGGCGATCGTGGCCAGGCTGCGGAGCGAGTGGGAGGAGGGTCCGGCCGAGCCGTCGGGCGAAGGGCTGGCCGAGGTGCCGGCCGATGAGCCACCGACCGAGCTCGCGACCGCGCTCCCGGCCGAGCCGCCGACCGACACCCTGCACGTCCTGGCCGTGCTCGGCGGCGCGGACGCCGACCTGCTGGCCGCCGCCGGGATCCCGGCCGCCGAGTTCGATCGGGTCAGCACCCTGAGCATCGTCGACGCCGACCGGCTCGGGCGGACCGTCGCCGAGCCCTTCCGCACCGTCTTCGACCTCGCCTACCGCTGGCGCCACCCGATGGCCGCCGAGGCCGTCCTGGCCAAGGCGGCGGCGCACCGGCGGCGGCAGATCGCCGGCACCCGCGACGCGGCCGTCCGCGCCGACCTCTCCGACCGCGTCATGCGCACCGCCGCGCACCCGCGGATCCGGCGCGCGTTCTTCCCGCCGTCCGCCGCCGCCTTCCAGGCCCGGCCCGCGACCGCCGACGCCGACGACGAACGCGAGGTCGTCCGGCTGGTCCGGCAGTGGGCCTGCATGGAAGGGCTCGAACGGCAGCGCGCGGACCGGATGCTGGAGGCCTGGATGACCTCCGCCACCCCCGGATTCCACCTGCTGTTCGACGCCGAGGGCCGGGCCGTGAGCCTGGCCAACCTGACGCCGATCGCCACCGCGACCGGTCCCGTCCTCGAAGCGCTGCTCCAGCAGTACACCGAGGATTTCGCCGGGAATCTCGCCGGGGATTTCGCCGGGTCGCCGCCGGCCGCCGCGCCCGGCGGCCACCTCGTCGGCATGTTGACGGCGGCCGGCCGCCGCCCCGCCGCCCGGGCCGCGATGCTCCGGCACATCCTGCACGTGGCGATCCCCAGCGGCCGGGTGGTGGTCTCGACGTCCTGGCCGCCGTACCGGGTGCTCGCCGAGAACCTCGGCCTGCGCACCGTCGGCGACACCATGGACGACCTGTTCCGCTGCGGCCGCCGCAACCGTGTGCTGGAACGCACCTTCGCCGCCGACAGCATCGGACCGTGGCTCCGGCGCATGGAACGCGCCGAGCAGCGCCCGGATCCGTTGGTCGAAGCCGTGCGCGGCGCCCTGGCCGGGCTGCGGACCCCGCGGGCGCTGGCCGACAGCCCGCTGCTCGGCCTGCCCGGGCTGGCCACCCCGGCGGCGCTGGCCGACTTCCTGCGCCGCGGGATCGAGGAGCTCGCGGCCTCGGACCTGCCCGCCGACGCCGAGGCCGGCCGGATCATGCTGCGCTACTTCGTGCTGCGCAACTCCGGCCACGACGCCCTGATCCACCAGGCGCACCTGAGCCGGGCCACCTACTTCCGCCGCCTGGATCACGGGGTGCGGCGGGTCGCGGAGGCGGCCCGGCGGCTGGGCGAGCCCTACAGGTTGACCAGCTGAGTGGCGCCGAGCTCGGTTCTGGGCGGGCAGATCGCGTTCGAGGTGTCGCGGCCGACGGTGTAGGCGACGGTGCCCTTCTCCCAGATCGTGGTGCCGCGCGGGGTGTCGCATCCCAGCTTCAGGTACCACCCGCGCGGGTTCGGGATCGCGGTGCAGGTCGCGGACTCGCGCGGCACGGACAGGTCGTAGCTGTAGACGCAGCTCGACGGGTCCACGGCGGCGTGCGCCGCCGGGGCGGCCAGGACGGTCAGGCCGGTGAAGACGGAGCCGGCGAGCAGGACGGCGGCCGAGCTGTTCCGGAGCTTCCGGATCGGGGCCATGGATCTGCCTCCTTGTGGGACGTGGGCGGGGAACGAGAGGGGACCGGGACCGGGACGCGGATATCGGAGACCTGATACCGGAGATCTGATACCGGAGACCTGGTACCGGGGGCCGGGTGGTGCCCGGCCGGTGCCGCGACCGTGTCCGGGCCCTGATGCGAACAGTAGTGAGCGGCGCCCGGTCCGGCAGTCTCAACCGGGTCTCACACTCGGCGGCGGCTCGGCATGGCGTCGTTTGACTGATGACCGGGATCCGGCCCCGGCGCCAAGGTCGATGGTGAACCACTTCCGTACCGAAAGGACGGCCGTCACCACCATGACGCTCATCACCACCCCCTTCGACTCGCGCACCACGGCCGCGGAGGTCCTGGCCGGGCTCGACCTCGCCGGCCGGCGCATGGTCGTCACCGGCGGGGCCTCCGGCCTCGGGACCGAGACTGTGCGGGCCCTGGCCGGCGCGGGCGCGCAGGTCGTCGTCGCGACCCGCGACCCGGCCCTGGCCAAGCCGTTGCTCGACGAGTTCCCCGCGGTCACGGCCGCCGAGCTCGACCTCGCTGACCTCCGCTCGGTCCGGGCCTTCGTCCGGGACTGGCGCGGCCCGCTGCACTCGCTGGTCGCCAACGCCGGGGTGATGATGTTGCCGGAGCGGCGGCTCAGCGCGCAGGGCTGGGAGATGCAGCTGGCGGTCAACTACCTCGGCCACTTCGCGCTGATCCACGGCCTGCACGACGCGCTGCGGGCGGCGGGCACCGCGCGGGTGGTGACCGTCAGCTCGGGCGCCCAGCGGCTCCAGCCGGTCGACTTCGCCGACCCGCAGTTCGAGCGGCGCCCGTACGACCCGATGGTCGCCTATGCGCAGTCGAAGACCGCCGACGCGCTGCTTGCCGTCGGCGTCAGCCGCCGCTGGGCCGAGGACGGCGTCACGGCCAACTCCTGCGAGCCCGGCTGGATCCACACCAACCTCCAGCGGCACCTCGACCCCGCGACGATGCGCGCGTTCGGCGCGATGGACGAGGACGGCAACCTGCTGACACCGGACTACTACAAGACCCCGGCGCAGGGGGCTTCCACGAGTGTTCTGCTCGCGGCGTCGCCGCTGCTGGAGGGCGTCACCGGACGGTACTTCGAGGACAACCGGGAATCCGCGCCGATCGACGGGGGCCCGGAGTTCACGATGACCGGGGTCGCGCGGTGGGCGACCGATCCGGTCGCGGCGGACGAGCTGTGGGACTACGCGTTGCCGTTCTTGGGCTCATGACGGTGTGATCGGGGCTCGGCGCATAGTCCTGAGCCCTGGCCGAGCAGGTTCCGCGTTGCGGCCAGCGAGACGCTACAAGGCGGCGTCTCGGGACAAGCGCAGCGTCTCGGGACAAGGCAGCGTCTCGGGACAAGGCAGCGCTTCGGGCTCAGCGCTCGCGGAACCCGCCCAGGAACCGCCGGAACAACCCACCCTCGCGCGGCAGCGCCGGCTGAGGCGCGGGCGCCTCGGCCCGTCGAGTGGCGATGGGCTGGTTGTAGTCGGTGCGCAGGATGGCGTCGATGGTCTGTCGGTCGTCGAAGTCCTCGGACCCCTCGATCGTCGGCACGAAACCGACCAGAATGCCGTCTTTCAAGACTTGGGCTTCCAGGCCCGCCGTGTTGTCGGTGTCCCATTCGGCCTGGCGTCCGCCCGGCAGCATGACGCGGATGCCGAACTGGTACACGCTCACCTTGGCGATATGCGCATCGACACCGCGCTCGCGGAGGGCGTCAACGACCCGGCGGGCTCGATTCTCGTCCATGATTCAGGATAACCGCCGGTCCGCCGCCGGGGCGATTTCCTCGATGAGGCCCTGGACGAGCCGCTCGATCTCGTCGCGGATCGGCCGGACGGCCGCGACGCCCTGCCCCGCCGGGTCCGGCAGCGGCCAGTCGAGGTAGCGCTTGCCGGGGAAGACCGGGCAGGTGTCGCCGCAGCCCATGGTGATGATCACGTCGGAGGCCAGCGCCGCCTCGTCGGTGAGGACCTTCGGGGCCTCGGCGGACAGGTCGATCCCGACCTCGGCCATCGCCTCCAGCACCGCGGGATTGACCGCGTCGGCCGGAGCGGATCCGGCGGAGCGGACGACGACGCGGTCGCCGGCGAGGTGGGTGAGGAATCCCGCCGCCATCTGGGAACGTCCGGCGTTGTGGACGCAGACGAACAGGACGGAGGGTTGGTCGGAAGCCTTGTCGGACATCAGAGAGTGCCTTTCGGTGGGATACAGCACGGTCACCAGCCCGATGCCGATGACAGCGCCGAGAAGCTGGAAGCCGACGAAGCCCGCGACGGAGCCCGGTGCGATTCCGGCGAAGGTGTCGGTGAAGGCGCGCGCGATGGTGACGGCAGGATTGGCGAACGAGGTGGAGGACGTGAACCAGTACGCGGCGCCGATGTAGGCGCCGACGGCCGGGGCGGCGAGAGCGGCGCGTCCGGTGCGGACCAGCGAGAAGATCAGCAGAACCAGCCCGGCGGTGGCCACGGTCTCGCCGAGCCAGAGGTGTCCGGAGGCCCGGACGTGGGTCGAAGCGGTGGCAGCCGGCAGGTCGAACATGAGGTTGGCGAGGATCGCGCCGCCTATACCCCCGGCGATCTGCGCCGGGAGGTAGGCGGCGACGGTCTTGGCGTCGATGCCGCGAGCGCCGTCATGCCGGTTCAGTACGCGGTCCGCCAGGGTGACGACCGGGTTGAAGTGAGCACCGGAGACCGGCCCGAATATCAGGATCAGCACGGCGAGCCCGAACGCCGTCGCTGTGGAGTTCTCCAGCAGCTCCAGGCCGACGTCGTTCGGGGACAGCCGGGCTGCCATCACCCCGGAGCCGACAACGATCGCGACCAGCAGCGCGGTCCCGAGGAACTCGGCGAAGGCGCGGCGGGCCAGCTCGCCCCTCACGCTGCCGCTGCTTGCGGAGCGAGCAGCACCGACAACTGGGCCAGGGCTTCGGGGCGCGCGCGGTAGTAGATCCAGGTCCCGCGGCGCTCCGAGTCCAGCAGCCCGGCTTCCCGCAGGACCTTCAGGTGGTGGCTGATGGTGGGCTGGGTGACGTCGAAGGAGGCGGCCAGGTCGCACACGCAGGCCTCGCCGCCCGCGTGCGAGGCGACGAGGGAGAACAGCCGCAGCCGTACCGGATCCGCCAGCGCTTTGAACACGGCCGCCAGCCCGGCGGCCTCGGACTCGGTCAGCGGCTCGGCCACGAGCGAGGTCGAGCAGGCCGCGTCGTCGGCGAGGTCGGTGGCATCGGCCAGCGGAAGGAGCTTCTTCGACACCCGTCTATGTTTACAGTCATCGATGTATGCAGGCAAGCGAGGATGCCACCGCGGTTCAGCCGCAACATCCCGATCCGCTGTCGGCGCCCGATCCGACGATGGTCAGCGGCCGGGACAGCAGCCCGCCCTCGCTTCCGCCGGCCAGGCTGACGCTCGCCGGCTGCGACGGGCCACAGCACCCGGCGTCGCCTTCAGTCGACGCCGTACTGCACACTCCGGTCGCGGGCAGCTCCAACCGCACATCGCGCGCGGCGTCCCAATCGCCGTCCAGCGCGGCGACGACCGAGCGGGCCTGCTCGTACCCGGTGGCCAGCAGGAAGGTCGGGGCCCGGCCGTAGGACTTCATGCCGATGGCGTAGAAGTCCGGCTCGGGGTGGGCCAGTTCGTCGACGCCGTGCGGCGGGACGGTGCCGCAGGAATGCTCGTTCGGGTCGATCAGCGGTGCCAGCGCGCGGGTGGAGCCCAGGATCGGGTCCAGGTCCAGACGCAGCTCCGCGGCGAGCGAGTGATCGGGGCGGAAGCCGGTCGCGCCGACGATGCGCTCGGCGACGACGATCTTTTCGGTGCCGTCCGCGGCGAGGCTGGTGACTTCCACGCTTGCGGCCTCCACGGTTGCGGCCTCCGCAGTGCTGTCGCCGTGGCCAGTTTCATCCAGAACCCTGACAGCCTGCATCGAGAACTGACTCACCAGCTCGACCCGGCCGTCGGCGACCAGCTTCTTCAGCCGGGTCCCCAGCGCGCCGCGCGCCGGGAGCGCGTCGGCGTCGCCGCCGCCGTAGCTGCGGGTCGCCGAGCCGCCGCGGATGGCCCAGGAGATCCGGGTGCCCGGCTCCTGCTCCGCGAGTTCGGCCAGCGCCAGCAGGGTGTTGGCGGCCGAGTGCCCGGAGCCGACGACCAGGGTGTGCTTGCCGGCGTAGTCCGTACGCGCGGTGCCGAGCACGTCCGGAAGCGCGTGATCGATGAACGCCGCCGCTTCGGCCTCACCCTGCGCAGGCAGGCCGGAGGCGCCGAGGACGTTGGGCGTGCCCCAGGTCCCGGTGGCGTCGATGACGGCCCTCGCGGCCAGGTCGGTGGTCCGGCCGTCGGCCTCGACCCGGACCAGGAACGGCACGGACTCTCGGCCGGCGGTGCGGACCCGGTCCAGGCCGACCCGGCTGAGGGCCACCACGCGATGTCCGAGCCGCAGATTCGGGGCGATCCCCGGAGTCGCGGCCAGCGGTTCGAGGTACCGCTCGACCAGCTCCGCGCCGGTGGGCGCGGTCGCGGGATCGGGTCCCAGGCCCGGTTCGGCCCATGCGCTTCCGGCCCAGTCGGCACCGGCCCAGTCGGCGCCGGCCTTCGCCAGCAGCGTGCGAGCCGCCTCGTCGACGCAGTATCGCCACGGGCTGAACAGCCGCACGTGGCCCCACTGCCGGACGGCGGCGCCGACGGCGTCACCGGCCTCCAGGAGCAGGAAGCCGATGCCGCGCTCGGCCAGATGCGCGGCGGCGGCCATCCCGACCGGCCCGGCTCCGACGACCACCACCGGCAGCGGCGTGGTCTCGGGGAAGGTGTCGCTCATCGTTGTGTCCTCAGTTCGCTCGGGTCGCGTCTTCAGAACCGGGGCAGCTTCATCACGGCGGACGCCCGAAGCGCGTCCAGGCGGGCATCGGAGCGCTCGGCCTGGGTGCTGACGCCCTGGCCGTCGCAGAACTTCACGCCGAGGTCACGGCGGGTCTTGGCGGCATTGGTCGAACGGCGGAACATGAGAGGCCCCTTGTCTCGAAGTTTTTCGAAGTACCTCCACCTTGCCGCCTGCTTTGAAGACTGTCAAGATAGAAGCATGTCGAAACAAAAGGAGCTGCCGCTGCTGGGGGCCGGGTCCGCCACCAGCTCCTCCGCCTCCTCTGCCACCTCTGCCTCCTCCTGCTGCGAGCCCCTCAGCGCCCAGTCCATCGCCACCGCCGACGCCATCGCCCTGGCCCCGGCCTTCAAAGCGCTCGGCGACCCGATCCGCCTCCAGCTCCTCTCCCAGATCGCCAGCAACCCCGAGGGCGAGTGCTGCGTCTGCGACCTGGAGACCGGCTTCGACGTCTCCGGCCCGACCATCAGCCACCACTTGAAGGTCCTCCGCGAGGCGGGGCTGATCACCGGTGAGCGGCGCGGGACGTGGATCTACTACTCGGCGGTGCGCGGGAAGCTGTCGGAGCTGGCAGGCCTGCTGGTCAGCGGCGATTCCGAGCCGGCGGCCCGGTAGGCGGTCCGCTTGGTGGTCTGCTTGGTGGCCCGGTCGGCGACCTGGTCGGCGGGCTGGTTGGCGTCCGGCACTGTGTGACGGCACACTGTGCCGTCCGAACCTCACGCCTTCCTCCTGACAGCACCATCCAGCACCACACCGTCATAGGAGGCGCGCGATGACCACCATGCAGATCCTTCCCGAGGCCACGGCCCAGGACCTCGCCGGCAAGTTCATCTCCTTCCTGGAGACCGGCACGGCGCCCGAGGGCCTGTTCACCCCCGACGTGTTCGTCGACTTCACGATGCCGCTCTGGCGCCTCCAGGCGCGGGGGGCCGCGGACGTCGTCGGCCTGCGCCGCGCCGGCCATCCGGGACCCGGCAGCGTGCCCCGGTCCCGGCTCGACGCGACCGCCACCGGCTTCGTGCTCGAGGTCGAGGAGCGCTGGGAGCAGGACGGCGAGTCCTGGTACTGCCGGGAACTGTTCCGGGCGGACGTCAGCGACGGCGCGATCGCCGAGCTGTCCGTCTACTGCACCGGCGACTGGGACCGGGCGCGCGTCGCGGAACACGCGGCGGCCGTGCACCTGCTCAAGCCGTGAGGACGGGTCCGGATCGCCGTACGATCGGACCATGGACGACGCGGCCCGGACCGCCGCCGACACCCGCGCGGACCTGCTGGCGGCCTACCGCCGGGCCCGCGCGGCCGGAGACCCGGAGCTCATGGCCCGGGCGGCCCTCGCCCTGCCCTCCCGGCAGGAGTTCGGCCAGCACCCCGGGCAGATCCCGGCCCTGATCCACGAGGCGTTCCTGGCGGCGACGGGCCCGGCCGACCGCTGCCGGCTGGCCGCCGCCCTGTCCCGGGCCTGGGTGTACGGCGGCGACGCCGAGCGCGCGGTGGCGTTCGCCGACGAGGCGGTGGCTCTGGCCGGCGAACTCGGCGAACTGGACGCGCTCGGCGATCGCGGCGGTCCTGGCGGTTCTGGCGGTCCTGGCGATTCCGGCAGTCGCGGTATCACCGCCGACGCCCTGGACGCCGCCCTGGTCGCGCACTGGGGCCCCGACGACTTCGCCGAACGGCTCGCCCTCGCGGCGCGCCTGACCGACACCGCGGCCCACCTCACGGATCCGGCACCCCGGCTGACCGCGCACCTGTGGCGGCTGACCACGGCGTGGGAGTGCCTGGACCTCGTCGCCGTCCAGCGCCAGCTCCGCGCCCTTGACGCACTCGCCGAGGAGACCGGCGCGGCGCGCCACGGCTTCTTCGCGGCCTCCCGGCGCGCGATGTACGCACTGGTCACCGGCGACATCGCGACCGCCGACCGGCTCATCGCCCAGGCCGTGGACCTCGGCACCCGAGTCGGGGAGCCCGACCTGGAGGCGGTCCGGCACAGCCTGGCCGCGCAGCGGGCGCTGGTGACGGACGACCGCGCGACGCTGCGGCGGGAGGCGGCGGAGTTCGAGGCGTACGGGGCGGCCCAGGGGGTGCCTTCGGTGTCGGCGGAGGCCGCCGTGCTGTGGTTCGAGGGCGGGGAGCCCGAGCGGGCGCGGCGGCTGCTCGACCAGCTGGCCGGTCCGGGTCCGGGTCTGGAGGCGGTGGCCAGGGACGTCGACTTCCTGCTGACCACTTCGTCGCTGCTGCGGGTGGCCGCCGGGCTGGGGGAGCACCGGATCGTGGCGGAGGGAGTCAGGCTACTGACACCGTACGCCGGCCGCGCGGTGCTGAACGCGGGAGCGGTGACCTTCCACGGGGTCGTGGACGAGTACTTGTACCTCGGTGAGCTGATGCTCGGCCGGACTGACGCGGTGCGCTGGCGGCACAGCGCGGTGTCGGGGTATCGGCGGGTCGGCGCGGTGTGGTGGGGGGAGCGGATCGGGGCGGTGACGGGTGGCGGCCCAGCGCCTTCAGTCAGCATCCATTTCCATCCGCACCCGGCCGGCCCCTCGACCTGGCTGATCGGCACCGACGGCTCGACCTTCGAGCTGCCCGACCTCAGAGGCCTGCATCACCTCCGCGAACTGCTCCGCAGCCCCGGCGCCGACCTGAGCGCGCTCGACCTGTCGGCCGCCGCCTCGGGCCACGCCGCCGTGGTCGTCTCCGAGGCCGACACCGCCGACGTCGCCGACGCCCAGGCGCTCGCGGCCTACCGGCAGCGCCTGGAGGACATCGACAGCGAACTCGACGAGGCCGGGTCCTGGTCCGACCAGGGCCGGCTGGACCGCCTCCACGCCGAGCGCGAGGCACTGCTCGCCGAAGTGCGCGCGGCCACCGGCCTCGGCGGCCGCCGTCGCCGCTTCAGCTCGGCCGGCGAACGGGCCCGGACGGCCGTGCGCAAGGCCATCGCCTCCGCCCTCGACCGCGTCGCCGACCACGATGCCGCGCTGGCGCGGCTGCTGCGGGACACGGTCCGCACCGGTGCCTCGTGCCGCTACGAGCCGGACCCTGCCCGGCCGGTCACCTGGCTATTGGAGCAAAGGCCGCGCTGATACCAGTGTTTCCACCGTAGAAGATCACGCAGCGGCGCTGGTGGACTGTCCGCGCCAGCAGTTCCGCGCTGGCGACGACGACGGAACAGGGGCGGGGATGCCGGACAGCACGACAGGACGTGGCGGGCGGAGTTTCGGGGCGGGGGCTGGGATGGTGGGGGTGGGGGTGGCGGCTGCGTTGGCGATGGCCGCGACGGGGTGTTCGAGCGGGGGGAGCGCGGGAAGCAGCGGGAGTAGTGGGAGCGGCCGAGCCTCGGCGAGTGTGTCGTCGTCGTCGAGCCCGAGCAGCGCCGCCCCGACAACCTCCGCGGCCGCTGCCTCCTCCACGTCCTCCCCTTCCTCCGCGTCTTCCGCTTCTTCCTCCGCCCCATCGACGCCGACACCGACCCCACCCACGACCTCTCCGTCGGTATCGCCGACGAGCGGCAGCTACCTCAAAACACTGCTTCCCGCGACCGCCACCGAGAGCATGCTGGGCATCGGCCCGACCCTGCCGGCCGGCTGGCAGGCCCAGACCACCCACGAGCAGGACAGCGGCCCCACCGCCACCGCCCCGGAGCCGTCCCTGGTCAGCGCCGACGACTGCAACTATCTGATCTCCGACGGCCTCGACCTGGCCAAGGGCCTGAGCGTCGCCGCCGCGTCCGAGCCGGTGAGCTCCAGCAGCGCCTCCGCCGGCGTGGTCCTCCACGCCTACCGACCCGGCGACGCGGCCAAATCCCTCGCCCAGGTCCGCCAGAACCTCGCCTCGGCCTGCAACGGCTTCACCGTGATGAGGATGGGCGGCGTGGTGGACGTCGACGTCTCGGCCACCCCGGTCCCCGGCCTCGGCGACGAGGCACTGCTGGTCAAGGTCGCCCCCAAAGGGCCCTACATCCAGCAGGAGGACCTGGTGGTGCGTCACGGCAACCTGACGATCAACCTGTCGGCGAACAACGCCCTGACCGCCATGCCGGACCTGTCCCCGGTGGCCGCTGCCCTGGTCGCGGGCATGGGCTGACGGCACCCTGCGACCACGCCCGGGCCACGCCTCGACCACGCCTCGACCACCAACGCGCCGCCAGCAGACCACCGCTGGCGGCAGCGCGACCTACTTCAAAGAGCCCCTAGCGGGGAATTCCACAACGCGCCGACTCGACCGCGACCCACGAACCGTCCGGATTCTGAGCGTCATACACAAGCGTGAACCCGGAAAGAATCGTGTAGTCGCCCCTGAGCGTCAGCTGCGCGTCATGCTCAGCAGCAGCCAACGTACTGCCGTATCCCGTTGCCGAGCACGGAATACTCGACACGGCCGCCGCCGCCGAGGCCGTACCCACACCCAAGCCGATCACCGATACGGCCAGGGCGGTCACCGTGCTCAGACCAAACACACGTCGTGCGATCATCAAGGTCTCCGATCATGGCGAGGTGGACTAGCCGCATCATCGCACCGGATCATCGAGAGCGACAGAGCCCTGATTAAGGGTGATGACCGATGGCGCGCCGGTGACGGGCGGCCCGGGGCTTGCCCTCCGGTCAAGGACCAGCGCCCCCTACGCCCTCCCGGCATCGCGAACTTTGCGCCATCAACGGCTGGCGAAAGTGGTCAATACGGGTTCATTGCTCCCGCCCGGTGTCTGGGCGAACTGGTCGGTGCGGCAGGAGCAGGAGCGGGCGGACCGGGCAGAACAAGTGACTGCCCGTCTTCTCAGCTCGCGTAGAGCAGAACGCTTTGTTTCGCAGCCTGGTTGATGACGTTGGCCGGGTGCATCGGCGCGTCGGCGGGAGCGTCGATGGCCTTGGCCCGCCGCTCGGCCTCGGCGAGAAAGGCCTGATCGGTGGCGGTGGTTGGTGAGATCGGAGCGGACAAGAGCAGGCGTGATGGGCCCACGTAGAGGTATCCGTCGATGCCCGGATAGCCCTTCGAGGCCTGGGGCGAAGCCGAGGCATTGGTGCTGCCGGGCGCGTGGTTCGCCGCCGCCGGGCCGTGGCCGTCGGTGGTTCCGCCGGTGTTGTCGTCAGTGATTCCGTCGGGGAAGACGGACGAGTCCAGGTCTGCCAGGAAGCTGCCGCGGACGTTGGTGAGTGTCGGCGTCAGCACTCCCGCGCCGGTCGCGAGCTTGGGTTCGAGGGTCTCGGCGTCTTTGGTGAAGCGCTCGTGAGTCGCGATGGAGTAGGTCAGGTTCGGATAGTCCTTCTCCCACAGGGCGGCCGCGGCCTGCCCGTGTCGTACGTGGTTCGAGCCGATCAGCAACAGGGCTTTGCGATGTTTGGCGAAGACCTCGGTCTCCATGACCTTCGCAATGGTCGTCTCGCGCTCTCGATACGGGGCAAGGTCGGCCGCGGACCGGACCTTCGACCAGTCGACCGGCGGGTCCAGGGCGAGAATCCGGAGCCGCTGAGCGGCGGGGAGCCGGGAGTTCAGGTCCTTCACCAACGGCACCAGCTGCTCGTAGAACGTGGAGAAGGCGCAGGTCGGCTGTGTGGTGTCGCGCCAGACCTCGGCGATCTGCGCGTCTGTCGGTCGCGAGCCGGTGTCCGCGCTCTCGGCGACCCCGACGTATTGGTCGAGAGCAGCCTGATAGCGGGAGTTGCCGCACTCGATCGCCAGGTCGGTGACCTTGCCGGGCAGCGCGGGGTTGCGGATCAGCCCGAGCAGGAAATCATCGACGTCCTTGTTGCCGTGGGCCGGGGAGAAGCCCCCGACCGCGGAGTACCTGTCGAACAGCGCGAGGATCGCTGCCTGCGCGCTCGGTGCGGCGGCGGGCGAGCCTGTGGACGTGGTCGCCACAGGCGCCGTGCTGGTAGTGGTTGCGGTGCTTGCGGTGTTTGTAGTGCTCGTCGTGGCGGCCGGGGGCTCAGGAGCATGGGTTTTGGAGGACCCGCCACATGCCGCCAGGCAGGCCGTCACCATCGTGGCCAACCCGATGGACACGGCGGCTTGAAGGTGTGGATGACTTCGAAAGCGCATAGCGACAGCCTCGTGACTGGCTCACGGTATGGCGTCACGCTGGGGAGCGCACTATTCGGTCCCTGACGTCAGCGATGCAGAGGGACGTTCTCCCCCACAGGGGGGAGCTCAGAAGAGGTACGCCTCATCCGGCCACCGGCGGATTACGTATCCGAAGGCGGCGCGGCGAGGCTTCGTGATCTCCGGTACCACGACCGCCCGATCAGCGGGGCTTGGATCGCCACCAGGACGGCGAGGGCAACAGTGGCCGCCGGCCCGTGGCGGGTCACCCAGTGGGTGGCCGGGGCGGCGAGGTCGGTCAGCCCTCGGCCGGCGGCGATCAGCGCTGCCGTGGAGGCTGCCGTTCCCAGGATCAGTACGGGGAGGAATATCCGCAGGCGGGTCCTGAGGATGCCTAGCGACACGTCGGCAGGGGTGGTCTGGTACAGCAGGACCGATGCCAAGAGGATCGTCTTGGACCAGGCATGTCGCAGGAGTCTGAGTCCTGCGCGCCCAGGTCGGAGTAGCAGCAGGATCGGTTCGCCGTAGAAGCGGCCCAGGTGGAAGTAGACGATGTGGACCAGCAGGCGCGCCGGCAGTGCGATAGCGAAGGTCATCAGGGGACTGACGCGGTGTCCGACGAGCACCAGCACCTCTGGCGTCGGCCTGAGGGCGAGTAGCAGGCTGGGGTGTGGTCCCACGAGGCTGGGCAGGGCGATCAGCCCACCGTACGAGCAGAACGCCAACGCGATCGCGGCGAGCAACCATCCGCGACCCGCTCGCTGGGACAGCACTCCGATCACCGGGCCGCCGCGCCTTGGTGCGGCCGGCGGGGTTTGGCGGTCCGTCACCGGGGCTGTTCCGCTTCGGAAGTAGAGCCCTGACGCGCCAGGAGTTCCTGAGCGTCGCCGGGATCCGTCCCTGTGCTGCGCGGAACGCTGGCCTTGGCGTTGGCCTTCGCATTGGAGGCAGCTGCGGCCGGAGCCGCCGAGGCGCGGCCGATAGGCTCGCCGACGCTGTGGACCACCGTGAGGCGATTGACGTGTTCCTCCAGCAACCAACTCAGGGTGTGACTGGGCTGGCTGTGGATCGCGTGCAGGCCGATGGCAGCCAGCGCCGACGCCCGGTGGCTGCGGGTGTTGATCTCCGCGAACCACCCTTCGTGGCCGGCCGTCGCGCAGCGTTGGTCGGCGAAGCGCAGGAGGGCTTGGGCCGCGCCGGTGTTGCGGGCGGAGCGATCGAGGTTGACATGGACCAGGGCAGGCATCGGAGCCGAGGGCGCGTGCAGAGCCGCGGTCCAGCCATCGCGCAGGCGCAGGCGGTGGAAGCGCGCATCCTGGTGCCGCAGCCGCCCGAACGCGAGACCGAAGACCACCCGCGTCGTCCAGGCAAGCGCCGTGCGCGCCGCCCACCGGTGATACGAAGCGAGGTCGGTGCAGACGAGCACGTACCCGTGCACGCGGCCGTCCTCTTCATAGACGCCGATATCGTCGCTGCCGTACCGGAGAAACCAGTCCAGGCAGAGCCGCTGATAGCGGTCCATACCGGACAGAGGAAAGTCGAGAGGCCGACCCAAACACAGCGTCTCGCGGAAAATCCTCGCGACCTCAGCCTCGTCAGCCGAAGTGTAATGACGCACACCTGCCGGAAGTTCCACGGCGTTCTTCCGTTTCTTCTGATGGCAGGAAGGGCCGTTACGCGGCGTTCCACTGAGTGGCGATCAGCGTCGGCCCTGTGGATCAGGTTGCGGCACGCAGGTGTTCCCCAAGTGGAGCCGCCATGGCAACTGTACGGATGGCAACCAAACTAGAGGTTTTCGGGCCTCAGCGCCCCAGCGACAGCGCCTTCCCTGGCGCAGGATGTTCTAGCCACCTGGCGGCCCGGTCACGCGATCAGTACCCTGCCGCCGACCGGGCTGCCCGGCCTCCGCAAGATCGCGCGGCCGGCCGAGTCGGCCCCGGGGAACCTGCTCGGATCCAGGAGCGGGCGGAAGCAGAGGGTGGTTCTTCGGTGGCACCAAAACACAAAACCCCTGGTCAGCTATGCTGCCAGGGGTCTAGCTACGGGTGCGCCGCCAGGGACTTGAACCCCGAACCCGCGGATTAAGAGTCCGCTGCTCTGCCTATTGAGCTAGCGGCGCTTGATCGTGCTGGTGTCGTGTTGACGTGTGAAACATTAGCAGAAGCCCTCGGGCGTCCAGAAATCGTTAACCGGGCGTCGCCCAACGGGCACGTCATGGCCACCGTTGCGGAGTTATTACCGCAGTTTCGCCCGCTGGGGGGTGGGGCGGTGGCATGGTCGTGGGTATGAGTGGTGGATACGGGGGATGGCCCCCGCAGGAGCCGGAGCCCACGTTGGAGCTGAGGGAGCCCTCGCGGTGGGAGAAGCTGCGCGGGCGGACGCCGTTGTCCCGTGGTGGTGCGGAGCAGGGGGGCGGGGCGCAGTCGGACGATCGGTTTTATGGGGAGCCGCAGGAGTACGGGCAGGGTGCGGGTCAGGGGCCTGGGCAGCACGGGCAGGGTGCGGGCCAGGCCCCGGGGCAGTACGGCCAGGCTCCCGGGCAGTACCAGGGCCAGTACCCCGGTGGTCAGTACCCCGGTCAGGCCCCCGGTCAGCCTCCGGGCCAGTACCCGCCCGGCGAATACCGCCCCGGTGAGTACGGCGGCCCCGGGGAGGTCGGGCCGCCCGCGGGTCCGCCCGGCGGGCCGCCTGGCGGCCCCCGCACCCCCCGCAAGCAGCGGCGGTTCAGCTGGCCGAAGCGGATCCTGGCCGGGGTCGTGGTGCTCGTGCTGCTCATCGGCGGTTACGGCACCTGGCTGTACTTCCACGCCTCCGGGCAGATCCGGCACGAGCCGGTGCTCACCGACTACGCCGGGCGGCCGGCGGAGGGCAAGGGGACGAACTGGCTGCTGGTCGGGAGCGATGACCGGGAGGGTCTGAGTCGGGATCAGCAGAACGCGCTGCACACCGGGACCGGGGCGGTGACCGGGGACACCTCGCGGACCGACTCGATGATGCTGCTGCACTCCGGTTCGCACGGGACCACGCTGATCAGCCTGCCCCGCGACTCCTACGTGACCATCCCGGCCTGGACCGACAGCAAGGGCAAGCAGCACAAGGAGTCGAAGAACAAGCTCAACGCCGCGTATGCCTTCGGGGGTGCGCCGCTGCTGGTCAAGACCATAGAGACCACCACCGGTCTGCGTGTCGACCACTTCGCGGAGGTCGGGTTCGGCGGGTTCGTCAAGGTCACCGACTCAGTCGGCGGCGTGGACATGTGCCTGGACAAGCCGATGAAGGACGCGCTGTCCGGCGCCGACCTGAAGGCCGGGTGCCAGACGCTGAACGGGGCCCAGGCGCTGGCCTACGTGCGGGCGCGCTACTCCGACCCGCTCGGCGACATCGGCCGGATGCAGCGGCAGCGGCAGTTCCTCGCGGCGCTGGCGCACAAGGTGTCGTCGACGAGCGTCATCCTGAACCCGTTCAAGCTGGTGCCGACGCTGGACAACTCGCTCGCGGCGTTCAAGACCAGCGACGGGACCAGCCTGAGCGACCTGTACGACCTGTTCCAGAACATGAAGTCGGTCAACGGCGGCGGGGGCCACACCATCGTGGTGCCGATCGCCAACCCGAACTACAACGTGCCCGGCGTCGGGTCCTCGATCTTGTGGAACCAGACCAAGTCCACGCAGCTGTGGACGGCGCTGAAGAACGACTCGGAGGTCTCGGGCTTCTCCGCGACGTAAGCCGTGCGATGGCCCGCGGCGGTCCGGGCCTCAAAACTCCGCAATCCGCTCCCGCACGTGTTCCACCAGCAGCTCGACCAGCCCGCGCGGCGCCGCCGCCGGCCACACCACCGCCAGCGGCGTCGGCGGGATGTCCGTCACCGGCACCAGACGGACCCCGCCGCACACCGCCCATTCGGCCATCGCCCGCGGCGCGAACCAGACCCCGTGTCCGCGCCGCACCTGCGTCAGGCACTCCTCCAGCGTCTCCACCACCGGTCCCCGCACCGCCGGGCGCCCGTCCGGCCGGGGATCGACGATCCGGTGTGCCAGCGCCTGCGGCGAGGCGAACGCGTCCACGATCACCACCGGCTCCTCGGCCAGGTCGGCCAGCGTCACGGCGGCGCGGTCGGCCAGCCGGTGCCGCTCGGACATCAGCACCACCCGGGGGTCGCTGCGCACCGGCACGGCCACCAGCCGCTCCTCCCCGGTCGGCAGCCACATCAGCGAGGCGTCGGCCCGGCCCTCCAGCATCATCCGCATCGCCTCGATCGGCCGCTGCGCGGTGGCCACGTCCACCTCCACGCCGGGGTGCGCGGCCTCCAGCGACTTCGCGAGCTCGATGCTCAGCTGGGTGACGGTGAACGCCGCCGACACCAGCCGGATCCGCCCGCGCCGCTCGCCGCCGATCGCCCGCACCGCCAGGGCCAGGTCGTCGAGCCCGGACAGCAGCGGCGCCGCCCCTGCCACGAGCAGCTCCCCGGCGGCGGTCAGCGATACTCCGCGCGGTGTCCGGACCAGCAGGGTCACGCCGAGGGCCCGCTCCAGGTGCTGGAGGTGCTGGGAGACGCCTTGCTGGGTCAGGTGCAGCCGGGCCGCCGCCTTGGAGATGCTCGACTCGGCGACGACTGCCTGGAACGACCGCAGATGGCGCAGCTCGATCTCGATCACTGTTCGACGATATGCCGCCGACAGCATTCTGAGTCGAGTCGGGTTGGGTCAGGTCGGGTCGGGTCAGGCCGAGCCAAGAGCCGAGCCGAGGGCCGAGTCGAGCCGAGAGTCGAGCCGAGGGCCTAGAGCCGAGTCGAGCCGGGTCGAGCCAGGCCGAGTCAGGTCGTGTCGTGTCGGGTCGGGTCGAGTCACGTCGAGTCAGCCCGCCCCGCTCAGAACATCGCCCCGTTCGCCCGCACCGTCTGCCCCGACACCCACCCCGCCGCCTCCGACACCAGCCACCCCACCACCGGCGCCACGTCCTCCGGCCGCCCGAGCCGGTTGCGCGGGCTGTGGTGGGTCGCGGCCTCGACCGCCTCCGGCGTCTCGGCGGCGTGGTAGAAGTCGTCGTCGATCGGGCCCGGTGCGACCGCGTTGACCGTGATGCCCCGGGCGCCGAGTTCCTTCGCGGCGGCCAGCACCATGCGTTCGACGGCGGCCTTGGAGCCCGAGTACAGGCCGTAGGGGCCGGTCATGACCGAGGTCAGGGTGGTGGACAGCACCACGTAGCGGCCGTCGTCGGCGAGGTGGCGGCAGGACGCCCGCAGGGTGTTGAAGGCGCTGCGGGTGTTCAGGTCGATCAGGTGGTCGAAGTCGGCGTCGGTGAAGTCGGCCAGCGGCTTCTTCAGCACCGCGCCGGGGGTGTGCACGACGATGTCGATCCGGCCGTGGCGGGCCAGCACGCCCTCGAAGAGGGTGTCGACGTCGGCCGAGCTCCGGGCGTCGGAGCGGATCGCCTCGGCCTGGCCGCCGTGCTTGCCGAGCGCGTCCAGCGTCCGCTGCGCGGCCTGCTCGTCGTTGGCGAAGGTGATGACGGTGGTCGCGCCCCGGGCGGCTATCGCGTCCGCGATCGCGGCGCCCTGGTTGCGGCTGCCGCCGACCACGATCGCCACTTTGCCTTCGAGGTCGCGGTGGGGGAGGACGGACACGGGAGATCCCTTCGGTCGGTCCGCGCGGGATCCCCGGCGGGATCCGCATCGGATCAGGACGCTGCGACAGCGGCGCCTGATCAAGGATGCCGAGTGCCGAAACCGAGGGGAAGCAACAGGTTCGTGCGCCCGGGACAACGATTCGTTGTGGCCGCCGCGACCCTCAGTCCGCGGTCTCCACGCCGACCCCGCCGATTCCCGCAGTCGCGTCCGACCCCGACCCCGCCCCAGACCCCGACCCAGACCCCGACCCCGCCCCAGCCCCCGCCTGCGCCGGCACCAGAACCGCCTCCGGCTCCGGCTCCGCGTCCAACCCCCGGATCCGCGTCGCCCCGACCGCGAGGATCACCACGTACACCGCCGCGCACACCAGATACGGCAGCCGTCCGCTGGCGTCCGCCAGCACACCGCCGAGGATCGTCCCGACCGTGCCCGAGGCGTAGAGCACTGATTCGTACCCGCCGGTCATCCGGCCCAGCTGTTCGCGCGGCACCAGCCGCATCCGCGCCGTCATCAGCACCACGCCGATGATCAGTGCCGCGCCGCCGTCCAGGGCCAGGCCCACGGAGATCTGTACGCCGCTGTGCGCGGTGCCCAGCAGCAGCTCGCCGACCGCGCCGAGCACGATGCTCACCAGGAAGGCCGAGGAGGTCCGCAGCTTCGTGATCCGCCCCACCGACAGCATGGCGCCGACCGCGGCGATGTTGCCGGCCGCCAGCGCCCAGCCGAAGCCGGTCTGGCTCAGGCCCACGGTCCTGGTGCCCAGCACCACGATGGCCGCCACCGACCCGGCCTGCACCAGGGTCATGCTCCCGGCGATCGCCACCATCAGCCGCAGCGGGCCGGGGCTGAAGGAGATCCGGACGCCCTCCTTCACCTCGGTGAGGAAGTGCCGGTCGGCCGGCTCCGGCTGGGCCCGCTGGTTCGGTGTGCGCAGCACCATCAGGATCCCGGCGGCGGCCAGGAACGAGCAGGCGTCGATGATCAGCGGCAGCTGCCGGCCGGTCGCGTACAGCAGACCGCCGAAGCCGGGGCCGATCACGTACGCGATCAGGGCGTTGGACCCGCGCAGCCAGGTGTTGGCCCGGCCGAAGTGCCGCGGCTCGATGATGACGTCGGCCACCAGCGCGCTGCTGGCGCAGGTGAACAGGGTGCCCAGGGAGTCGGCGACGAAGGCCACCGCGATCAGCCCGGCCAGTCCCAGGTGGCCCCCGGCGGTCAGGACCGCGGCCCCGGCGAACAGCGCCGCCTGCAGGACGTTCGTGACCGCGGCCGTGCGCCGCGCGTTCCACCGGTCGGCCAGCGCGCCCAGCGGCAGCGCCAGCAGCATCGGCGCCAGGCGCTGCGTCACGATCACCGCCGCGATCCCCAGCGGGGACTTGGTCAGCGCCGCGGCCAGCAGCGGGAAGCCCACGACGATCACTCCGTCGCCGAGCCAGGAGACCGCGCCGGCGGCGAACAGCCACCAGAAACTGCGCGGCAAGGGATCCCGGTCGGCGTCGGCCATGTTTCCCATCCCAGGCTCGGGCGCCCACTGCGGTGGCGGCGGCGGTGGCAATACCCTGACTTCGGTAACACTCGGTGACGGCCAGCGTCACGGTACGTCAATGTACTATCAACAGGGGTTCTTGGGAACTCTCAGGTGATCGTCTTTGAGCCCCCGCCAGGGTGAAAGCCCTTGACAGCAGGGCCCGGCGGACCGGTCCGGCCCTACCCCGTGATCATCCGCACCGCCCCGCCGAACACCCGCGGCAGCGCCTGCGCCGCGGGCACGATCCGGGCCCCGGACAAGGGATTGCGCCGCGCCGCCAGCAGCGCCGCCGTCATCAGGTTCGACCGGCGCGAGACCTGCTGCCAGGCCCGCTCGTAGTCCGCCGGCCGGTCCGCGACCAGACACTCGGCCAGCACCCGGGCCTGCGCCAGACCGACGCTGATGCCCTCGCCGGTCAGCGCGTCGACATACCCCGAGGCGTCGCCGACCAGCAGCACCCTGCCCCGCCCGGCCACCCGGCGGCGCACCGCCTGCCGCAGCGGCCCGGCGCCGCGCACCGGCCCGGCCGGCGGCACCCCGGCCAGCCGGCTCCGCAGCTCCGGGAACGCCCGCAGCCGTTCCTCGAAACCGCCGCCGGGCGGTCCCAGGATCGCCACGCCGACCAGGTCCTCGTCGACCGGCGTGACATACGCCTCGGAGTCGTGGGCCCAGTGCACCTCGACGAAATCGGTCCACGGCGCGGTCCCGTAGTGCCGGCGCAGCCCGAAGCGCGGACGGCGCGGCGAACCCGGATCCAGGCCGCAGGCCCGGCGCACCGTCGAGTGCAGACCGTCGGCCGCCACCAGATAGCGCGCCTTGAAACCCAGCGCCTCCACATGATCCGCGTACTGGCAGAACTCCGAGACGCGTTCGGCCACCACCTCGACCCCGGCCAACTCGGCCCGGTCCGCCAGCGCCTCGTGCAGCACCGTGCGCCGCACCCCGCGCCCCGGAC
Organism: Catenulispora yoronensis; assembly: GCF_039531695.1. Classification (NCBI taxonomy): domain Bacteria; kingdom Bacillati; phylum Actinomycetota; class Actinomycetes; order Catenulisporales; family Catenulisporaceae; genus Catenulispora; species Catenulispora yoronensis. The sequence continues at coordinate 174,183 of NZ_BAAAQN010000008.1, forward strand.
CGTCGCGGAACTCCGCCTCCACCCGGTGCCGTGCGTCCCGGTACCGGATCCCGCGCAGCGCCCGGCCCGGCGGATCCACCCCGAGGTCCCGCAACGACGCCAGCGCCGGGGGCATCAGCCCCTCGCCGCACGCCTTGTCCACCGGCCCGGGGCGCGGCTCGGCCACCACCACGGCCAGGCCCGCCGCCGCCGTGTGCACCGCCACCGCCAGCCCGATCGGCCCGCCGCCGACCACCAGGACGTCCAGCACGGCGCTCAGCCCGATCCCGTGCGCACCGGGGCCAGCGCCCGGACCTCGCACCGCAGCCGCACCGTCAGCAGGGCGGCGTTCAACACCGTGAACACCGCCGCGGTGACCCACGCCGAACCCGCCAGCGGCAGCGCGAAACCCTCCACGACCACCGCGACGTAGTTCGGATGCCGCAGCCACCGGTACGGCCCGGAGTCCACCAGCGGCAGCCCCGGCACCACGATCACCCGGGTGTTCCAGCGCGGACCCAGAGTCCTGATGCACCACCAGCGCAGCCCCTGCGAGCCCGCCGCCAGCACCAGCATCGGCACCCCGGTCGCCGGCTCGAAGCCCCGGTGCGCGAGCACCGGTTCGAGCAGGCACCCGGCCAGCAGCCCGGTGTGCAGCACGACCATCGGCGGATAGTGTCCGCGGCCGGTCTCCACGCCCCCGCGCGCGAAACTCCACGCCGCGTTCCGCTTCGTCACCGCCAGCTCCACGATCCGCTCGCAGCAGGTCGCGATCACCAGCACGTAGTAAACGATCATCCCCGACGCTCCAGCAGCAGCAGCTCGATGCTCACCCCGGGCCCCAGGCCCACCATCACCAACGGGCCGGGTGCGGGGTCCGGTTCGGCCAGCTCCTTGCCCAGTACGTGCAGGACCGAGGCCGACGACAGATTGCCGACCTCGGCCAGCGAGGCGCGCGCCGTGGCCACCCGCTCCTCGGCCAGCCCCAGCGCGTCGCGCACCGCGTCGATCACCTTCGGGCCGCCGGGGTGCACCACCCAGGCGCCGATATCGGGGATCTGTAATCCGTGGTCGGTCAGGAAGCGTTCGACGACCGCGCCGAGCTCCCGCTCCAGCACCTTCGCGAGGTCGGCGGTCAGGACGATCCGGAAGCCCTGGGAGCCCAGACGCCAGCCGAGGACGTCGTGGGTGTCCGGGCACAGCTCGCTGCGGGTGGCGATGATCCGGGGGCGGGCCGGTTCCGGCCCCGACATCGCCGCCGGCCCCGGCGTTGCGGTGGGCGTTGCGGCCGGCCCCGGCCCCGACATCGCCGCCGGCCCCGGCATCGCCGCCGGTCCATCGGGCGGGCACTGCGCCCCGCGCACCACGACCGCCGCCGCGCCGTCGCCGAACAACGCGGCGCCGACCAGGTCCGGCAGCGCCGGATCCTCCAGCGGCACGCTCAGCGAGCACAGCTCGACGGCGAGCAGCACGGCCGTGTGCCCGGGCCAGGCCCGGAGGTAGTCGTGGATCCGGGCCAGCCCGGCCGCCCCGGCCACGCAGCCCAGCCCGAACATCGGGATCCGCTTCACGTCCGGCCGCAGACCCAGCAGCGGGACCAGGCGCGCGTCCAGCGACGGTACCGCCAGGCCGGTGACCGAGGTGGTGACGAACAGGTCGACGTCCCGCGGCCGGACCCCGGCCTGTCGCAGAGCCCTGCCGACGGCGTCGGCGCCGAGCTCGGTGGCGTGCTCGATGTAGACGTCGTTGGTGGGCCCCAGGCCCTCCAGGCGCTTGTAGTCGGCCAGCGGCAGCACGGTGTGGCGGGTCCGTACGCCCGCGTTCTGGTAGAGCCGCTCCAGCAGGCCGCGTCGCGAGGGTGGCAGCGCGCACAGGTCGGCGCAGGCCTCTGCCAGGTCCGCCTGCTGATGTCGATGGGGTGGGAGGGTGGAGCAGACTGCCGCAATGCGGGACATGCCCTTGCTCCCTGTCGGGTGGCGTATGTGGTACCGCGTCACGTAATCGGTACCCGGGCCCGCGCGGATGATGCGCGAGTGAAACCTTTCACGATAGAGGGACACCCCCGAACACCAAGACGGCGACATCGATGCCCGCGATGGCCAGCGCCGCGTAGAACGGCTTGCGGCCGAAGCGGCCCATGCCCCACCAGGCCACCGCCGCCGCGATCGCGAACCCGAGCCAGAGCCAGGGCGTGCCGCCCAGCGCCAGGAAGCCGGAGGTGCCGGCCAGCAGCACCAGCGCCGCCGACCGCACGGTGCGCACGCTGAACTTCTCGGCCAGGATGTTCGGCAGGCCCCTGACCCCGGTCAGCCGGTCCGCCTCCAGGTCCGGCAGTGCGTTGGCCAGATGGCCGCCGACGCCGAGCAGCGCGGCCGCGATCAGGATCGCCGGCCGGGCGGCGCCCACGGTCGGCGTGGTGGCGGTGGCGAACTCCGGAATCAGCCCGAAGCCCACCGCGTAGGCGAACCCGGACAGCGGGGTGGCCTTCAGCCCGGCGTTGTAGAACCAGCCCGCGAGCATCTGCATGGCGTTGACGGTGCCCACCGCGGAGTTGATCGAGAAGGCCAGCACCACCGACAGCGCGAGCGCCGTCACCGCGGCCGCCAGCACCGTCCGGCGCCCGATCAGCCCGGCCGCCACCGGCTTGTCGAGCCGGCCGGCCAGGGTGTCCCGGTCGGCGTCGAAGTAGTCGTTGGACCAGCCGATCGACAGCTCGCCGAGCAGCACCGCCGGGACGGTCAGGCCCGGTCCCCAGCCACCCCCCGGAGCGGCCCGCACGACCAGCGCCGCGAACATCGCGGTGATCGCCAGCGAGGGCAGCGGGTGGCAGGTGCGGAACAGTGCTTTGAGCAAGGGCATCGCTAATCTCCTCGGCAAGGGTATGCAAGGACCATGCGACTCACGCTGCGCGGCGGCAACCCCTTGGAGCGGGCGGCTTTGCGCGCCAACCTGGTCCCCACGCCCGCCGCCGAGGCCTGGGGCGGCGTCGCGGTCTCCGGAGTGCTGGTCGCGGCGGTGCGCACCGGCGTGCTCGCCCGGCTGGCCACCGCCCCGGCGAGCGCCGCCCGGGTGGCCGCCGATCTGGGCCTGGCCCCCACTCCGACCCGGCTGCTGCTGGACTGCCTGGTCTCCACCGGACACGTCCGGCGGGCCCGGGACGGTTCACTGCGCCTGGCCCGGCGCCACCGCCGCTGGCTGGACCCGGCCTCCGACGTCGGCGTGGCGCGCTTCGTCAACGGCTGCGCGACTACTTCGACTGGTGGCGCGACCTGGACCGGCTGATCGTCGCCGGCGCCCCGGTGGAGCATCACGACCGGCCGCCGGAGGACCCCTACTGGCGTCGCTACCTGCTCGGCCAGCTCGACCTGGCCCGGCTGACCGCCGGCGAGGTGGCCCGGCGCCTGACCCTGCCCGCCGGCGCCGCCCGCGTCCTGGACGTCGGCGGCGGCCACGGCTGGTACGCCGCCACCCTGTGCCGCACGCGGCCCGGCCTCACCGCCACCGTCCTGGACCTGCCCGGCAGCGTCCGGGTCGGCCGCGACGTGATCGCCGCCGCCGGCCTGACCCACCTGGTGTCCTTCCTGGAGGGCGACGCCCGCCACACCGGCTTCCCGGCCGACCAGGACGCCGTCCTGTGCTTCAACCTGCTGCACCACCTCACCGAGGCCGAGATCCCGGCGCTGCTCGCCCGGGCCCACGCCGCGCTCAAACCCGGCGGAACCCTGGCGGTCCTGGACGCCTTCGCCGATACCCGGCACGCCGATCCGGCCGCCACCCACCTGGCCCTGTTCGTCCGCCTCACCTCCGGGTCCGCGGTCCACCGTCCGGAGCAGCTGGCGACCTGGTTCTCCGCCGCGGGCTTCGCCCCGCCGCGTCGCATTCGCACCGCCCGGATCCCGGGTCTGGCGCTTTACCAGGCCGGGAAGCGTTGATGCGCGTGTTACCGTGCGTTCAGCCGGCAGCGAGCCGGCGGGCGCCAAGAGGGGACAGGGACAACCGATGCTGGCAGCGCAGCGACAGGCGCGCATCCTCGAAGAGGTCCAGCGGACCGGCGGCGTCCGCGTCAACGATCTGACCCGCCTGCTCGGCGTGTCGGACATGACGGTCCGCCGCGACCTCGACGTGCTCGACTCCCGCGGCCTGCTGACCAAGGTCCACGGCGGCGCCACCGTGCGCCGCTCCGGCTCCACCGACGAGCCGGCCTTCACCGTCAAGGCCGAGATGGAGCAGCCCGCCAAGGACGCCATCGCCCGCACCGCGGCCGCGCTGGTCCGCCCGGGCACCGCGATCGGCATCAGCGGCGGCAGCACCACCTACACCCTGGCGCGCCATCTGGTCGGCGTCCCCGACCTGACCGTGGTCACCAACTCCCTGCGGGTGGCCGACGTCCTGCACGCCCACGAGACCACCAACCCCGGCGCCAACCAGACCGTGATCCTCACCGGCGGTATGCGCACCCCCAGCGAGGCGTTGGTCGGCCCGATAGCGGTGCAGGCCATTCGCACCCTGCATCTGGACCAGGTCTTCCTCGGGGTCTACGGCATGGACGCCCAAGCCGGGTACACGAGCCCGAACCTGATGGAATCCGAGACCAACCGCGCCCTGGTCACCGCCGCCCGCAACCTGATCGTGGTGGCCGACCACACCAAGTGGGGCGTGGTCGGGCTGTCGGCCTTCGCAGCCTTGGACGACGCCGCCGTGCTGGTCAGTGACGACGGGCTGTCGGAGGACGCGCGCGAGGTGCTGAGCGACGAGGTGGGGGAGCTGGTGCTGGCGGACCGGGCAGGCCAGTGACCAGCCGCCTGGTCTAGTCCCCTGCCGGTCTCCTCGCCTCCTGCTTCCCGATTCGTCCAGCGTCGTCACCATCAACCCTCGAACACGCAACATAACGCTTCGATAACACCAGCCGCCCATCCGCATCCCGGCCGGTTCGGCTCCCGTCCTCTCTTCCGTGCCCACAGCGCCCATAGTCGCCACCCTCCGCCGAGTACTGGCGCATCGCACGGTCACGGCCGCGGCCGCGCTGACCGTCCTGCTCGCCTCGCTCACCTTCGCCGTGCTCGCCACCACGGTCGCCGCCGTTCCCGACGCCGGCACGCGTGCCGCCCTGCGGGACGCGCCGGTCGGCAGCACCGCCGTGGTCTTCACCGCCAGCCCCGACGGTGACGTGAAGGCCGCGGATCCCAAAGTCGAGGCCGCTGCCCGCCGCCTGCTGCGTCCCTACCCGGTCGCGATCCAGCGCACGGTGGTCGTGTCGAAGCTGGATCTCACCGCTCCGACCGGGGACGTCTTCGTGGCCGCCGCGAGCGCGGACAACTATGCGCAGCACATCCGCCTGGCCGCCGGCACGCTCCTCACCACCCCCGGTGACGTCCTGATCCCGGACTCCCTGGCGCGGCAGACCGGCCTGGCCGCCGGCGGCAGCGTCATCATGGCCAAGGCCCTGTGGGGCGCCACCGCGACCGAGAAGCACCGGATCGCCGGGGTGTATCAGACGGCTGACAACGATCCGCTGTTCTGGGGCTCCGTCCGTCCCGTCGGCGCCGCCGCCGGCACGGTGTCCCGTCCGCTGATCTTCGTCACGCCCGACATCCTCGCCGCGCGCGACGGTCTGGCGCCGCTCGCCCAGATGACGTGGTACGGCCTGCCCGATCTCTCCTCCGCCTCCGCCTCCGGCCTGTCCACCGCCGTGAACCGTATCCTCGCGGTGGAGAGCGGTGAAGTGAACCGCGCCGTCTTCCACGCGGCCAAACCCAGTGTGCTGAGTCTGGCCTTGTCCTCCGGTCTGCCGATGCAGAACAAACGCGTCCAGACCGCCGAGACCGCGGGCATGTCAGGGTTCCTCATCGTGGCCACCCTGCTGGCCGTCCTCGCGATCTTCGCGCTCGCGCTGACCCTGCGCCTGGTCCGCGAGCACAGCGCCGAGGAATCACGGCTCGTCCAGGCCCGCGGCGCCCACCCGCGCGCGCTGGTCGGCGTCGCGGCCGGCGAAATGCTCCTCATCGCCTTTCCCGCCGTGCTGATCACCGCGTTCGCCACCGGGCCGCTGGCCCGCGGCCTGCGCCGGCTGCCCCGGCTGCACGCGATGCCGGCCCCGCACGCCCCGGAGCTGATCGGCATCGAAGTCAGCATCCTGATCGCCGTGTTCTGTCTCGCCGTCCAGGCCGGTGCCGCCTATCTGGCCTCGCGCGAGCGCATCGACAAGGACCGCACCCGCAGCAAGCGCGTCGCCGCCTTCCAACGCGCGGGCATCGACGCCGCCCTGGCCGTGCTCGCCGTCGTCGGCTACCTGCAACTGCGCCACTACAAGACGCCGGTCACCGGCGGGGGGACCGGCAAGAGCACCTCCAGCGCCACCGCCGCCCTCGGCATCGACCCGGTCCTCGTCCTCACCCCCGCCGTCACCGCCGCCGCCCTGGCCGCCCTCGCCCTGCGGCTGCTCCCGCCCGCCGCGCGCCTGGCCGACCATCGGCTGGACGAGACCCGGCGCTTCGCCGCCGCGCTCGGCGGCTGGCAGGTCAGCCGCCGAGCGGCCCGCCACGCCGGCACCGTCCTGCTGCTGGTCCTGGCCCTGGCCGTCGGCGCGATGGTGGTCACCACCGCGGCGATGCTCTCCCGCTCGGCCGACGACCGTGCGGGCTTCCAAGTCGGCGCGGACGGCCGCCTCGGGCAGAGCATGGTCCCCGAGGCGTATCAGCGTTCTGTCTACAGCAGGATCCCCGGCGTCAAGAGCGTCATGCCGTTGGTGACCGGTGAGATCAAGGCCGGTTCGGACAGCAGCACCCTGATCGGGGTCGACGCCGCGAAGGCTCCCGACGTGCTCGCCCTGCGCGGCGATCCGGCCTCGGCGCCGCCGGCCGACCTGTTCGCGGCGCTCTCCCGGCCCTCGGCCGGCCAGCGCCCGCCCAGCGACTCCACGATCCCGCTGCCCGGCACGCCGACCGCGCTGACCTTCGACTTCACCATGTCCGCGCGGGTGGCCAAGGGCAGCCCGGAGGACCCTCGCGCGCCCGCGGAGTACCGGGACAACGCGGTGCTGCACATGCTGCTCCGCGACCGCGACGGCGCGCTGATCGTGATCCAGATCCCGACCCCCGAGCAGCTCGGCCGGCCCGTCCCGGTGACGATCCCGCTGACCAGCACGGTGAACGGCGGCATCCCGGCCTATCCGCTGCGGATCGAGGGCATCGGCGTCAGCGACGTCTTCACCGACGGGTCGCTGGACGTGAGCCTGGACTTCCGGTCCCTGACCGCGGTCGGCGGGGGCGCGGCCGGCGCCTCGGTGCCGGTCGCCGTGCCCGCCAAGGGGAGCTGGCACGTCGCCGGAGCGACTGCGCACTGGGGCAACTTCCCCGCCGGGCCGGACTCCTGCGACGGCACGGAGGCCGCCACCCCGGCGACGTTGTCCGCGATCTGCACCGCGCAGGGCGGACCCGATTCCTTGTCGCTGCGCATCGCCAGCGGCCACGTCTGGTCCGTGGAGCCCGGCTACACGAACACCTGGGTGGCCCGCCCCGGCTTCCCTCCGGGCGACCTCCAGTTCAGCTCCGCGCCGTTGGTACCCGTGCTGGTGACCGACGGCTTCCTGAAAGCCGCGTCCGCCGCCGTCGGCCAGCGGATCCCGGCCATGATGCCCGACGGCACGCGCCTCCGGCTGGACGTCACCGGCCGCGTCAGCGGATTCCCGGGGCTGGCCCCGGACGCCTCGGCGGTGGTCGTCGACCGGGTGCTGCTAACCGGCATCCTGCGCGCCGCCGACTCCGAGGCCGAGTGGACGAACGTGGAGTGGCTGGCGCAGCTGTCCTCGCAGAGCACTGCGTCGGCCTACGTCGCCGCCCACGCCGAACTCGGCGTCCTGACCACGCACGACGGGGTGGCCTCGGGCCTGCGCAACGGCGGGTTCGCGGCCAGCCAGACGGCTCTGCTGACGATCAGCGCGGCCACCGCGCCGGTGTTCGCCGCCGTCGGCTTCGCGGTCTCGGCCGTGACCTCGCTGCGCGGCCGCCGCCGCGAGTTCGCGGTGCTGCGCGCCATCGGTGCCCTGCCCCGCCAGCTCTCGGCCGCGCTCTGGCTCGAACAGGCGGTGCTGGCGGTGGTCGCGGTCGTCGCCGGCGTGGCGATCGGGGTGGAGACGGCGCTGCTGACGGTGCCGTCGGTCACCGTCGACGACGCCGGCGCCCCGGTCTTCCCCGCGGTGGCCGCGGTCGCGCCCTGGATGCGCGGCGTCGGGATCGCCGGCGCCACAGCTGTCGCCGTGGTGCTGGTGGTGATGCTCGCCGCGCGGGCGCTTTCGCGCGTGGACCTGGCGCGGATGCTGCGCGCCGGGGACGAGTTGTGAACCCGGGTCCCGGGTCCGGCTCCGACCGGAACCACCGCCAAGAACCGGCCTCCGGACCGGCACCGTCGTTCCCGCCTTTCTCCTCAGGAGCACCGATGTCCTACGAGCCGGAGTTCGAGATCGACTTCGACGACGCCGCCGACGCCGCCGCTGCCGGCGGCGCCCCGGGCCGGTCCGGGGAATCCGGACCCGGACACCCTGGAGGCCACGGCTCCGGTCCCGAGGCCGCCCCCGGCCGCCTCCGTCCGACCATCGTCGCCGAACCCGGCGACCACTCCCTGGGCTGGAGCATCGCCGTCCGCCTGATGCGCGGCGGCCTGCGGGCCGACGCCGTCCCGCTGCTGCTCGTCGCCGCGCTCGTGTTCGCCGCCGCGCTCACGGCGGCCGCCGGGCCGCGCGTGCTGAAAAGCCTGGCGGATCGGGCGTTGTTCCAGAACATCTCGGCCGCCGCGCTCCAGGACCGGTCGGTCACCGCGCACCTCACCGTCGTCGACACCGGCGCGGACGGCGGGGAGTTCGACGAGTTCCAGGCCGCCCTGAACGATCAGCTCGGGCCGGTCGCGGGACGGGCCCTGGACCAGTTCTCGCACTCCTACCGCGCCGACGGCGTCCAGACCGACGGCGCCACCATCCCCAAGCCCAGCGGCCTGCCCGCCACCATCACCTACGTCGTCGACAGCCGCACGGCGCATCTGGTGAAGTACGTCGAGGGCACCGACCCGAAGGACGCCGCGCCGATCAAGGGCACCGTCGCCGTCGGCGTCAGCCGCGACGCCAGCCGATTGCTGCACCTGCCGGTCGGCACCCATGTCCAGCTCGGGGATCCGCTCCCGGACCAGAACGGCGTCAAGCATCCGGTCGACGGTGTCGTGTCAGGCATCTTCGAGAACGCGGTCGGTTCGGCTCTCAGCCCCGACGACAACAGCTTCTTCGTCCAGAATCCCCTTCTCCTGAAGCCCCAACTGAGCTTCATCGGCAGTATGAATCCCCAGACGTTCTGGTCCGGCGGCATGCTGCTCTCCGAAGCCGGCCTGGCCACCCTGGTGCACGGCGACGTCCAGGTCCAGGCCTCGGCGGACTGGCGCCGTACCGTCAATCCGGCGGCGCTGCGCGTCGACGACCTCGACGCGCTCCAGGCCTCGCTGACCCACTTCCAACAGCGGGCCCTGCCGTTCATCTGCGACCCGGACCGGCCCGGCTACCAGAACTGCGACGGGCTGCTGAACCCCGTTGCCGAGTCCGGCACCCACACCGGCCTGCCGGGCTTGTTCGCCGTTTTCCGCACCCGCCTGGTCTCCACCAGCGCCCTCCAGTCGTTCGCCGTGGCCGGGCTGCTCGCGGTCGAGCTGGCCGCGGTGTTCGCCGCCGCCCGGCTGGTCGCCGCCCGCCGGGCCGGATCCGTGGCCCTGCAACGGGCCCGCGGGTCCTCCCGCCGCCAGTCCGCCCTGCTGCTGACCCTGGAATCCGCGGTCGCCATCATTCCCGCCGCGGTCCTCGGCGGGCTGCTCGGCCGGCTGGCGTTCTTCGACCGGATCGGGCACCCGGGCGGCGGGGGCGCCGGGTCGGCCGCCGCCGGCGCGAGCGGCGGCCCGCTGTGGCCGATCGTCGTCGTGGCGGCCTTCGGCCTCTTCGCGATCCCGGTGACGGTCATGCTCCGGGCCCGGCCCGCCACCGCCGGCACCGCCCGCGCCGACGAGCGCCGGCTGCTGTCCCGCGGCCGGCGCCGCTCCCTGGAGGCGCTGATCGCGCTGCTCGCCGTCGGCGGCGTGCTGGCGCTGCGCGGCCGGGGCGTGGCCGGCACCACCACCGGCGGCACCGTCGATCCGCTGATGGCGGCGGTGCCGGTGCTGGTCGGCGCGGTGGTCGCCGCGCTGATGCTGCGGCTGCTGCCCGGGCCGGTGCTGGGCGCGGTGCGCCTGGTCGGCCGGGGCCGCTCCACGGCCGGCTGGCTGGGCCTGGCCCGGGCCGCCGAGCGCGGGCAGACCCCGGCGGTGGCGCTGGCGGTGCTGGTGCTGACGGTGTCCGGCGCGGTGTTCGGCGGCGTGGTCGTCAGTACCCTGAGCCACGGGGTGACCGCCTCCGCCGACCGCCTCGGGGCCGACGCCGTGCTGCGGGCCAACGGGTTCGGCCCGGGGGCCGTCGACCGGCTGCGGGCGCTGCCCGGCGTGCGGGTCGAGCCGGTCACCGTCTTCGCGCGCTCCACCATCGACGACGACAGCGGCGCCGAGCGGCAGGTGACGTTCCTCGGCGTCGCCCCAGGCCTGGTGCCGGGCATGGCGGCGGCGGCCGACGCCGACGGCACCGTCCCGGTCCTGGCCTCGCGGGCCGCGCTGCGGAACTATCCCGCCGGCACGTTCACCGTCAGCTTCCTGAAGAACACCGTCTCCTGCCGGATCGCCGGCACCGTGCCCGATCCCGGCAACAGCGCCCTGCGCGCCGCCGGCGGCGACGGTTCGGAGAGCGCCTACGTGGTGCTGCCCGCCGAGCTGCTGGCCCAGGTGTCGGACTCCACGCGGCCGGCCGTGGTGACTCTGAACGGGCCGGTGTCCAGCGCGCAGATCCACGCCGTGCTGCTCGGCCTGGCCCCGCAGTTCTACGACGTCGCCGTGCGCGGCGAGCAGCTCGCGGCGATGCGCTCCGACGGTCTGAACCGCTCGGTCGGCGGCATCTTCGAGGTCTGCGCCGGACTGTCCGCCGGGTTCGCGGTCCTCGTCATCATTCTGGAACTTGCAGCAACCGCCCGCGAACGCGGCCGTACGGTCTCCTTCCTGCGCACCATGGGCCTGCCGGCCCGGTCCGCCGGGGTGCTCACCGCGGTGCAGCTGGTGCCGACCGCGCTGGCGGCCACCGTCTCCGGGGTGCTGATCGGGCTGGCGCTGCCCCGGCTGCTCGGTCCGGCGCTGGACCTGACCGCCTTCACGAACGGCTACGACGCCCCGATCCGCGTCGACCTCACGGTGACCCTGGTGCTGGGCCTGGCGCTGCTGGCCGTGACCGCCGTGGCGGCCGCGCTGGAGGCGCTGGTCAGCCGCGGTCGACGCCTGGCGGGAGTGCTGCGCCTGGGCGGAGAGTGACCGCGCGGCCACGCCCTGATCACTGTTTCAGCCATGTGAAGCCCGCGTTGCCGCATCGTTATCCGCAAGTTGCAGAAATCTTGCTGCAAACTCTTTCAGCACCGGCCGACCCCTTGCTAGCGTCTGGGATCGCGCCGCAGATAGCAGCGGCACTCCTTCCCCTCCCCTTTCAAGGAGTTCTCGATGCGACGGAGCATCACGGCCAAGCGCGGCGCCGGGATAGCGGCGATAGCGGCGCTGGCTCTTGCTGCAAGTGCTTGCAGCAGCAGCAAGTCCTCCGGCGGCACCGCGCCCGCCGCGAACACCGACCCGGCCGCGGTCAAGGGCTCGGTCACCTGGTGGGACACCTCCGACGCCACCAACGAGGCGCCGAACTACCAGCCGATCATCAAGGCGTTCGAGGCCAAGTACCCGAACATCAAGGTGAACTACGTCAACGTCCCGTTCTCCGACGCCAAGGACAAGTTCAAGACCGCCGCCCAGTCCGGCAACGGCGCGCCCGACGTGCTGCGCGCCGACGTCGGCTGGACCCCGGCCTTCGCGCAGCTGGGCTACCTGCAGCCGCTGGACGGCACCCCGGCCCTGGCCGACGACTCGGACTACATGGCCGGCCCGTACGCCTCGGACCACTACAACGGCAAGATCTACGGCGTGCCGCAGGTCACCGACACGCTGTCGCTGCTGTACAACAAGGACCTGTTCGCCAAGGCCGGCATCACCGCCGCGCCGAAGACCTGGGACGAGCTGAAGACCGACGCCCTGGCGATCAAGGCCAAGACCGGCCAGAACGGCGCCTTCATCAACGCCGCCGGCTACTTCGCGCTGCCGTTCATCTACGGCGAGGGCGGCGACCTGGTCGACGTCAACGCCAAGACGATCACCATCAACGACGCCAAGTCGCTCAAGGGCGTCGAGATCGCCCAGGACCTGGTGAAGTCCGGCGCCGCGGTCACCGACGTGACCAAGGACGGCTACAACAACATGCAGACCGCCTTCAAGGACGGCAAGGTCGCCATGGTCATCAACGGCCCGTGGTCCACCGCCGACGACCTGAAGGGCACCGCGTTCGGCAACGCCGACAACCTCGGCATCGCCACCGTCCCGGCCGGCTCGGTCAAGGCCGGCGCCCCGGTCGGCGGCCACAACCTGGTCGTCTACGCGGGTTCCAAGAACCTGGACGCCACCTACCTGTTCGTGGCCTTCCTGAACAACGCGCAGAACCAGGCGACGATCGCGGCCAAGAACAACGTGCTGCCGACCCGCACCTCGGCCTACAGCGACCCGCAGGTCACCGCCAACAAGGTGCTCTCGGCCTACGCCGAGCCGCTGAAGTCGGCCGTCGGCCGCCCGCCGCTGGCCGGCGCCTCGGACCTGTTCACCCCGCTGGACACCGACTACCAGGCCATCCTCGGCGGCCAGAAGTCGGCGCAGGACGGGCTGAACGACGCGGCCACGCAGTTCGCGCAGATCCTGACGGACTTCAAGAAGAACTGAAGTCCGGCCGCGAGGCCGGCCGCGCGGGACCGGGAAGTGAGGGTCCCGGTCCCCGCGCGGCGCACCACGCGGGCAGTGAGTACGGCCAGTACAGCGAGTACAGCGAGTACAGCGGGTTCGGCGGGGTCCGGGATCAGGATCACAGGATCGGAAGTCAGGTAGGGACAGGGCAATGGGCGTGCAGCGGCTGGTCAAAGGCTTGGGTCGCTCGTTCGACAGGTACTGGTACGGCTGGGCGATGGCCGCGCCGGTCGTTCTGGTGATGCTGGTGCTGGTCGGGTACCCGTTCGTCTGGGGCCTGTACCTGTCCACCACCGACGCCAACGAGTCCAACATCGGACACGACATCGGCGTGAACCACATCCCCCCGAGCTACAAGTCGGTGGGGCTGCACAACTACTGGGACATCCTGTCCGGCCACGACGGGCACTTCTACAGCACCCTGTCATGGACGCTGATCTGGACGTTCGTCAACGTCTTCTTCCACATCGCGATCGGCCTGGGGCTGGCGATCCTGCTGAACCGCAAGATCCGGTTCCGCGCCGGCTACCGGCTGATGCTGATCCTGCCCTGGGCGATCCCCGGCTTCGTCGCCGCCTTCGCCTGGCGCCTGCTCTACAACGACAACGGCGTGTTCAACGCGGTGCTGAAGTTCTTCGGCATGCACAGCGTGCAATGGCTGTCCCAGCCCACTTCGGCGAAGATCGCGGTCATCGCCACCAACGTCTGGCTCGGCGTGCCGTTCATGATGATCTCCTTCCTCGGCGGGCTCCAGACCATCCCCGGCGAGCTCTACGAGGCCGCCGAGATGGACGGCGCCACGCCGTGGCAGCGCTTCCGGATGGTCACCCTGCCCGGGCTGCGGCCGGTGATGATGACCGTCACGCTGCTCGGCGTCATCTGGACCTTCAACAAGTTCGACGTCATCTTCCTGCTCACCGAGGGCGGCCCGGCCGGCAGCACGGACATCCTGGTCACGCACGCCTACCAGGTCGCGTTCCAGAACATCCGGCAGTACGCCGAGGCCGCCTCCTACGGCGTGGTGATCCTGTCCATGCTCATCGTCTTCGCCACCGTCTACCGCCGTTCGCAGTCCAAGCTGGAGGTCCAGGCATGAGCGCCGTGACCCGGGCCGCGGCCCCCGCCGGGACCGCCGGCCAGGCCGACCACGCCAAGCGCGCCGCGCGCCGCGTCCACTCCCGGACCAGGCGCTCGCCGCTGGCCTCGGTCGCCATCCACGCCACCCTGATCGCCGCGTCCTTCATCGCGGTCTTCCCGATCGCCTGGGTCGCGCTGACCTCGCTGAAGACCGGCAACGGCCAGTGGGCCCACCCCGGCGACTTCAGCAACCTGAACTTCGGCAACTACAGCAAGGTGCTGAACGACACCGACTTCCTCACCTGGTTCGGCAACTCGATCCTGGTCTCGGTGCTCACCATGGTGCTGGCCGTGTTCGTCGCCGCCACCTGCGGCTACGCGGTGTCCCGCATGCGGTTCCCGGGCTACCGGGCCACCATGTGGATGCTGCTGATCGTCCAGATGTTCCCGATCGCGGTGCTGATCGTCCCGCTGTACAACCTGATGTCCAAGCTGCACCTGGTGAACTCCTACGCCGGACTGGTGCTGGTCTACCTGACCACCGCCGTGCCGTACTGCGCCTGGATGCTCAAGGGCTACTTCGACACCATCCCGATCGAGATCGACGAGGCCGGCAAGGTCGACGGGCTCACCCCGTTCGGCACCTTCTGGCGCCTGGTGCTCCCGCTGGCCCGGCCGGGCCTGGCGGTGGTCGCCTTCTACTCCTTCCTCACCGCGTGGGCCGAGGTCGCCTTCGCCAACACCTTCATGCAGGGCTCGGACAAGTACACGCTGGCGGTGGGGCTGCGCACCTTCGTCTCGCAGTACAAGGGCGAATGGGGGCTGATGACCGCCTCCTCGGTGCTGATCGCCATCCCGGCCGCCGTGATGTTCCTGCTCGTCCAGCGCAACCTGGTGGCCGGGCTGACCTCCGGCAGCGCCAAGGGCTGACCCACACTTACTTGAGATCCGAGGCACGTGAGTCGATGACTACCGAGATACTCGCCGTCGAGGCCGCCGATGTCGTCCGAGCCGGACAACCCGGCACGGACCGCACCGACTGGTGGCGGGACGCGGTGATCTACCAGATCTACATCCGCTCCTTCGCCGACGCCGACGGCGACGGCGTCGGCGACCTGGCCGGCATCCGCTCCCGCCTGCCCTACCTGGCGGACCTGGGCGTGGACGCGCTGTGGATCACGCCGTTCTTCACCTCGCCGATGGCCGACTTCGGCTACGACGTCGCCGACTACCGGGCCGTGGACCCGGTGTTCGGGGACCTCGACGACTTCCGCGCCCTGCTGGCCGACGCGCACGCGCGGGCCTTGCGGGTGATCGTGGATCTGGTCCCCAACCACACCTCGGACCGGCACGCCTGGTTCGTCGAGGCGCTCGCGGCCCCGGCCGGCAGCCCTGCGCGCGACCGGTACATCTTCCGCGAAGGCCGCGGCGCGCACGGGGAACTGCCGCCCAACGACTGGGAGTCGGTGTTCGGCGGCCCGGCCTGGACCCGCACCACCGACCCGGACGGCACGCCCGGCCAGTGGTACCTGCACCTGTTCGCCCCGGAGCAGCCGGACCTGAACTGGGACCTGGAGGAGGTCCGGGCCGAGTTCCTGGACGTCCTGCGGTTCTGGCTCGACCTCGGCGTCGACGGCTTCCGGATCGACGTCGCGCACGGCCTGGTCAAGGCGCCGGGGCTGCCCGACGTCGGCCGCGCCGACCACGTCGAGATGATCGGCAACGCCGTGCTGCCCTTCTTCGACCAGGACGGCGTGCACGAGATCTACCGCGCCTGGCGGCTGCTGCTGGACTCCTACCCCGGCGGTCGGATCGGCGCCGCCGAGGCCTGGGCCCCGACCCCGGAGCGGCTGGCCAACTACGTCCGCCCGGACGAGCTGCACCAGGCGTTCAACTTCGACTACCTGGGCCAGCCCTTCGAGGCCGGCGCGCTGCGCGCCGCGATCGACCACTCGCTGGCCACCGCCGGCTCGGTCGGCGCCCCGTCCACCTGGGTGCTGTCGAACCATGACATGAAGCGCCACGTCACCCGCTATGGCGGCGGCGCGGCCGGCCGGGCCCGGGCCCGCGCCGCGGCGCTGCTGATGCTGGCGCTGCCCGGCTCGGCGTACGTGTACCAGGGCGAGGAGCTCGGCCTGCCCGAGGTGCTGGACATCCCGGTGGAGTTCCTGGTGGACCCGCAGGGCATCCAGTCCGGCGACCCGGCCAAGGGCCGCGACGGCTGCCGGGTGCCGCTGCCCTGGTCCGGCGCCGAGCCGCCGTTCGGCTTCGGCCCGGCCGGGTCCACCGCGTCCTGGCTGCCGGCCCCGGCGGCCTGGAGCGGCTTGACTGTCGCGGCCCAGACCGGCGACCCGGACTCGGTGCTGGAGCTGTACCGCTCGGCGCTGGCGCTGCGCAGGCAGCTGCCGGAGCTGGGCGCCGAGACCGACGGCAGCAGGCTGACCTGGCTGCCGTCACCCGGGCCGGTGCTGATGTTCCGGCGCGGCGAGGAGTTCGTCTGCACGGTCAACACCGGTTCGGACGCTGTGACACTGCCGGTCCCCGGCACCCTGCTGCTCGGCTCCGCGCCGGTGGCCGTCGCCGGCGGGCAGCTCACGCTGCCGGCCGACACGGCCGCCTGGTGGCGGGTCTAGCGGCGGGGGACGGGGAGCGGGGCCAGGGAGAGTACAGAATGGGCGCCATGACGGAGAACACCGCACTGCCATCCACCGCGCGCCTCGCCGACATCGCCGCCCAGGCGAAGGTCAGCGAGGCGACGGTGAGCCGCGTGCTGAACGGCAAGCCCGGCGTGGCGGCGGCCACCCGGCAGGCGGTGCTGGCCGCGCTCGACGTCATGGGCTACGAGCGGCCCACCCGGCTGCGGCAGCGCAACACCGCGCTGATCGGGCTGATCATCCCCGAGCTCGACAACCCGATCTTCCCGGCCATGGCGCAGGCCGTGGAGCGGGCGCTGTCGCAGGACGGCTACACCCCGGTGCTGGCCACCATCTCCCCGGGCGGCGCCACCGAGGACGACGTGGTCGACCTGCTGATCGAGCACGGCGTGGTGGGCATAGTGTTCGTCTCCGGACTGCACGCCGACACCACCGCGTCCAAGGAGCGGTACCACCGCCTGACCGCGCGCGGCGTGCCCTTCGTGCTGATCAACGGCTTCGCCGACGGCATCGCCGCGCCGTTCATCTCCCCGGACGACGCCATGGCCGCCCGGCTGTCGGTGAACCACCTGGCCGACCTCGGCCACGAGCGCATCGGCCTGGCCGTCGGCCCGAAGCGCTATGTCCCGGTGATCCGCAAGATAGAGGGCTTCACCGCGGCCCTGCGCGACAGCCTCGGCGTCCCCGATCCCGACGACTTCGTGGAGTACTCGCTCTACGGCTTCGAAGGCGGGCGCGCGGCGGCGGCGAAGCTGCTGGACAAGGGCTGCACCGGCATCGTCTGCGCCTCGGACATGATGGCGCTCGGCGCGATCGCCGAGGTGCGGGCCCGGGGCATGGCGGTGCCCGGCGACATCTCCGTGGTCGGCTACGACGACTCGCCCCTGATCGCCTACACCGACCCGCCGCTGACCACGGTGCGGCAGCCGGTCGCGGCGATGGGCGCGGCCGCGGTGCGGGCGCTGCTGGAGGAGGTGGGCGGCGGCCACGCGCCGCACACCGAGTTCGTGTTCGCGCCGGAGCTGGTGGTGCGCGGGTCGACGGGGTCGGGGCCGCGGGTCCGGCGGTAGCGCGGCTCGGGGCGGTTCCGCCCGGTCGCGGCGCGACATTTCACCGAGCAAGGGGAGGGCAGGTCATCGATGGCTGAGTTCGATGTGCTGGTGATCGGCGGCGCGGGGATCGACACGATCATCCGCGTGCCGGAGCTGCCGATGCCGTACGCGGACTCGGTGATAGTGGACCCGGTCATCTCCTACGTGGCCCACACCGGCACCGCCGTGGCCATGGCGAGCCGCTCGCTGGGGCTGCGCGTGAAGTTCATCGACTTCCTCGGTGAGGACGACTTCGGGGCGATGATCCTGCGCCGGTTCGAGGAGGAGAAGCTCGACTTCTCCTGGCTGCCGTCGGCCGCCGGGACCACGCGCGCCGTGAACCTGGTGTCGGCGGCGGACGGCAGGCGGATGTCGTTCTTCGACCCGCGCTCCGTGGAAGGGCAGTACCTGCCCGAGAGTTTCTACGAGGGCTGGCTCGCCCGGACGCGCCATGTGCATGTGTCCATCGCCTGGCACGCGCGGCACGTGCTGCCGGCGGTGCTGCGGAGCGGGGCGTCGATCTCGACGGATCTGCACGACTGGGATGGTGTCAACGAGCACCACAAGCCCTTCGCCCACGCCGCCGACCACGTGTTCATGAGCGCGGCGAACCTCGGCGACCGCCGCGACGCGGTCCTTCGGGACGTTCTCGTCCGGGGCCGGGCCAGGACCGTCGTGGCCACGGACGGTGCGCGCGGCGCGTATCTGGCGACGCGGGAGACCGACGATGTCCGCCACTTCCCGGCCGTCACGCCGCCCGCACCCGTGGTGGACTCCAACGGGGCGGGCGACGCGTTCGTCTCCGGATTCATGACCGGCGTGCTGCGAGGCGACGAGGTCGAGGAGTGCATGCGGCGCGGGCTGGTCGCCGGGGCGTTCGCCTGCACGGTGCTCGGGACGGCCGAACGGTTCGCCACGGAGTCGGACCTGACCGGCTGATCGGACTGCCGATCGGACTGCCCATCAGACTGCTGATCTAACTGCTGATCTGACTGCTGATTCGGCAGTCTTTGCCGAGCGGATCGGCGGCGCGGCGTCGGCTACACCGCCATGGACCGCCCCAGCTTCTCGGTGGCGTCCAGATCCGCCCCGACCGCCGTGAGCTTCGCGCGGATCGCGTCGATCGAGTCGTTGCCCAGGGCCAGGCGCAGCGGCGGCTCCGGGCGGCCCAGGACTTCCAGCACCGCGGCGGCGGCCTTCGCCGGGTCGCCTTCCTGGGAGCCGTCGGCGCTCGCCAGGGCTTCGCGGGTCGCGCCCGACGTGGCGTCGTAGTCGGCGATCCGGGAGGCCGCCGGCTGGAGCGCGGACGGGGCCGCGAAGCCGGTGCGGAAGGCGCCGGGCTCGACGATCAGTACCTTGATCCCCAGCGGCGCCACCTCGGCGGCGAGCGCCTCGCTGGCCAGCTCCAGGGCGCCCTTCGCGGCGCTGTAGGAGCCGACGCCGGGGAAGGAGAGCAGTCCGCCCATGCTGCTGATCTGCACGACGGTGCCGGCGCGGCGGTCCCGCATCTGGGGCAGGACCAGCTGGGTCAGCGCGACGGGGCCGAAGAACATCACCTCGAAGGCGTCGCGCAGCTCGGCGTCCCGGACCTCCTCGAACGCGCCGAGGATGCCGTAGCCGGCGTTGTTGACCAGGATGTCGATCCGGCCCGCGGCCTGGACCGCGCGGGCGCGGCCGGCGGCGTCGCGGACGTCGAGTTCGACGACGGTGAGGTGGCCGGCGGACGACGCGGCGAGCTCGCGCAGCGGCGGTATCTGAAAGACCTCCGGGCGGCGCACGGCGGCGACCACCTCGTCGCCGGCGGCCAGGGCGGCGTGGACGAAGGCCAGGCCGAAGCCGCTGTTGGCGCCGGTGATGAACCAGCGGCGGGCGGCGGGGGAGGTGCCGGAGGTGGTGCCGGCCAGGGCGGTGTCGCCGGGGGTGTCGCCGGGGGTGGTGGTGGGGGTGATGGCGGGGGTGATGGCGGGGGTGATGGCGGGGGTGATGGCGGGGGTGATGGCGGCGGCGCCGGTTCCAGCGGTGTTCTCGAAGCTCTCGAAGCTCGCGTCGTTCATGCCTCCATCGTCGGCGGACACGGCTGGCCCCGGTATGGCCCGAAGGTGGAACATCGAGGGCGTGACCGTCGCGCTGCCCGGCCCCGCGCCGAAACCCCGCCCGCTGCCCGCCGACGAGCCGCTGAGCCCTGAGGACTACCGGCGCGCGATCGGCGTGGTGGAGGCCGTCGACCGGGCCGGGGACCTCGCCGAGTTCCGGGAGCGGCTGGTGCGGGCGCTGAAGACCTGGTTCGGATTCCTCGGGGTCACCGTCCTGCACGGCGACACCTCGGCGGACGCGTTGGAGGCGGGCTGCGGCGTGCAGTCCGGGTACTCGGCCGAGTTCATGGCCCGGTACGCCGATGGCTGGGTGCTGGAGGACCCGTTCCGCTCCGAGGCGTTCCTGGTCCGGCTGGCCGACGCCGGAGTGCTGCGGCTGTCCGACATCGCCTCGGACTCCCCGTTCGTGAGCCAGTACCTGCGTCCGCACGGCGTCACCGACAAGGCCGCGATGCTGATCGACGCCGGTCCGTCCGGGGTCCTGCTGGTCAGCGTGGCGGTGCGGGACGGGGTGCCGCGGGTCCCGGACCGCGATCTGGCGGTGCTGCGCGTGCTGCGCCGCCACCTCGCGCCGTTGGCGACCGAGCAGCTGGCCCGGCACCGGGTCCGCGCGGCGCACAACCGGTGGCGGCTGACGCCGCGCGAGTGGGACGTGGCCGACCTCGCCGCGCAGGGGCTGACCAACCGGCAGATCGCCGGACGGCTGTTCATCGGCGTGGACACGGTGAAGAAGCACCTGACGCGGGTGCTGGCCGCGACGTCCTGCGCCAGCCGGACGCAGCTCGCGGTGCTGTTCAACGCTCGCGACACGCCGGTGTGAGGCGAGGACCCCGCCGGCTTCCCGGGACCGGGCTATCCTCGGTTACTGAAAACGACATTCATTGTCGATAGTGTGCCGAGGGGCCGGAGAGGCCCGAGAGACCCGAGAGAGGGAGTGCCCTGATGTCCCTGGACGTCGCGCCGACCCTGCTGCGGC
The DNA here is from genome assembly GCF_039531695.1 of Catenulispora yoronensis. NCBI lineage: Bacteria > Bacillati > Actinomycetota > Actinomycetes > Catenulisporales > Catenulisporaceae > Catenulispora > Catenulispora yoronensis. The sequence goes on from NZ_BAAAQN010000008.1 coordinate 194,980, forward strand.
AGGCCGAAGTCGGCGACGTGGACGAGGCGGAGTTCGCCGCCACCGTCGCGGCCTCGCTGCCGTACGCCTACACGCTGGTCGAGAAGCTGGCCGCGGACCTGCACGCCGGCGATCCGGCCCGCGAGTTCGCCGACAACCGGACCGCGCCGACCGAGGCCGAGCGCGGCCAGCTGCTGCGCGCGCTGGCCTCGGACGCCATCCGCGGCAGCCTGGAGCGCCGGTTCGCGGTGAAGCTCGCGTTCCAGAACTGCCACCGGGTGGCGGTGTTCCGGCCGGGCGCCGCGGATTCGCGGACCTACCGGACCTTCACGTCGGAGCGGTCGCAGATCCTGAACCAGTCCCCGGAGTTCCGGGACTGCTGAGGACGCGCGGAGCCCCGAGCCGCGACGGGCGGCTCGGGGCTCCGGGCTCGGGGCTCCGCGGGCGGACGGGCGGATGGGCGGCCGGGCGGAGCGTCACAGACTATGGACGAACGACTCCACCGCGATGACCAGCAGCACCCACAACGACGCCGAGATCAGCGAGCAGACCAGCCCGGCGATCGCCATGCCCTTGCCCTCCTGCCCGGTGCGGCCGCACTGCGAGATCCCGACGCCGCTGAAGATGAGGCCCAGCACGGCCAGGACCGGGCCGAAGAACCAGGCCCAGAACAGGACCAGGCTGACGATGCCGAGCACCATGCCGGTGACCGCCATGCCGTTGGTCTTGCGCACGAGGTAGGGGCCGTAGGGCGGGGGCGGGTAGCCGGGCGGGCCGTAGCCGGGGGCCGGGGGACCGTATCCGGGCGGACCGTAGCCCGGGGCCGGCGGGCCGTACCCGGGCGGAGGGCCGGGTTGCGGGCCGGGGCCGTATCCGATCTGGGCCGGTCCCGGGGGCGGCGCGGGGAAGCCCGGGGGTACGGACTGGCCGGAGTAGCCGGAGTAGTCGGGCTGACCGGCGTACTCGGAGTAGCCGGACTGGCCGGACTGGCCGGACTGTGCGAACTGGCCGGGCGGGGCCGGGAAGCCGACCGGGCCGCGGCCGTCCGGCGCCGGGTAGCCGGCCAGGGTGGCGGGCGCCGGGAAGCCGGGCGCGGTGGGGGGCGCCTCGCCTCCGGGCGCGTGCCACGCGTTCGGCGGCGGGTAGCCCTCCGGGATCCGGTCCTGGATCGGGTTCCCCGACGCGGCGTCGCCTTCCGGGTTGTAGCTCATCAGTGTTCTGCCTCCCCATTGCCCACCTGGTGCCCGAGCCGGGCCCGCCCAGTATTCCGCTCCGGAAGCCCGCTGACCATGGTTCGGGCCGGTTTTCGGGCCGGCTACCCCACCAGCCCCGGCAGTCCGCCGAATCCGGCCCGGGTCGCGGCCACGATCAGCAGGTCGCCGGCGACCAGCGCGCGCCCCCGGTCGGCGCCGGACCAGTCGAACTCGGTGCTGCCGGCCCGGCGGACCGCCAGCACCCGGGTCAGGCCCGGGCGGTCCAGGGCGCGCTGGGCGGCGCCGGCCAGCGCCGAGTCCGGCTCGACCGCGACCTCGGCGATCAGCAGGACCTTGCGGAGCACCGACAGTGTCCCGAGCACCTCGCGGCCCATCATCGCCGCCGCGAACGCCGGGGCGGCCAGGTAGGACACCGAGCGGGAGGCGGTGTTGCCGAACTCGGTGTAGACGTGGGAGGCGAAGTCGTCGTCGAACAGCCGGACCACGACGCGGACGTCGGGGTTGATGGCGCGGGACTCCAGCGCGGCCTCCAGATTGGCCACGTCGTCGCCGGTCACCGCCACCACCGCCCGGGCCCGGGCGATCTGGGCGCGGCGCAGGGCGTCGTCGATCGGGCGGTCGCCGGTCACCACCGGGACGTCCAGGCCGTGCACGGCGGCGATGCCGCGGGCCTCGGGGTCGCGCTCGACCCCGACCACCGGCACGCCGAGGTCGTGGAACAGCGTGGTGACCCGGGTGCCGGCGTTGCCCAGGCCGACCACCACCACGTGGCCGCGCAGGCCGGTGCCCGGCTGCCGGGTGCGCACACCCCGCCGCGCGGCGGTGCCCTCGACGAACACCGCCGTCACGACCGGCATCAGCACCACGCCGGACAGCGTGATCGCGACCTGGAAGATCCGCTGCCAGTCCCCGCCGACCGCACTGGGCTGCCCGTACACGTCCGGCACCGCCGAACCGGCGACGTCGAGCAGGCTCTCGTACAGCGCCCAGCCGAACGGCCGGGCCAGCAGCCAGATGCCGGAGAACGCCACCAGCAGCGTCACCACCGCGGCGATCAGCACCGTGCGCAGCTTGGCGGAGGTGAAGAAGCGCAGCGCGTCGACGGCCCGCCACCACATCCGGGTCGTGGTCGAGGCCTGATTCCCGACCAGGTCGGTGTGCGAGACGTCGAGGAACTGCAAGGCCGCGTGCTCCGTCGAGCGCTCCTGCAGCAGCATCCACTCCTGTGTCCGGCTGCGCGCGGCGACCTCCGGCAGCATGTCGATATCGGCCGGCCGGTCCCGGTCGACATCCGCGGCGATCAGGAACGGCGTCTGCCGCATATCGATCTGCGTCCCCCGGGCTATCCACAATGTCCGGCCCCCGGCGGTGACCGAATGCGGCCGCTGCAACGCGGCGTTGACGAATGCGGGCGCCGCGGTGGCCGAAGCCGAGAGCACCGTGCAGTTGGCGACCAGCTGCGCGATGTGCCGCCCCAGCCGCTGATTGAACATCCGAATCACGATACTGATACCAGGCCGCAGCGCCGCGGCCCGCATGGCGGCGTGGATATTGGCGCGGTCGTCCCCGTCGACGAAGGCGATGGCCCGGGCCCGATCGATCCCGGCCCGCCGCAACGACTCCTCGGTCACCGCCCCGTCGACGATCACCCCGTCGGCCCCGAGCACCTTCCCGAGCTGCACGACGTGCGGCGTCTCCTCAGCCGGAACGATAGCCGCGGCCTGCGCGTCGTACTGCTCCGTCAGCTCGATCGCCAACCGGTGCGCCAGGGCGTTTCCCCCCACCACGATGAAGTGGTCTGACATGCCCGAATAGTAGCGGGCCTGGGTGAACGGACGGAGTGACGGCGCGGAGGGAGAACCCGGTGGCGACTTTCGTGTGTCGCGAGACACCGCGGCATTTCTTCTGGCAGCATGGCCAATGGTGCGGGTCGGAAATGAAGGGAAGAAACATGACTGACGGCAAATATACGGTCCGCCTGGACCGAACCATCACCGCGGTCCGCGCCGCGCTGCCGGAGGACGAGGTCGCCGAGTTCAATGAGGCGATGGAGACGACGCACGTCGACGAGTGGCAGCGGACCTTCACGCACTGGTTCATCATCGCCGCGCTGAACAAGGCGGGCATGCTGGAGGCGGTGAGGTCCGACCAGAGCATGGCGACCGGCGAGGGCATCCCCTTCGACGAAGCGTTTCCCGGCTATCGGGAGCGCTGGGAGAAGGAGCGGGCTCAACACGCAGCATGAGCTACGGCCTGATCTATGAGGCAGCGCTGCCGCTGTAATCACACTCACCGGAGTGGTCAGCGTTCTATAGCGAAAGGATTCCTGAGGGCCCGTCAAAGCCCGGGCCCTCGGGACCTTCGCAGTCTCACCGATAGTTCGCCCGCGTCCGGATCCGCGAGATCACCAGCAGTACCGCCAACGTGATCGTCATCATCACCGCGGTCACCGCCGCCGCGACGAACTGGTGGCCGCGGTCGTCGAGGGCGTAGATCCGCAGTGGCACGGTTGTCCAGTTCGCGGAGTAGACCATGGCTGTCGCGCCGAGTTCGCCCATCGACAGGGCGAAGCACAGGGCCAGTGAGCCGGTCAGGGCCGGGAGCAGCAGCGGCAGCTTTACCCGCAGCAGTGTGTAGTACGGCCGGGCTCCGAGCGAGGCCGCGGCTTGTTCGTAAGCCGGGTCCAGGCGGGTGATCGCGGCCGACAGTTGCTGGAAGGCGTAGGCCGTCACCAGGATCGAGTGGGCCATCACCACGATCGTGTTCGTGCCGTTCAGCAGCACCGGCCCCTGGGAGAAGGCGACCAGCAGGGCCAGGCCCACTACTACCGAGGGCACCGCTATCGGCAGCATGAACACCGTCTGGATCAGGGTCTTGCCGGCGCGGTGGCGCATCGCGTCCAGCGCCAGCGCCGCCCAGGTGCCGACCGCCAGGGCGATCAGGCTGGACAGCAGTGCCGTGATCAGCGAGGTCTCCAGGCCGTCGAGCGGGTCCTTGTGGAACGCCGCGGTGACGTTGGAGAACGTGTACGACGACGGGAACGCCCCGTTCCACTGCCGGGTGAACGCCGCCAGCACCAGCACGCCGAACGGCAGCACGAACAGCAGCCCGAAGAAGAACGCGAAGACCGCCCAGGCGATCCGCTGTGCCCTACGCGTGTACAGCAGCACGACGGCCTCCAGACATCCGGGCGAGCAGTACGCGGTAGCCGCCGAACAGCGCCAGCGACAGCACGATGTTGATGACGGCCAGGGCGCAGGCTCCGGCGTAGTTGGTCTGCTGCTTGGCGAAGTTCTCGATCAGCACCGGCAGTGTCTGGTACTTCGCGCCGGTGAAGGACACGATGCCGTACTCGTTCATCGTCAGCATCAGCACCAGCGAGCCGCCCGCGAACAAGGCGGGCAGCGCCTCGGGCAGGATCACCTGGCGGACCACCCGGCCCGGCCGCGCCCCCAGCGAGGCGGCGACCTCCAGCTGTCCGGAGTCCAGCTGCGAGAACGCGGTCAGCAGCGGGCGCATCACGAACGGCGTGAAGTAGATCAGCTCCGCCAGCCAGATGCCCCACGGCGAGTACTCGATGAAGTTGACCGGGGTGTCGTGCGCGCCGCCGGTCAGCGAGGACACGATGTGGTTCACCATCCCCACCCGGCCGTACAGGAACATGATCGACACGGTGATCAGGAACGACGGGAACGACAGGAACACGTCGACGAACCGCGACACCGCCCGCGCCCCGGGGAACGGTACGAACGCGATGATCAGCGCCAGCAGGAATCCCATCACCAGACAGCCGGCCGTGGAGTAGACCGCCATCTCGATGGTGTTCTTCACCACCGTCCGCGTGCCGGGGTCCTTCAGCGTGTCCGAGAACGACGTCGTCACCTTGAACGGGTTCGACGGGTCCGGCGGGCTGCCCTCGACGGCCTGCTTCACCACCAGATACAGCGGATACAGGAACGCCGCGGCCAGCAGCAGCACCGGGGGCGTGGACCACAGCCACACCGCGGAGAACCGCGCCTTGTTCGGCGCCGTCGCGGGCCGCCCGCCCGGGGTGGCCGGCATGGTCGGCGGCAGCTCGGTCACCGCGCTCATCGCGCGCCGCCGACCGTGTCGGTAGCCGTGTCGGTAACCGAGCCGCCGGTTACGTCGCCACCAGCGCCGCCAACGTCACCAACGCCGCCGGTTGCCCCGCCAACCGCCCCGCCGACACCACCATCAGCCCCACCAACAGCCCCACCCCGCGCCGGTATCAGCACCGCGTCCTCGGCCGAGAAGTGCAGCCACACCTCGTCGCCGATGGCCGGCGGGTTCCGCAGCTCGGTGGTGTCCAGCCGCACCTCGTGCCCGTGCACGTCGGCGAACACCCGGTGCGCCGACCCGCGCCACTGCACCTCGGTGACCTTGCCGGTGAAGGAGTTGTCGTGGTGGTCGGCGGCGGCCAGGTCCAGCAGGTGCGGCCGCAGGCACAGCGTGCGCCCGGCCCCGGCCTCGGCGGGCTCGGCGCAGCTGGCGACCACCGGGTCGGCGCCCTCGGCGATCCGCACCGTGGCCCGGAACGATCCGTCGGCGTGCGCCTCGCAGCCCTCGACGGTCACCGGCAGCAGGTTGGAGTTGCCGACGAAGCCGGCGGCGAACTCGGTGCCGGGCCGCTTGTACAGCTCGCGCGCCGTCCCCACCTCGACCAGCCGGGCCTCGTTCATCACCGCGATCCGGTCGGCCAGGGTCAGGGCCTCGATCTGGTCGTGCGTCACGTACAGGATGCTGACATCGGGCAGTTCGCGGTGCAGCCGCGCCAGTTCCGCCAGCATCCCGCTGCGCAGCTGCGCGTCCAGCGCCGACAGCGGCTCGTCCAGCAGCAGCACCGAGGGCTGGATGGCCAGCGCGCGGGCGATGGCCACCCGCTGCTGCTGGCCGCCGGACAGCTCGCGCGGATAGCGCTTGGCGTACTGGGACATGCCGGTCATCCGCAGCGCCTCGGCGATCCGGCCGGGGACCTCGGCCTTGGCGACCTTCTGCGCCTTGAGGCCGAACGCCACGTTCTGCTCCACCCGCATGTGCGGGAACAGCGCGTACTGCTGCACCACCATGCCCAGGCCGCGCTTGTACGGCGGCAGGTCGGTGACGTCCTGCCCGCCGACGAACACCCGCCCGGACGCCGGCCGCACGAACCCGGCGACCGCGCGCAGCGCCGTGGTCTTGCCCGAGCCGGACGGCCCGAGCAGCGCCACCACCTCGCCGGGGGCCACCTCCAGCGCGAAGGAGTCGAGCACGACCGTGCCGTTGTAGGCGACGGTCACGTCTTCGAAGCGGATGCCGCCGCCCCGCGGGCTCGCTGGTCGCCGGTCCGGCCGGCCTGCCTCGGCTTCGGTCATGGTCACTCCTGGATGCGCTTCGGGATACGGGAAAGCTTCGAGCTCGGAAATACGGGTAGGTGTCCCGCCCCCGAAGTGCGGGGCGGGACACCAGGTGGGGCTATTGTGCGGGCACCGGTCAGCTCGGGGTGCCGGTGGCCTCGTCCCAGGCCTTCACGTCGCTGTTGTAGTTCTTGGCCACGTCGGTCCAGTCCACCGGGAACACCTCGACGCCCTGGAGCAGCGCGTTGATCGAGGCGTAGTTGTCGTCGGTGGGCTTGACGTCGGTGCGGGCCGGGAAGCCGTAGGCGATCTTCGAGGCGTCCAGCTGGGCCTGCTCGGAGAGCAGGAAGTCGATCAGCTTCTTGCCGTTGTCGGCGTGCGGCGCGCCCTTGACCAGGCCGGCCATGTAGGGCAGCGAGAAGGTGGTGGGCTTGCCGTCGGCGCCGGCCGGGAAGAAGATCTTGTTGTTCGGGTACTGGCTCTTGCTGTCGACGTAGTTCATCTGCACGTCGCCGTTGGCCACCAGCAGGTCGCCGGTGTTGACCTTGGACTCCAGCTTGCCGGTGGAGCTGGACGGGCCGACGTTGTTGGACTGGAGCTTCTTGAAGAAGTCCCACGCCGCGTCCCGGCTGCCGAAGTCGTGGATCGCCTTGATCATCACCGCGGTGCCGTCGCCGGCCACGCCCGGCGTGGAGTACTGGAGCTTCTTGGCGAACTTCGGGTCCAGCAGGTCGTTCCAGGTCTTCGGCGGGCCGTCGGGCAGCTGCTTGGTGTTGTAGATGAAGGACAGGTAGTTGCCCATGATGGCTTCCCACTGGCCGCTCTTGTCCACCAGCGAGGGGTCCACCTTGTCCACGCACGCCGGGCTGTAGGCCTGGAGCAGGCCGGAGGCGGCCGCCTTCTGGATGAAGGGCGGCAGCGTGACGATGACGTCCGCCTTCGGGTTCGCCTTCTCCTGGTCGACCTTGGTCTCCACGCCGCCCGAGCCGTCCTCGGTGTACTCGACCTTGATGCCGGTCAGCGCGGTGAACTTCTTGAACTCCTGGTTGTACCAGTTGTTGTCGTCCTTGGTGTCGTACAGGCCGTCGGCGCTGTAGATGCTCACGGTGCCGCCCGAGCCCTCGGCCTTGGCCGCGTCGGTCGGCGCCGCGGCGCCCAGCGCCGGGCACGAGGTGGCCGCGGCGGCCGGGGTGGTGGCCGCGGCGGTGCCGCCGCCGGTGGAGCCGGCGCCGGAGGACTGCGACTTGGACGAGGAACAAGCAGTCAGGCCGGTCAGCGCCAGCCCGCCGACGGCCAGGAGCGCGCCGAAGCGGCGGGACAGAACTTGCGACATGGGTATGCCCTTCTAAGTGGATATCTCCGGGTTTTGGAGGACTCGGAGCCGTACCTTCGCGGTTGCAAGTGACTGACAGGCATTCGCCTGGTGAACATTCGTGTTCGGACATCGCGCAGCAGGTGGAGTCCCGTGCTCCGCAGTGTTCCGCCCGCAGGCAGGGCGGCCAACCGCCTTAGCGGCTATGGGGGCCATAGCCGAACGCTCCGCCGCAGGCCGGTCCCTCAGATCCCCCGACGGTTAACGCAGTGTTCATCCAGGCCTTCACGGAGCTGTCACCATCGACCGCCGACCCGCCGCCGACCGGCTGCTGATCGGCGCGCCGACCGGCCGCCGCCATAAGCGGCGCCTATCAAGTCCATGCCGAAGTGCGGTCTTGGCGAGAGCCCGTGCCCACCCCAAGGTAGGAACCATGGTTGATCAACACCCCGTCCGGCCCGAGCACCTCGGCAACTTCGTCGACGGCGCCTGGGCCCCGGCCGTGTCCGGCGGCACCCGGCCGAACGTGAGCCCCGCCGACACCTCCGACGTGGTCGGGCACTTCGCCGAGTCCACCGCCGCCGACGCGACGCGCGCCGTGGACGCCGCCGCGGCCGCGCTCCCCGCGTGGCGGGCCCTCGGGCCGATCAAGCGCGCCGAGTTCGTGCGCCGGGCCGAGCGGATCATCGGCGAGCGCGAGGACGAGTTCGCCCGCGCCATCAGCCGGGAGCAGGGCAAGCTCTACAAGGAGGCGCTCGGCGAGGTCCGCCGCGGCATGGCGATCCTGGACTTCACCGCCGGGGAGGGGCGGCGGCTCAACGGCTACACCACCCCGGCCGAGGAGCCGCGGACCGTCGCCATAACGTTCCGGCAGCCGATCGGCGTGGTCGGGCTGATCACGCCGTGGAACTTCCCGCTCACCATCCCGATCTGGAAGGTGGCGCCGGCGCTGGTCGCCGGGTGTACCAGCATCCTGAAGCCCTCGCCGTTCACCCCGTACTCCGCGGCGCTGCTGGTGCAGGCGTTCGCCGACGCCGGGCTGCCGGCCGGCGTGCTGAACCTGGTGCAGGGCGACCGCGAGCCCGGCGAGGCGCTGACGAACGACCCCCGGGTGGCCGGCATCTCCTTCACCGGCTCGCTCCCGGTCGGCCGCGCCATCCACCAGGCCGGCGCCGGGCGGCTGATGAAGACGCAGCTGGAGCTCGGCGGCAAGAACGCGGTGCTGGTGCTCGCCGACGCCGACCTGGACAAGGCCGCCGCGGCCATCGTGTTCGGCGCCTTCGGGCAGGCCGGGCAGCGCTGCTCGGCGACCTCGCGGGTCGTCGTGGACGTGCGCGTCAAGGAGGCGCTGCTGGAGAAGGTGGTCGCGAAGGTCGCCGCGCTGAAGGTCGGCGAGCCCTTCGACGCCGCCGCCGACGTCTGCCCGGTCGTCAACGAGGACCGGATGACCGCCTGCCTGGACGCCATCACCAAGGCGCAGGAAGTCGGCGCCCAGGTCGCCGTCGGCGGCGGCCGCCACACCGAGGGCGTCCCGGAGGGCTACTACGTCCAGCCCACCGTCCTGCGCGACGTCCCCTGGGACAGCGAGATAGCCCAGGAGGAGATCTTCGGCCCGGTGCTGTCGGTCATCGACTGCGACGGCTTCGACGACGCCATCCGGATCAGCAACTCCGTGAAGTACGGCATGTCCGGCACCATCTTCACCCAGAACCCGGCGCACATCTTCGAGGCCCTGGACCGGTTCGAGGCCGGCATGCTGCACGTCAACCGCCCCGGCGTCGGCGCCTACGCGCACCTGCCGCACATGGGCGCCAAGCAGTCGCAGTACGGCGCGCCCGAATGCTCCCCCGAGGTCTGGGACTTCTACACCGAATGGCGGTCGGCGTGCATCAGCTACTGAACACCACCGAGGTGCTCACCGCCGCCGAGGCCGTCGAGCGGTTCGTCGAACCCGGCGCGGTGCTCGGCCTCGGCGGCCAGAACATCAACCGCTGCCCGATGGCGCTGGTGCACGAGGTGGTCCGGCAGCGCATCGGCGAGCTCGCCGTCGTCGGCTGCAACCTGTCCCTGCCGCTGGACCTGCTGGTCGCCGCCGGCCTGGTGGTCCGCACCGAGCAGGGCAGCGGCAACCTGGAGAAGTTCGGCACGCTGTTCAGCTGGCGCCGGGCCGTGGAGGCCAACCGGATCGCCGTCCGCGACTACTCCCACCTGTCGATGGCCTCCCGGTTCCTGGCCGGCGCCATGGGCCTGCCGTTCATGCCGGTGCGCTCGCTGCTCGGCTCCTCGGTGCTGGACCGCCTGGTCGCCGAGGACGAGGCGGTGGTCACCGCCGACCCCTGGAGCGGCGAGCCGGTGGTCCTGGTGCGGGCCTGCACCCCCGACGTCTCCCTGATCCACGCCAACGCCGCCGACACCGACGGCAACGTGGTCATCGACGGCGTCACCAGCCACGAGATCGACATGGTCCGGGCCTCCCGGCACGTCATCGTCTCGGTCGAGGAGGTGCTCCCGGCCGGCGCCTTCGACGACCAGCCCGAGCGCGTCACCATCTCCGGCGCCTACGTCAGCGCGGTCGTGGAACAGCCCTGGGGCGCCTGGCCGACCAGCGTCTACCGCCGCTACGACTACTACGAGCCCGAGATCGACGCCTACCAGAAGCGCGCCAAGGCCGGGGACGAGGGCCCGCGCGCCTTCCTCGCCGAGCACGTCGAGGCGCACGCCGATTTCACCGCCTACCTGGCCGCGACGGATCCGGACCGGACCGCGCGGACCGCGATGGCCGAACAGATGCGGAGCCTGCTGTGACGGTCGCCGAACCCGCCGTGGGCGCGCTGCCCCGCGAGCTGCTGGTCTTCGAGGGCGCGCGCCAGATCGCCGACGGCGACTGTGTGATCGCCGGCACCGGACTGCCGCTGCTGGCCGGACTGGTGGCGCAGCGCACCCACGCCCCCGGGGCCCGGCTGCTCATCGAGTCAGGGGTCGTGTTCCCCAAGGTGGTGCCCACCCCGCTGTCGGTGGTCGACCCGCGGATCATGCACGCGCCGTCCAAGCTCGGCTCGCTCATCGAGTCCCTCGGCGGCTTCGTGCAGCGCGGCCTGGTCGCCACCGGCTTCCTCGGCGGCGCCCAGATCGACGCCCGCGCCAACATCAACTCCACCTGGATCGAGCGCGGCACCGGCCGGGTCCGGCTGCCCGGCAGCGGCGGCGCCAACGACATCGCCTCGCACTGCGCCACCATCGTGGTGCTGACCAGCCACGAGAAGCGCCGCTTCCCCGAACGCTGCGACTACGTCACCAGCCCCGGGTTCCTCGACGGCCCCGGCGCGCGGCGCCGCGCCGGGCTGAACCCGGTGCGCGTCAAGGTGGTCACCGACCTGTGCGTCATGGAGGGCGACGACACCGTCGGCGAGCTGACGGTCACCGCCCTCATGCCCGGCGCGACCGTCGAGGAGGTGCTGGCCAACACCGGCTTCACGCCGCGCGTGGCCGACAACCTGACCGTGGTCGCCGCCCCCTCCGCCGAGCACCTCGCGCTGCTGCGCGACGTGCTCGACCCCGAGTCCCGCTACTTCCCCGAACGCCTCACTAACGGAAAGCACTGAGATGGCCGAGAGCACCCAGCAGACCGAGAAGACCCCCTTCCACTGGAAGTCCGACATCGCGTGGAAGAACCGCGACCGCATCGTCGTGCGCGGCTACGACGTCAACGAGCTCACGGGCAACCTGGACTTCGGCCAGATGCTGTTCCTGGTCCTCAAGGGCGAGCTGCCCACCGAGGCCCAGGCCAAGATCACCAACGCGATGATGGTCTCGCTGGCCGAGCACGCCATGTCCCCGTCCTCGGCCACCGTCCGCTTCGCCACCGCCGGCGGCGCCGAGCTGAACGGCGCGGTCTCGGCCGGCGTCGCCGCCATCGGCCGCCTGCACGGCACCGCCGACCGCCCCGCGAACATGTACATCGGCGTGGAGAAGCGCGCCGAGGACGAGGGCATCTCCATCGAGGAGGCCGCCGCGCGCACCGTCCAGGAGATGCGCGCCCGCCGCGAGAACATGCCCGGCTTCCACCACGCCCAGCACATCCGCGACCCCCGCACCGTGCGGCTGCTGGAGCTCAGCGACAAGTGGGGGATCAGCGGCAAGTACGTCGCCATCGCCCGCGCCATGGAGGACGCCACCGTCGAGGTCTTCGGACGGCGCCTGTGGATCAACGGCCCCGGCGCGATGGGCTGCATCGGCCTGGACGCCGGCTACTCGCCGCTGGAGATGAAGGCGATGTTCATCACCTGCCGCACGCTGTCGCTGTGCGCGCACTCCATCGAGGAGTCGACCCGCGAGAAGGGCTGGCGCGCGTCGGAGAACTCGGACATGGTGCAGCCGCTGTCGCTCCAGATGCAGGGCCCGGACTGGTACGACGGCCCGGCCGACCGCGAACTGCCGACCGCGCTCGCCGGCTGACGCGCTCCACCCGCCGCGCTCTCCCACGAACGCGCACTCCTTATATAAGTGCTCTCAGAAAGACAGAGAACTTCATGACCGCGTCCGTCCCTGACCGCGCGCAGATCGTCGTCATCGGCGGCGGCATCGTCGGGTGCTCGGTGGCCTACCACCTGACCAAGCTCGGCGTGTCCGACGTCGTGGTGCTGGAGCAGGGCCGCCTGTCCTCCGGCACCACCTGGCACGCCGCCGGCCTCGTCGGCCAGCTGCGCGCCCAGGAGTCGATGACGCGGCTCATGAAGTACTCCACCGAGCTCTACGCGCGCCTGGAAGCCGAGACCGGGCTGGCCACCGGATGGAAGGAGTGCGGGTCGATCCAGGTCGCCCGCACCCCGCAGCGCCTGGAGTACATCAAGCGCTCCATCGCCTCGGCCCGGGCGCACGGCGTCGAGGCCGAACTGATCTCGCCGCGCGAAGCCGGTGCGAAGTGGCCGGTGATGGCCACCGACGACCTGGTCGGCGCGGTCTGGCTGCCCGGCGACGGCAAGGCCAACCCCACCGATCTGACCCAGTCGCTGGCCAAGGGCGCGCGGCAGGGCGGTGCGAAGGTCGTGGAAGGCGTCAAGGTCACCGGGATCACCGTGGTCGACGGCGTCGCGCGCGGCGTCTCGACCGACCTCGGCGACATCGAGTGCGAGACCGTGGTGATCGCCGCGGGTCAGTGGTCGAAGAAGGTCGGCGCCCTGGCCGGCGTCACCGTCCCGCTGCACTCCGCCGAGCACTTCTACATCGTCACCGACCAGATCGACGGCGTGCACCGCGACCTGCCGGTGCTGCGCGACCCCGACGGCTACGTCTACTTCAAGGAGGAAGTCGGCGGACTCGTGATGGGCGGTTTCGAACCCGACGCCAAGCCCTGGGTCGGGCCGCACGACATCCCCGAACCGTTCGAGTTCGCGCTGCTCGACGAGGACTGGGACCAGTTCGCGATCCTCATGGAGAACGCCATCGTCCGCGTCCCGGCGCTGGAGGAGACCGGCGTGGTGAAGTTCTACAACGGCCCCGAGTCCTTCACCCCGGACGGCGCGTTCCTGCTCGGCGAGACCCCGGAGGTGCGGAACCTCTACCTCGGATGCGGGTTCAACTCCGCCGGCATCGCCTCCGCCGGCGGCGCCGGACTGGCCCTGGCCGAGTGGATCGTCTCCGGCGAACCCGAGCGCGACCTGTCCAGCGTGGACGTCCGCCGGTTCGCGAAGTTCCACGACAACGAGACCTGGCTGCGCGAGCGGGTGAAGGAAGCGCTCGGGCTGCACTACGTGATGCCGTGGCCGAACAAGGAACTGGAGTCGGCGCGGCCGCTGCGGCGCTCGCCGATCTATCACTTGCTTGCGCGGGACGGCGCGGTCTTCGGCAACAAGATGGGCTGGGAGCGCGCAAACTACTTCGACACCGAGGGGGCCGCGCCCGCGGTCGAGTACTCGCTCGGGCGGCAGAACTGGTTCGCGCTGTCGGCCGCCGAGCAGCGCGCCACCCGCGAGCGGGTCGCGGTCTTCGACCAGACGTCGTTCTCGAAGTACGTGCTGAAAGGCCGCGACGCCGAAGCGGTATTGGACTACCTGTGTACTGCGGACCTCGCGGTCCCGGTCGGCCGCGCCGTCTACACCGGGATGCTGAACGAGCGCGGCGGCTACGAATCCGATTTCACCGTCACCCGCACCGGCGCCGACGAGTTCCTGATCGTCACCGGCTCCGCGCAGACCACCCGCGACTTCGACTTCATCCAGCGGCGCCTGCCCGAGCAGGCGCGGGTCGCGCTGGTCGACGTCACCAGCGCCTACGCGGTGCTCGGCGTCATGGGCCCGGAGGCCCGCCGGCTGTTGGAATCGGTGTCGAAAGCCGACTTCTCGAACGCCGCGTTCCCGTTCGGCACCAGCCGGACGGTGGACATCGGCTATGCGACGGTGCGGGCCACCCGCATCACCTACGTCGGGGAACTCGGCTGGGAGCTCTACATCCCCACCGAGTTCGCGGTCGGGGTCCACGAGACGCTGAAGGAAGCCGGCGCCGCGTTCGGATCGGCCGACGGCGGCTACTACGCCATCGAGGCGATGCGGCTGGAGAAGGCCTACCGCGCCTGGGGCCGGGAGCTGACGCCCGACCACAACCCCGTGGAGGCCGGATTGGTGTTCGCCTGCAAGCTCGGGACGGACAAGGACTTCCGAGGCCGCGCGGCGGTGGAGAAGGCCCGCGCCGAAGGCGTGACGCGCAAGCTGGCGGCGTTCGTCCTGGACGATCCGGAGCCGGTGCTGTGGGGCTCGGAACTGGTGCTGCGCGACGGCGTCCCGGTCGGAGCGCTCAGCTCCGGCGCCCACGGCGCCACCCTGGGCGCCGCGGTGGGCCTGGGGTATGTGCAGCGCGACGACGCGCCGATCGACGCCCAGTGGCTGCGCTCCGGGCGCTACGAGGTCGAGATCGCCGGGACCCGGTACGCCGCCGCGGCGCATCTGCGGGCCCCCTATGACCCCGAGGCCCTCCGTACCAAGGCCTGAGGGACGGCGAAGCCCCCGCGAGCACGCTCGCGGGGGCTTCTTTGCTGTTCGGAGAGAGATCAGATGGCGCGAACCTTCTCCGCCTGCGGGCCCTTCGGACCCTGGGTGATCTCGAACTCGACCGTCTGGTTCTCCTCAAGGTTCCGGTAGCCGGAGCCCTCGATGGCGGAGAAGTGGACGAAGACGTCCGGGCCGCCGCCGTCCTGAGCGATGAAGCCGTAGCCCTTCTCGCCGTTGAACCACTTGACCGTGCCAGTTGCCATGCTGCGTTCTACCTCGGAAATCACTCCCGCTGCGCGCGGGACCGGTGGTTGGGTACCCGCGCCTGTGCGGGGATACCGGTCGAGCTTGGAGTGAGTCCCGATGTGCTTCATGAACCGACTGCCCAGTGCGACCGTGCGTCACGGTAGCATCACATGGGCCGTCACGCCGAGTGAAAGTTGAAGGCTGTGGCCGTGTCGTCACCCTCGTGGCGGACAGATCGTTATGGTTTGCGGTGGCTTGACCGTGTGTGGGACCCCTCAGGGATAACCCGGCAGCCCCGGAAAACCGGCTCCGGGGCGGGCTGCTCCGTTCAGTCGAAGCCGCCGCCCCGGCCGTGCGCGGGAGGCTCAGCGCGTCTCGGCGAAGAACCGGTTGGCCATCTCGGTGTGGAGCGGGAAGGCCAGCGGCTGCGCGTGGTCGATCACCACCAGCTCCTGGGTCTCGCCGTTCGACAGCGCGAAGACCTTCTCCGGCGTGAGCCCGGCCAGGTCCGCGATCGGGCGCGGCTTGATCCGGCCGAAGACGAGGATCACGAAGCGCGGCGCGCTGAGCACGTCGGCGAGCTCCACCTCGGACTCGTCGGCGCGCAGGCCGGTCTCCTCCCGCAGCTCGCGGACGGCGGCCTGCTGCCAGGTCTCGCCCTCCTCGATGAACCCGCCGGGCAGGCCCACCTCGCCCAGCTGGGGCTCGATGCCGCGCCGCACCGTCAGCAGCCCGGTCCGGCCGTCCTCGCCGATCACCGGCATCATCACCAGCGCCACCGGGGTCGGGTTGAGCCATGTCGTCTCGCCGCAGTTCGCGCACTTGCGGGGCCACGGCGCGCCGTCGGGGTAGGCGGTGCCGCAGTAGGAGCAATGGGAGTTGTGGACCGGCATGGTTCATCAGCGTACGCCGAAGAGGTCCGGTAGGTTCCCCCGGACCCTCAACTCCCGGCTCCGCGCCGCTCGCGGCACTGGCGCGTCCGGAGCTCCGCGCCGCCCGCGACGCCCGCGACACCGTGCCAGGATCCTGCGACGGCCGGGTTTCTGCGACGGCCGGGATTCTGCGACGGCCGGGTCACGCCACGGAGAACTCGATAGGCTCCGTGGAGGACAGCCGCACCCGGCCCGTCACCGCCAGATGCCGCAAGTGGGAGCCCGCCTCGCCGAGCGCCAGATGGCGCGCGAAGGTGTCCAGGCGCTCCCAGCCCTTGTTCCACTCCATGCCCTCGGCGATGCTCCACAGCGTCTTGGGGCCGCCGGCCAGCTGCCGCTCGATCTGGGCCAGCCGGCGGTCGTGGTGCTCGGCGATCTCGCCGGCGCGCGCGGCCACGCCGTCGAACGGCGCGCGGTGGGCCGGGAGCGCGCGCGTGGTGCTCAGGCGGGAGACCTTGTCCAGCGAGGCCAGGAAGTCCCCGAGCGGGTCCGAGGTGCCGACCACGTGGTCGTCGTAGACGGTCACCACCGGCGTGATGCCGGGCAGGACGTGGTCGCCGGTCAGCAGTTCGCCGGTGTCCTCCAGGTGGAAGCAGGTGTGGCCGGGGGAGTGGCCGGGGGTCCAGACGGCGCGCACCGCGCGGCCCGGGACGTCCATCAGCGCGCCGTCCTCGATCAGCACGTCCGGCACCGCCGGCTTGGCGCCGGCCGGGATCGCGGCGCCGGCGCCGGCGATCGCGTCGGCCGGGGCTCCGCACAGCTCCAGCAGCGCCTGGTAGCGCTTGGTCCACGGCCCGCGCTCCGCGGTCCGGACCATCTCGACGACCTTGGCGTCCTCGGCGTGCAGCGCCACCCAGCAGCCGCTCAGTTCCCTGATGCGCCCGGCCAGGCCGTGGTGGTCGGGGTGGTGGTGGGTGACCAGGACGCCGTGCACCTCGGGGACCGAGGAGCCGATCGCCGCCAGGCCGCGCTCCAGGGCCGCCAGGGAGACGGGGTCGTCCCAGCCGGCGTCGACGAGCACCGGGCCCGCGGCGGCGGTCTCCAGGGCGTAGACGAGCGTGTAGCCCAGGGGGTTGTCCGGAAAGGGGACGCGGACGGACCAGACGCCGGGGGCCTCGGCGACCGCGGCGGCGGCGAGCACGGCGTCGGTCATGGTGCGCTCCTTAGTTCATGTGATGTAGGAACACGTTCTCATAGCCGATGAGCGAGGCGAAAGGCCGGTCCGGTGTGGCGTGAGTGACTTCTGGGCGACGGCTGGCGTGGGCCGTGGCCTGCGCTCGCAGCTCAGAGCGCCATTGAGGTTCCACCTCGAAACTGATATCTGTTCTAGTTGGCGGACGAGGGAGGGCAATCCCATGGGAACCGTGACCGAGCACGGGAAACTGTTCATCGGCGGCTCCTATGTGGACCCCGCCACCGATGCCAAGCTGGAGGTGATCTCCCCGGTCACCGAGGAGGTCTTCGGGCGGACGCCGGAGGCCGCGCCGGCCGATATGGACCGCGCCGTGGGCGCCGCTCGACGCGCTTTCGACGAGGGGCCGTGGCCGCGGATGAGCGTCGCGGAGCGGGTGGAGATCCTCCGCGCGCTGCGGAACCAGTACGAGGCCCGCGCCGACGAACTGGCGCGGCTGATCAGCGCCGAGACCGGGTCGCCGTATTCGTGGTCGATCCTCGCGCAGGTGTGGGCCCCGATCATGATCTGGGACACCTTCCTGGGGCTGGCCGAGCAGTATCCGTGGGAGGAACTGCGTCCGGGTCTGCTGGGGCCGACGCTGGTGCGCAGCGAGCCGATCGGCGTGGCGGCGGCGATCGTGGCGTGGAACGTGCCGCAGTTCATCACCGTCAGCAAGATCGCGCCGGCGTTGGCGGCGGGCTGCGCGGTGATCGTGAAGCCTTCGCCGGAGACGGCGCTGGACTCGTATCTGCTGGCTGATATGGCTCAGGCGGCGGGGCTACCCGAGGGAGTGCTGAGCATCGTCCCGGCGGGCCGGGAGAACAGTGCCTATCTGGCAGCCCATCCGGGACTGGACAAGATCGGCTTCACCGGCTCCACCGGCGCGGGGAAGGCGGTGCTGGCCGCGGCCGCGCCGAACCTGACGCGCGTGACCTTGGAGCTCGGCGGAAAGTCGGCGGCGATCATCCTGCCGGACGCGGATCTGGACGTCGTGGTGCCGGGGCTGCTGCCGAATGCGTATATGAACAACGGGCAGGCGTGCATCGCGCAGACCCGGGTGCTGGTGCAGCGGGAGCGGTACGCCGAGACGGTCGAGGCGCTGGCCGAGGGAGTCAGGGGATTGCGAATCGGCGACCCGCTCGACCCGGAGACGCAGGTGGGCCCGCTGGTGGCGGAGCGGCAGCGCGACCGGGTGGAGTCCTACATCGCCAAGGGGATCGGCGAGGGCGCGCGAGCGGTCGTCGGCGGCGGCAGGCCCAGGGACCTCACGAAGGGCTGGTACGTCGAACCGACGCTGTTCGCCGACGTCGACAACCGGATGGTGATCGCCCAGGAGGAGATCTTCGGCCCGGTGGTCGCGGTGATCCCGTACGAGGACGAGGCGGACGCGGTACGGATCGCCAACGACTCGGACTACGGCCTGTCGGGCTCGGTATGGGGCGCGGACACCGAGCACGCGCTGACGGTCGCCAGGCAGGTGCGGGCCGGGAACTACGGCGTCAACAACTTCGCCATGGAGTTCGGAAGCCCGTTCGGCGGCTTCAAGCAGTCGGGGATCGGCCGCGAGTTCGGCCCCGAAGGGCTGAGGGCATACCTGGAGACAAAGAGCATGCATTTGCCGAATGGCTATACGCCTGAAGGGTTTTGAGTCGTGCCGGAGACGAAGTGGCAGGTGACGGTCGACAAGGACCTGTGCATCGGGTCGGGCGGGTGCGTGCTGCGGGCCCCGGACGGGTTCGAGCTGGACGCGGCGCGTCAGTCCTGCGCACGACACGAGGTGATGGCGTCTTCGGACGCTGTCTTGGACGCGGCGGAGAACTGCCCGGTGGAGGCCATCTCGATCGTTGAGGAAGGAAGCGGGACGGTGGTCTTCCCGCCCGAGGACTAGGGCCCGACGTACAGGCGCCACCGGACCCGGCCTCCGATACTTGACTCAGTCATTGACTGAGTCAAGTATCTCCCTCTACCGTGGACCCATGCTGGATCTCACGCACGCGGTGGCAGCCCTGCGGTCCTTCAATCGCGCCTACACAAAGGTCATCGGCCTCCTCGACGAGGGGCTGGTGAAGAGTCCTTACACCCTCACCGAAGTTCGCGTCCTGTTCGAGATCGCCTACGCGGACCCCGACGGCGCCAGCGTCGCCCGCATCCGCGAGGACCTCGGTCTCGACGCCGGTTACCTGAGCCGGATCCTGGCGCGCTTCGACGAGGAGGGGATGGTCGTCAAAGGGCGCGCGGTCGAGGACGCGCGGCGCGGCACCGTGGCCTTGACCGATCGCGGACGCTCTGTGTTCTCAGGGCTTGAGGAGCGGTCCAGCGAACAAGTGGCGGCGCTGCTCTCGCGTCTGGGCGAAGGCGAGCGCGGCCGACTCGTCGAGTCGGTGGCGCAGGTCGGGACCTTGCTGAACCTGGACATCGCGGTCGGCGGCGACGTCAAGCTGCGGCCACCGCGCGCCGGGGACTACGGCTGGGCGGTCGAGCGGCACGGTGTGCTGTACGCGGTGGAGCGGGACTTCGACGAGACGTTCGAGGCGGATGTCGCGCGCATCGTCGCGGACTACGCGGCCGGACACGACGCGGAGCGCGAGGCGTTCTGGATCGCCGAGGCGGGTGGGCGCCGCCTCGGCTGCGTCGCCTGCGTCCGGCGGCCGACCGACGACGGCGTCGACACCGCGCAACTCAGGATCCTGTTGGTCGAACCGGCGGCGCGCGGGTTGGGTGTGGGGCGGCGGCTGGTCGAGGAGTGCGTCGAGTTCGCGCGCAAGGCGGGGTATGCGCGGATGATGCTGTTCACCGTCGACGGCCTGACCGCCGCGCATCGCATCTACCGCGACCTGGGCTTCGAGATCGTGCATCAGGAGGCGGTCGAGTTGTGGGGCCACCATCTTGTGGAGCAGGAGTGGTGGATGGAGCTGGTGTGACCCCCGTGGGCTGCGCTGGCTGGCTGCGCGTCGTGCCGCCAGGAAGCCTTGTGGGGGGAGTCGCGTCGCGGGGAGTTTCGTCGCGTGGCGTCGGGCCGGCGGATGGCAGGATGGGTCCGCTATGGACCTGCCATCCGATCTGGCCGCCGCGCTCGACGCCGCCGCCTCCGACTTCCCGCTCCGTGATCTGGAGACGTCCGCCGAGCGCCTGATCGCCCGGTACCGCAGCCCGGGGCGCGCCGACCGCCCGATCGTGGCCGGTCGGGTCGACGCGGTGGCTTACGCCGCCTATCGGATGCCCGCGACGTGGGGCGCCGTGCGGTCGGCGCTCAGCGCGGTGGCGGAGCGGATGCCGGACCTCGCGCCGCAGAGTCTCGTCGACGTCGGCGGCGGCAGCGGCGCGGCGGCCTGGGCGGCCGGCGCGGTGTTCGCCGGGTCGGTGAAGGAGATAACGGTCCTGGACCAGGTCGGTGAAGCGCTGGAGCTCGGCAGGCAGTTGGCGCGCAAGGCGTTCTCGGGCGCGCTGCGCCATGCGGAGTGGCGGCAGGTGCGGTTCCCTGCGACGATCCCGGAGGCGGACCTGGTGACCGTCTCCTACGTCCTGTCGGAGCTGTCGCCGGAGGATCAAGACTCGCTGGTGCGCGCATCCGCCGCAGGCGCGACCACCATCGCGGTGGTCGAGCCCGGCACCCCCGACGGCTATCAGCGGATCCTGGCCGCGCGCGACGCGTTGATCGCGATGGGCCTGCGCGTCGTCGCCCCGTGCCCGCACTCGGCGCAGTGCCCGCTCGGCGAGCGCGATTGGTGCCACTTCGCGGCGCGTATCCACCGCTCGCCGCTGCATCGGCGGCTCAAGGGCGGCGACCTCGGTCACGAGGACGAGAAGTTCTCCTACGTGGTGGCGACCCGCGTTCCGGTGCCCGACGGATCGCCGGCCCGAGTGCTGCGCCATCCGCAGATCCGCAAGGGCCTGGTGATGATGCAGTTGTGCGAAGCCGACGGGACCACGGCGCAGACACTGGTGTCGAAGCGCCAAGGCGAGACGTACCGGGTGGCCCGGGACACCGAGTGGGGCGATCTGTGGAAACCGGTGCGGGACAGCTGACTGCTTAGAGCCGGTCTCTGCCCCGCACCCGGGCTGAATCAGTCCCGCACGTACCGCACGCGGTTGATCTCGACCTCGGCCGCGACCTGTGCCCGCCGCGCGGCGGCGGCCCGCGCGACCAGTTCCTCCGCGTCGAGCCGGGTGGTGTCCAGCTCGCGCTGCCGGCGCAGGACGTAGGTCCCGGGCCCGATGCCCGAGTACGCGTGCTCCGGGTGCGCCAGGTACGCGGTCGCGCCCTCGGCGACCGTCAGGACGCCGATGTCGAGGCCCTCCTCGGGCTCCGCGTCGAACGTGACGTCGCCCTCGGCGAGCAGGGTGTGGGTGTGGCCGCCGAACTCGCCCCGGACGACGGCGACGCCGTCGCTCGGAACGCCGCGGACGGCCGGGGTCCGGGCCGGGCGCGGGACGACCATGACGTCGCCCTGGGCCTGGAGTCCGGACAGGATCGGGATGGTCATTTGGCGGTCGAGGTGCTCGTCCACGTCGATGCCGTGGAGCTCGATCGCCTCAGCCAGAGTGGGCATTTCTCCTCCGGTGGTTCAGCGGATGTCGGATATCAGAACTTTGTGATGCTCGGGCTCTGTGCTGTTTGAGACTCTGTAGCTGTTCGGGGCTCTGTGCTGCTCGGGCAGGCGTCAGGCCCGCCGTTGCAGCCCCGCGTACTCCTCGGCCGTGAGCCCGTACCCCCACGCGGCGGCGCCCAGCGCGCTGCCGACCGTGACCGGCACCAGCAGCCCGAAGGTGTGCCGTCCGCCGTCCAGGTCCGGCGAGCCGTTCGTGCAGACCAGCACGTGCGCGGGCGTGCCCCAGACCTTGCCCGGCACGGCGTGCAGGCCCAGCCACTGCCCCGGGTTGCCGGGGTCCGCGCACTCGTCGAGCAGTGTCAGCTCCGCCTCCTCGGCGAAGCGGGCCCAGCCCATCGCCTCGATCGCGCAGCGGCGCACCTCCACGTTGGCCTCGGCCGCGATGCGCGCGACGGTCGGTTCCAGGACCGCCCAGCGCGGGACCACGCGGCCGTGCCAGAAGTGGGCCGCGAGGCCGCCCGGGTAGGCCAGCGCCGGGCCGTCCTCGGCGTGCAGGCGGCCTTCGCGGTCCAGCGTGCGGACCGTCGGCCGTTCCGAGGCGACGGCCACGTCCTCGAACGGCCACCACCAGCCCGCCGAGCGGGCCACGGCGGCCACGCCGTCGACCGGGCGGAAGGCGGCGCGGTCGGCGTGCAGCCGGGACAGCGCGTCGAGCAGTGCCAGCTCCTCCAGATGCGCCCGCTGGCCGACCGCCCAGTCGAGGCACTCCTTGACCTGGAGGTACTGCGGCGTCCGGTAGCGCAGCCACTGGGCCAGGTCCTTCTCCGGCGCGCCGAAGGCTTCCATCGCCAGCCGGACGCCGCGCTTGCGATAGTCGAGACGGCCGTGGCTCCAGAACGCGTGCTGGCCCCACATGGACATCGACGCCTCGATCTGGGCCTGCATGTTCCGCCATTCCGACTGGAGCATGAAGGGGTCGCGGGGGGCGGGCGACTTGTTGCCGCTCCGGCTGGCGAAGGCCAGGCCCAGGGCCGCGGACCGGGTGGCGGTCTCGATCCGGGCCGCGGCGCCGGCCGGGAACCGGGTCGCGGCCTCGGCCTGGTCGAAGGCCCGGCTGGTGTAGACCTGGGACGCCGCCCGGCGGCCGCGTTGGCGGGCCTCCGACCAGACCCGGCCGGAGGTGCGGGTGCCCCGGTTGGCCAGGACCGCCGCCACCACCGCGCCCAGCGCCGGGTCCGGGACCCAGACGACGGTGTGCGGGGGTGTGAGGCCGGCGCTCTCGTAGGCGAGGGCGATGCCGAACTCGGCCTCCGCGCGGTCCGCGGGCCCGGTGGCGGACTCGAGATCGAGCCATTCGGAGCGGATGGCGGCCAGCGCCGCGGTCCGGTCGTCCAGCCGGGAAATCCTGGATCCCATGGTCGTCACCCCCTTTGAGCTCGATGGTGACAGGGGGTTGTGACGCTCGGCGAATGGTTTTCGCCGCCGCCCGGCGCATGTCAGGCCACGAAGAAGCGCGCTGCTGTAAGACCTCTGCGATGGCCGGTGCCCGGCAGAAGTCCGATGCCCGGTGCCCGATGTCGGGTGCCCGGTGCCTGGTGCCTGATGTCCGGTGCTCGGTGCCCGGTGCCCGGTGCCCGGTGCCCGGTGCTCGATATCGAGGCCGCGGTGTCGTGCGGTGTGGTGTGGTGTGGTGTGGTGCGGTGTGGTGCGGTGCTTATTCCGTGGTCGCGGCCTGGGAGATCAGCGTGCACGCCGTGTCGATGTCGGCCTTCACCTGGGAGATCGAGGCTCGGCCGGAGAGCCAGGTGATCAGCGTCGAGTGCCATGTGTGCGTCACCACCCGCACCGCCGCCAGCTCCGAGCGGGTCAGCGGACGCCCGGTGTGGACCGCGTCGGCGATGACGTCGGTGATGAGCCGGTTGACCGAGTCCACCTCCGCCGACACCGAGCGGTCGGCGAAGGTGAGCGCGCGCATCATCGCCTCGGCGAGGTGCGGTTCCCGTTGCAGCGCCTTGAAGGTGCGCATCAGGGTCTCGGCCACCCGCTCGCCCGGGTCGGGGCTGACCGGCGGCTTGCGGCGCAGCTGGTCGTGCAGCTGCTCCAGCTGGTCCTGCATGGTCGCCACCAGCAGGTGGATCTTCGACGGGAAGTAACGGTAGAGCGTGCCCAGGGCCACTTCGGACAGCTCGGCCACCTCGCGCATCTGCACCGCGTCGAAGCCGCCGCGGGCGGCCAGCTGCTGGGTGGCGCGGAGGATGCGTTGGCGGCGCGCTTCCTGGCGCTCGGTGAGCGCGGGCGGAGTGGGGGAGCCGGCGGTGGCCGACGCGTCAACCGTCATGGGCTTTCCTCAACCTCTGCGTGCGACCCTTGCAACGTGTCTGGACAACGTGTCTGAACTGTGTGAACTGTGTCACGCCCCAACTCTGCCACCTGCGGCGGGGCCGAAGTAGGAACTTGTTCTAGATTAGCGCCACGGATTATGCTCCGTTGACCCGCTCGTGACTGCCGTCGAAGCCGTGAAGGCGGGACACGGACTTGCGGAGCGAGGTGACGAGGAGCCATGGCCGACGAGGTGTCGCGTGGTGAAAACCTGCGCATAGCCCTGCTCGCGTACAAGGGGAACCCGTTCTGCGGGGGCCAGGGCGTCTACGTCCGGCACCTCTCGCGGGAGCTGGCCCGGCTCGGGCACACCGTCGAGGTGCTGGCCGGCCAGCCGTATCCGGTGCTGGACGCCGGGGTCGGCCTGACCGAGGTCTCCAGCCTGGACCTGTACCGGCAGCCCGATCCCTTCCGGACGCCGAAGCGGGACGAGTACCGGGACTGGGTCGACCTGCTGGAGGTCGGGACCATGTGGACGGCCGGGTTCCCGGAGCCGCTGACCTTCTCGCTGCGCGCGCTGAAGCACCTGAGCACCCGCCGCGGCGAGTTCGACGTCGTGCACGACAACCAGTGCCTGGGCTACGGCCTGCTCGGCCTGCCGCGCCTGGGCTTCCCGACGCTGGCCACCGTGCACCACCCGATCCAGGTGGACCGGGACCTGGAGCTCGCGGCCGCCACGACCCGGGGCCGGCAGGCCTCGCTGCGCCGCTGGTACGCGTTCACCAAGATGCAGACCCGGGTGGCCCGGCGGCTGCCGGAGATCATCACCGTCTCGTCGTCCTCGGCGGCCGAGATCGGCCAGTACCTCGGGGTGCCCCGGCGCCGGATCTCCACGATCCCGATCGGCGCCGACACCGACACCTTCGCCCCGGACCCGACGGTGCCGAAGGTCCCGGGGCGGATCGTCACCACCGCCAGTGCCGATGTACCGCTCAAGGGCCTGCTGCCGCTGGTGGAGGCCCTGGCCAAGGTCCGGGTGGAGGTCGCCGAGGCGCACCTGGTCGTGGTCGGCAAGGCCAAGCCGGACGGTCTGGTCGCCAAAGCGGTTGAGCGGCTGGGGCTGGGCGGCGCGGTGCGCTTCGTCCACGGCATCTCCGACGCCGAGCTGGTGGACCTGATCCGCTCGGCCGAGGCGGCCTGCGTGCCCTCGCTCTACGAGGGCTTCTCGCTGCCCGCGGTCGAGGCCATGGCCTGCGGCGCCGCCCTGGTCTCCACCACCGGCGGCGCGATCCCGGAGGTGGCCGGCCGGGACGGCGAGACCACGCTCGCGGTGCCGCCCGGGGACCCCTCGGCGCTGGCCGTGGCGCTGGTGCGGGTGCTCGGCGACGCCGACCTGCGGGCCCGGCTCGGGGCCGCGGCCCGGCAGCGGGTGCTGGAGCAGTTCACCTGGCGGGCCGCCGCGGTCGCCACCGCCGACCGCTACCGCGCGCTCATCGACGCCGCCCGCGACCCGATCGACTGGGACCGGCAGGCCGCCGACCGCCGGCCGGGCGGCCCGGGCTGGCCGGGCTCATCACGTCAACCACGAAGGGTAGGGGTCTGACGTGCTTACGGTCGACTTCGCCAAGTTCCCGATCGCCAAGGGCGAGAAGGTGCTGGACATGGGCTGCGGCTTCGGCCGCCACGCATTCGCGCTGCTGCGGCAGGGCGCCGACGTCGTCGCGCTGGACTACAGCCAGGACGAGGTCGCCGAGGTGACCAAGTGGTTCGCGGCGATGCAGCTGGCCGGCGAGGTGCCGGCCGGCGCCAACGGCATCGCGGTCCGGGGCACCGCCTACGGCCTGCCGTTCGCCGACGCCACCTTCGACGCGATCGTCGCCGCCGAGGTGCTGGAGCACCTGCCCGACGACCGGCTGGCGATGTCCGAGCTGGTGCGCGTGCTCAAGCCCGGCGGGCGCCTGGCGGTCACCGTGCCGCGCTGGTTCCCGGAGAAGGTGTGCTGGGCCCTGTCCGACGCCTACCACGAGGTCGAGGGCGGCCACATCCGGATCTACAAGCGCCGCGAGATGATCGAGAAGCTGCGCGCGGCCGGCGCGGTGCCGCACGAGCTGCACCACGCGCACGCGCTGCACGCGCCGTACTGGTGGCTCAAGTGCGCGGTCGGCGTCGACAACGAGAACGCGCCGGTGAAGGCGTACAAGAAGCTGCTGGAGTGGGACATCATCAAGGCCCCGGCGCTCACCCGCGCAAGCGAGGCCCTGTTGAACCCGGTCCTGGGCAAGAGCCTGGTCGTCTACGCCACGAAGCCCGCGGCATGACGTTCGGCGGCCCGGCCGCGCTACTGGCCTCCGAGGGGATCCTCGACGCCGACCAGATCCGCGGGACCGCCCGCGGGATAGCGGCGGTGCAGCGTCCGGACGGGGCGATCCCCTGGTTCCACGGCGGGCACCTGGACCCCTGGGACCACACCGAGGCGGCGATGGCGCTGGACGTGGCCGGGATGCCGGAGCGGGCGCTGGCCGCCTACCGCTGGCTGGCGGCGTCGCAGAACCCGGACGGATCCTGGTACGCGGCCTACGCCGACACGCCCGAAGGCGTGAGCGAACCGACGAACCGGCTGCGCGAGAGCAACTTCACCGCCTACATCGCCGTCGGCGTCTGGCACCACTGGCTGGCCACCGGCGACCAGGACTTCCTGGCCGAGATGTGGGAGCCGGTACGCCGCGCGACGGAGTTCGTGATCGCCCTGCAGGCCCCCGGCGGCGAGATCCTGTGGTCCCGCGACGAGCACGACCGGGCCGCCGCCGAGGCGCTGCTGACCGGCTGCTCCTCGATGTACCAGGCACTGCGCTGCGCGCTGGCGATCGCCGAGCGGATCGGCCGTCCCCGCCCGGACTGGGAAGCCGCCTGCGGACGCCTCGGCCACGCGCTGACCGAGCACCGCGAACTGTTCGCGGACAAGAACACGTTCTCAATGGACTGGTACTACCCGATCCTCGGCACGGCGCTCCGCGGCGCGGCGGCGGAGAAGCGCATCGCCGAGGGCTGGGAGCGCTTCGTGGTGCCGGGCCTCGGAGCACGCTGCCTGTCCACCAACCCCTGGGTGACCGGCGGCGAGACCTGCGAGCTGGTGCTGTCGCTGTGGGCGCTCGGCGACGTCGCACGGGCACGGACACTGCTGCGCGACATCCAGCACCTGCGCGACGAGTCCGACGGCATGTACTGGACCGGACGCGTCTACGAAGCCAACCTCCAGGGGCACCAGCCGGCGATCTGGCCCGAGGAGAAGACCGCGTGGACCGCGGCTTCGGTGCTGCTCGCACTCGCGGTGCTCGCCGAGGAGAAGGCCACTGTCGCGGTGTTCGGCGGCGAGGGGCTGCCTGAGGGGCTGCCGGTGTCGTGTGCGGGCGAGGAGTGCCTCGCGGCTTGAGGTGGGTGCTGCTGCGTGGTGTGTGCGTGGCGCTGGGTTTTGAAGGGCTGCCAATGTCGTGTGTGGGCGACGTGTGTCTTGCGGCTTGAGGCGGGCGCTGCTGCGCGGTGTGGATAGTTGCTTGGCGTGCTCGTGCCCCAGCTCGTGCTCCAGCCCCAGCCGCTGCGGGTCGGTGCGCAGCGGCTGGAGGCGGCTCAGCCGCAGGCGGTGTTCACCGCGGCGATGGCCTTGCTGGTCTCCGGGATGGTGTTCGACATGCCCTTGGTGTCCCCGGCCGCGTAGTAGTCCGCGAACTTCTTCCAGCTGTCGGACTCGCTCTGGATCGCGGTCTTCACCGCCGGGTCGGTCGCGATCTTCGCGTCGGCCGCGAGGTTGGAGGCCAGTTTGCGGTCCGCGGCGATCTGGAAGTCCTTGCCGCCGTTCGCCGCCGGGTTCGAGGCGTTGAAGGCGTCCAGGTCGCGCGACGCCTCGGCGCATCCCGCCTTGCCGCCGCTGGCGACCGGCGTGGTCGACGTGTCGAGCGACTCCGGCGACGTCGAGGTGTCCAGCGAGTCCGGGCTGGTCGGGGTGCTGCTGTCCGGGCTGCTCGGCGAGGTCGGGCGGCTCGGGGTGCTCGGCCCCGTCGGGCCGGTCGGCCCGGTCGAGGTGGAGGACACCGGCGGGCTGGTCTGCGGCTTGCCGGAGCCGCCCATGGAGGCCACGCCCACCGCCACCCCCACCCCGATCGCGGCCACCGCGGCGGCCGCCAGCCCGATCTTCAGGCCGTTGCGACGCGGCGGCGTCGGCGGTGTCAGCGGGCTCGGGGCCATCGGGAACGCGTGCGGCCGCGGCGTCGTGATCTGCGATGCCGGGTGCGCGGACTCCGTCAGCTCCCGCGTGTGCTGCGGGGCCGGGCGCTCGCCGCTGGCCAGCAGCACCAGCGCGGAGGCGACCGAGGGCCGCTGCACCGGCTCCTTGGCCAGCAGGCCGGCCAGCAGCGGGGCCAGCCGGCCGGCCCGGGTCGGGACCGGCGGCTGGTCGAACAGCACGGCGCTCATGGTGGCCGTCGGGGTGTCGCGGCGGAACGGCGAGATGCCCTCGACGGCCTGGTAGAGCGTCACCCCCAGGGAGAACAGGTCCCCGGCCGGACCGGAGTCCGTGCCGCGCGTGCGCTCCGGCGCCATGTACTCGGCCGAGCCGATGATGGCGCCGGTGACCGTCAGGGACGTGTCGGCGACGTGCTGGGCGATGCCGAAGTCGGTGAGCAGCACCCGGCCGTCGTCGGCCAGCAGGACGTTGGCCGGTTTCACGTCGCGGTGCACGATGCCGGCGGCGTGCGCGGCGGCCAGCGCGTGCAGCAGGGTGTCGGCCACCTTGGCGGTGTTCTCCACCGACAGCGGGCCGTGCTCGCGGACGTGCTCGGACAGCGAACTGCCGTTCACCAGCTGCATCACCATCCACGGCACGCCGTCCTCGACGACGACGTCGTGCACGGTCACGATCCCCGGCTGGTCCCGCAGCCGGACGGTGTTGCGGGCCTCGCGCTCGGCGCGGCTGAGGCGTTCGGCGTGCTGCGCCTCGGACAGCGTGAACGGCAGTGAGACCTCCTTGATCGCCACGTCGATGGCGAGCGTGAGGTCGTGGGCGCGCCACACTTTGCCCATACCGCCCGAGCCCAAACGGGCGACGAGACGGTAGCGGCCGCCGACCAGGCGGCCGGGCGCGGAGTGCTCAGGCATGATCCCCCCCGGGTCGACTGCGAATCCGACATCGGACAGACTACGGAAGCGCGGTAATGATCACATCAAGTGGATCCCCGAGCTTCGACGAAGGGAAGCGTTCATGTCATACCCGGATCCCCGCTATTTCGCCGATACCGGTCAGGTCAGCGCTACCTTCCGGCCCGCGGACGCTCCGCCGGAGATCACTTTCTCCTCCGGAGGCACGTGCAGCCTGCTGTCCACCGACCAGGACTCCGGGGGCCTGTACGGGCTCTACCGCTGGGACTTCGCGGCCACGGCGAGCGGGCCGGGGACGCATTTCCACAAGACCATGAGCGAGGCCTTCTTCATCCTCAAGGGTGCGGTGCGGCTGTTCAACGGCGAGAAGTGGGTGGAGGCGATGCCGGGGGACTACCTGTTCGTGCCGCCGGGCGGGCTGCACGCGTTCCGGAACGAGTCGGGGGAGGAGGCCTCGATGCTGCTGATGTTCGCCCCTGGCGCTCCGCGCGAGAACTACTTCCGGGGGATCGTCGAGGGGCTGCCGGCGAAGCTCGGCACGGCGTTCTTCTTGGAGCACGACCAGTACAACGTTGAGGACTGAGGTTCGGCTCGACGGTGCGAGGGTTCGACGGGTTCGACGGGTTCGACGGTTTGAAGGCGCGGAGGTTCGAAGGCGCCGAGGTGCGGGAGCGGGATTGGGAGCCGGAGCGAGTGCGGGGGCGGAGGCGAGTGCGGGGGCGCGAGCGGGTGCGAGTGTGCGGGCGTTCGAGCGTTCGGCTGCGCGGAACAGCCTCCCGCGGCCCCGTCGACCGCGGGAGGCTGTCTGTGCCCGAACCGTCAGTGGTTGGTCATCGTCGCCCAGATCGGCGTCGGACCCGGGTCGTAGATGACCACGTTGCCGTCGTCCTGGCAGATCAGCCAGTCGTTCGGGTGGCCGTTGGTGTTCGAGGCCCACAGCGGGTGCCCGTAGACGTCGTAGACCACGGCGTTGCCGTCGTTCTGGAACACGAACGAGTAGCCCCGGCCCTCGGTGTGCGAGGCCCAGCGCGGGTGGCCGTTCTCGTCGTAGTCGACGAGGTTGCCGTCGCTCTGGAAGCGGAAGTCGGCCCGCCCGTTGTTGCTGATGCACACCTGGGCGTAGCCGTCGCTCCTGGCGCTCTTGGCCGTCGCGACGGTGAACGTGCTTCCCGGCGAGACCTTGTCCGCCGAGGAGACGGTGAACGTCGTGCCCGGCGTGATCTTGGCGCCGGTCCTGGCGCCACCGGCCGACGCGGGGCCGGCGACGGCCAGCACGGCCAGCGCCGCGGCGGCGACCGAGACGCTCGCCTTGGTGATCCTCATGGAATCTCCCTTCAGGGGGTGAACAGTCCTCTCCGGTATCGGCGGGGGACCGGGCACCCTGCACCTGTTGTGTGTTTCCAGACCGGATCAGGAAACGGGAAACACCCCGTGACCTGCGGCGCGCGTTTTCCGCGCGGCGGGCGTCGGGCTGCCGAAAGGGCTCCGCGATGAAAAGATCGGCGGGCGTGTCGATCCGCGGCACCTCCCGTTCGACCTAGGGATGAGCGGGCCCGAACGGGGCCCGGTCCCACCGAAGGAGACTGCTATGAAGTACCTGTTGATCTTCCGCGCCACCGACGAGGCCTTCGCCTCGATGATGGGCGCCGACTTCAACGAGATGCTCGCGAAGATGGGCCGCTACAACGAGGAGATGATCCGAGCCGGCGTGCTGCTGGCCACCGAGGGCCTCGCCGACGCCAGCGAGGGCGCGGTCGTCGACTTCGGCGCGGAGCCGCCGCTGGTCACCGACGGTCCCTATGGTGAGACCAAGGAGCTGTTCGGCGGGTTCGTGCTGGTCAACGTCGCCTCGAAGGAGGAGGCGGTGGAGTGGGCCAAGCGCCAGCCGCTGACCGGCGCCGGGTTCAAGACCGAGATCCGGCGGGTGACGTCGATCGACGAGTTCCCGCAGGACAATGAGTGGATCAAGAAGGAGCGGGCGTGGCGCGAGGAGACCGGGCAGCTCTGAGCGGGGAGAGCCGGGCGGGGTCGGGGTCGGGGTCGGGCTCGGATCCGGGTCCGGGGCCGGAATGGGGTCCGGCGTCGGACTCGGGCTCGGAGCCGGGGCTGGGGTCGGAGTCGGAGTCGGAGTCGAGCGGTGCTGGGCCGGAGTCCGGTGCCGCTCGGGCGGAGAGCGCTGGGCCGGAGAGCGCTGGGCCGGATGGTGCCGGACCGGAGAGCGCCGGGCCGGATGATGCCCGGCCGGAGAGCGCCGGACCGGGAGGGCATGGGCCGGGCGGCACGGGGCGCGCGGCCGTGGCCGCCGTCTGGCGCATCGAGTCCGCCCGCATCGTCGGCGCGCTGGCCCGCTACACCGGCGACTTCGCCCTGGCCGAGGACCTGGCCCAGGAGGCGCTCGCCGAGGCGCTGGTCACCTGGCCGCGCGACGGCGTCCCCCGGCATCCGGCCGGCTGGCTGCTCACCGTGGGCCGGCGCCGCGCGATCGACCACTTCCGCCGCCACGAGGTCCAGGACCGCAAGTACGCGGTCCTGGCCCACGGCCTCGGCGAGGGCGGCGCCGTGACCGGCGGCGGCCCGCCGCTCCCGCCCCCGGACGACCAGGACGTGCTCTGGGACCCCGACCAGATCGACGACGACCTGCTGGCCCTGATGTTCGTCGCCTGCCACCCGGTGCTCTCCCGCGAGGCCCGCGTCGCCCTGACCCTGCGCGTCGTCGGCGGCCTGACCAGCGACGAGATCGCCCGCGCGCTCCTGGTTCCGACCGCCACCGCCCAGGCCCGCATCACCCGCGCCAAGAAGACCCTGGCCGCGGCCGGCGTGCCGTTCGAGGTGCCGCCGCCGGAGCAGCGCGGAGCCCGGCTCGGCACCGTCCTCACGGTCGTGTACGTGATATTCACCGAGGGCTCCTCGGCCAGCTCCGGCCCCGACCTGATCCGCTTCGACCTGGCCGGCGAGGCCCAGCGCCTGGCCCGCATCCTGGCCCGGCTGATGCCCGAGGAGCCGGAGACCCACGGCCTGCTGGCCCTGCTGGAGCTGACCGGCGCCCGGTTCCCGGCCCGGACCGGCCCCGATGGCGAACCGGTGCTGCTGGAGCACCAGGACCGGAGCCGCTGGGACCGCACCGCGATCCGCCGCGGCCGGGCCGCGGCAGTTCGGGCTCAGCGGACCGGCCGCGGCGTCGGGGCGTACGGGCTGCAAGCGCTGATCGCGGAGCAGCACGCTGTCGCGGAGTCGGTGGCGGCGACGGACTGGCCGCGGATCGTACTGTTGTACGAGGCGCTCGCCCGACTGGCCCCGTCACCGGTCGTGGAGCTGAACCGGGCTGTGGCGGTGTCCATGGCTGAGGGGCCGCGGGCTGGTTTGGAGCTTGTGGACGCTTTGGGCGACGCGGGTCAGCTGGCCGGATCGCACTTGCTGCCCAGTGTTCGGGGTGAGCTGTTGATCCGTTTGGGGCGCGACGAGGATGCGCGTGCCGAGTTGGAGCGCGCGATCAAGCTTTGCGGGAACGAGAGGGAGCGGGAGGTGCTGCGGGGGAAGCTGGCGAGGTTGGAGGAGGGGCTGGAGGAGAGGCTGGGGGAGGGTGAGTGACTCCGTCCGCGTGGATAGCGGCTGGTGGTTAGTAGCTATTCGACGCGCCGCAGCACCCTGAGCGATCCGGTCACGGACTCCTCGACGAAGTCCCCCGACTCCAGCGCCCGCAGGTAGACCCGGTACGGCGCCTGCCCGCCGTCCGCGGGGTTCGGGAACACGTCGTGGATCACCAGCAGGCCGCCGGGGGCGACGTGGTGGGCCCAGCCCTCGTAGTCGCCCTGGGCGTGCTCGTCGGTGTGGCCGCCGTCGATGAAGACCAGGCCGACTGGAGTGTTCCAGCGCTGTGCGACGACGGGGGAGCGGCCCACGATCGCGATGACGCGGTCCTCGACGCCGGCGGCGTGGAGGGTGCGGCGCATGGTCGGCAGCGTGTCCATCAGTCCGACGTGCGGGTCCACCAGGGTCGGGTCGTGGTACTCCCAGCCGGGTTGTTGTTCTTCGGAGCCGCGGTGGTGGTCGATGGTGATGACTACGCGGTCGGCGGGGTCTGTGGCTGTCGCTGTGGCTGTCGCTGTGGCTGTGGCTGTGGTGGATGCGGCGGCAGCAGCAGCAGCCGCAGCCGCAGCGAGGTAGATGGTCGACTTGCCGCAGTACGTGCCGATCTCCAGCAGGTCGCCGATCTTCGCGGCGCGCTCGGCCGCCTCGTAGAGGGCGAGGCCTTCGTCGGCGGGCATGAAGCCCGGGGCGGCTTCGGCGGCGGCGCGCAGCGAGTGGTCCATGGCGTCACTCTATCTTCCGGATAACTGAAACGTGTTCTACTATCCGGCTCGTGGCTTCAGTGACCGCCGGTATCGGCTCCATAGGGATCACCAGTGAGCACCGCGACCTTGCGGAGTCGGTGAGGGGGTGGCTGGCGCGCGCTGCGCCGCCGGCGGTGATGCGCGCTGCGCTGGATGCGGAGGTGGAGGAGCGGCCCGGGTTCTGGGGGGAGATGGCCAAGCAGGGGTTGTTGGCCAACCATCTGCCGGAGGAGTTCGGCGGTGCCGGTGCGGGGTTGATGACGCTGGCTGTGGCGTTGGAGGAGGTTGGGCGGGCTGGGATGCCGGGGCCGTTTTTGCCGACTGTTGTTGCGGGTGTCTTTCTGGCGGAGGTGGAGGCGGGGGCGGGGGCGGGGGTTGATGCAGGGGCGGGGACTGAGGCGGGGCCTGAGACGGGGTCTGAGGCGGCCGGGGTGGTTGGGCAGAGTCTCGGAGATGTGATCACCGCGCTTGGCGATGGGAGCGCTACAGCGGCTGTCGCGATGAGCGCGGCGTCGGTGGTCGCTGAGCCGGTCGACGGCGGATATCGGGTCAGCGGGTCGGTAGAACCGGTTATCGGTGCGGGGCTTGCTGATTGGTTGGTGCTGACGGCTCGTCGGTCGGATGGGTCTGAGATTCAGGTCGTCGTTGCTGCGGCCGAGGCTGAAATCAGTCCCCTGGTGTCCTTGGACCGGACGCGTCGTGTGGCGAGGGTGTCCGTGGATGGTGTGGTTGTGAGGAGGGAGCGGGTGGTTGTTGGTGCGGGGGGCGCGCTGGATCGGACTGCTGCTCTGTTGGCGGCTGCGGAGGCGGTTGGGATTGCCGACTGGTGCACGCGGACGGCTGCTGAGTACGCGAAGGTTCGGGTGCAGTTCGGGAGGCCGATCGGCCAGTTCCAGGGTGTGAAGCACCGGTGTGCGCGGATGGTTGCTCGGATGGAGCAGGCGCGGAGTGCGGTGTGGGATGCGGTGTTCGTGGGTGGGGGGACGCGTGTCAGTGATGAGGATGCTGAGTTGCCCGTCGCGGTTGCGGCGGCGCTCGCGTTGGACGCTGCGGTGGAGTGCGCGAAGGACTGCGTGCAGGTGCTGGGTGGGATCGGGTTCACGTGGGAGCACGATGCGCATGTCTACCTTCGCAGGGCTTTGACGTTGCGCCAGGTGTTCGGGCCGACGAGTCGGTGGCGCGGGCGGGTTGCTGAGCTTGCGGCTGGTGGTCGGCGTAGGGAGCTCAGGGTGGATCTGCCGGAGCGGGCCGAGGAGTATCGGGAGGCGGCGCGGGCGGCGTTCGCGGGAGTCAGTGGGCTGACGCCGGCTGAGCAGCGTCGGGAGTTGGCGGGGATTGGGTATGCGGCGCCGTATTTGCCTGAGCCATATGGCCGGGCGGCCGGTCCGGCGGAGCAGATCGTCATCGCGCAGGAGATGGCTGCTGCGAAGGTGAGGCTGCCGGACATCGTGATTGGGAACTGGGCGGTTCCGACGCTGGTGAAGTACGGGACTGAGGAGCAGTGCGAGCGGTTCGTGCTGCCGACGTTGCGGGGCGAGATTGTTTGGTGCCAGTTGTTCAGTGAGCCGGGGGCGGGGTCGGATTTGGCGGCGCTGACTACGCGGGCGACGCGGGTTGAGGGTGACGGTGAGGGCGGGGGCGGGAGCGGTTGGCGGCTCGATGGGCAGAAGGTGTGGACGTCGGTGGCGAACTTCGCGCAGTGGGCGATCTGTATCGCGCGGACGGACGTTGAGAAGCCGAAGCACGAGGGGATCACGTACTTCCTCGTCGACATGAAGTCCGAGGGCGTGGACGTGCGGCCGTTGCGGGAGATCACGGGTGCGTCGATGTTCAACGAGGTGTTTTTGGATGGGGTGTTCGTGCCGGATGAGCTGGTGGTTGGGGAGGTGAATGGGGGGTGGCCGTTGGCGCGGAACACGTTGGGGAACGAGCGGGTGTCGTTGGCTTCGGGGCCGGTGTTGGGTGGGTCGTTGGAGGGGTTGTTGGGTGCGGTTGCGGCGGCGCGGTCGGGGGCGGGGGCGGGGGTTGATGCCACAACGGGGCAGCGGCTCGGGGAGTTGGTTTGTCAGGGGCAGTCGGCGGCGTTGCTGGGGATGCGTACGACGTTGCGGCAGCTGTCGGGGATGGAGCAGGGGCCTGAGGCCAGTATTCGGAAGCTGATTTCGATGCAGCTTGCGCAGGATGTCGCGGAGCTTGGGTTGGAGTTGCTCGGGGCTGGTGGGGCGACTGAGGAGGCCGGGGCTGCGGCTGGGTGGACGCAGGCGTTTCTGTCGAGCAGGTGTTTGACGATTGCTGGTGGGACGACGGAGGTGCAGCTCAACGTGATCGGGGAGCGGATTCTTGGGCTGCCGCGGGACTGAGGCATGGGGCTGAGGCTGGAGTCTCAGTTCGTTTTTGGATCGCCTGAAGGAGGGATGCAGCTGTGAGCAGCAAGGTCTATGTGGTCGGCGTCGGGATGACGAAGTTCGAGAAGCCCGAGACGAGGGAGTGGCGCTACTTCGACATGGCTCGTGAGGCGGGGACGGCTGCTCTGGGTGATGCCGGTGTGCGGTACGAGCAGGTCGAGCAGGTTGCTGCCGGGTACGTCTTCGGGCCTTCGACGTGTGGGCAGCGGGCGGCGTATGAGCTGGGGTTGACGGGGGTGCCGGTCTACAACGTCAACAACAACTGTGCGACGGGGTCGACCGCGTTGATGATGGCCGTGCAGTGGGTGGCTGGAGGGCTCAACGATTGTGTGTTGGCGTTGGGGTTCGAGCAGATGAAGAGGGGGGCGCTCGGGGGTGGGATGAACAACGATGACTTCAACGCTTCGCCCCTGGCTCGGCACTACACGCTGATGGCTGAGCTGCACGGGTTCGAGCCGACGCCCCCGACCGCGCAGATCTTCGGCGACGCGGCGCGGGAGCATATGGAGCGGTATGGGACGACTGCGGAGCAGTTGGCGATGGTGGCGGCGAAGAACCATCGGCACTCGGTGCACAACCCGAACGCGCAGTTCCAGGATGAGTACTCGGTACAAGAGATCCTGGAGGCTAAGGAGATCCATCGGCCGTTGACGAAGCTTCAGTGTTCACCGACGTCGGATGGGGCGGCCGCGGCGGTGGTGGTCAGCGAGCGGTTCGTTGAGGAGTGGGGGTTGGGGGAGCAGGCGGTGGAGGTCGTCGCGCAGGCTATGGCTACTGATACGGCGGAGGCGTTCGAGACGCGTTCGTGTATTGATGTGGTCGGGCGGCCGATGACTCGCGATGCTGCGCGGCGGGTGTATGAGGTGTCGGGGTTGGGGCCGGAGGATGTGGATGTGATTGAGCTGCATGATTGCTTTTCGATCAATGAGTTGATTACGTATGAGGCGTTGGGGTTGTGCGGAGAAGGGGAGGGCGGGAAGTTGGTGGCTGATGGGGGTACTACGTATGGGGGTCGGTGGGTGGTGAATCCTTCGGGTGGGTTGATTTCGAAGGGACATCCGCTGGGGGCGACGGGGTTGGCACAGTGCGCGGAGATTTCGTGGCAGCTGCGGGGGACGGCGGGGGGTCGGCAGGTTGAGGGGGCTCGGGTGGGGATGGCGCATAACGTGGGGTTGGGTGGGGCGGCGGTGGTGACGGTTTTTCGGAGGGGGTGAGGCAACCCCGAAAGTCAAAGACATCCCTGGAGTTAGGGGTGTCAAGTGGTGATGGGTTCGTGCTGGTTTGTCCAGGCGGTGGCT
The DNA here is from genome assembly GCF_039531695.1 of Catenulispora yoronensis. NCBI lineage: Bacteria > Bacillati > Actinomycetota > Actinomycetes > Catenulisporales > Catenulisporaceae > Catenulispora > Catenulispora yoronensis. The sequence goes on from NZ_BAAAQN010000008.1 coordinate 232,225, forward strand.
TCGTCGTAGAGGGTGCCGGTTTTCAGGCAGCCGTGCAGGATCCCGACGAGGCGGTTGGCGACCTGGCGGAGTGCGGCGTTGT